>CAMCYH010000001.1 GCA_945883745.1 Candidatus Kuenenia stuttgartensis
GGCCTTCTGCCAAAAAGGCATTTCCCTGCCGTCTTGCCGCGCTGTTGATTTCGCCAGGCTGGCTTTTTCCCTCCGGAAAACACCGCGAGAAACCACAAACTGACCTCCTTCGGCCGTTCGCGGCACGCGGCTTGCTTTCCTACCCGGCATCCCGAGGATTGGCTGCCAAACCAGTCACGTTTTCAAGAGGAGTCTCCCGTGGCCAAACAGATGGTGTTCGACGATGAGGCCCGCCAGCCGTTGCTTGCAGGCGTGTCCAAACTCGCCCGTGCCGTGAAAAGCACGCTCGGCCCCCGCGGTCGCAATGCGGTGCTCGACAAGGGCTGGGGTTCCCCCAAGGTGACCAAGGATGGCGTCACCGTCGCCGAGGATATCGATCTCGAGGATCCGTATGAGAACCTCGGTGCACAGCTGGTGAAGGAAGCTGCCAGCAAAACCAATGACGTAGCCGGCGACGGCACGACGACGGCGACCGTGTTGGCCGAGGCCATTTTTCGCGAAGGGCTCAAGATGATTGCCGCCGGGGCCGACCCGATGGCCCTTTCGCGGGGTATTCACAAGGCGGTCGAGGCGGTTGGCAAGGCAGTCCTCGCCATTGCGACGCCGATCAACGAGAAAAACAAGAAGGAACTGATGCAGATCGCGACGATCGCCGGCAATAACGACGCCACGATCGGCAACGTGCTTTCCGAAGCTTTCCTGAAGGTCGGCAAGGACGGCGTGATCACCGTCGAAGAAGGAAAGCAGTCGGAGACGAGTGTGGATGTCGTCGAAGGCATGCAGTTCGACCGCGGTTTTCTCTCGCCCCACTTCGTGACCAATGCCGAGAGCCAGGTCTGCGAAATGGAAAATCCTTACATCCTCATCTACGAGGAGAAGATTTCGAGCGCCAAAAACCTCGTGCCGCTGCTCGAGGCGATCAGCAAGGCGGGCAAGCCGCTGGTGGTGATCGCCGAGGACGTCGACGGCGAGGCGCTCGCGACGCTCGTTGTGAACAAGTTGCGGGGCATCGTGCAGTCGGTGGCCGTGAAAGCTCCCGGCTACGGCGACCGCCGCAAGGCGATCATGGGCGACCTGGCCGTGCTCACGGGCGGGCAGGCGATCTTCAAGGACCTCGGCATCCAACTCGATTCGGTAAAGTTGTCCGACCTCGGCCGGGCGAAGAAGGTCATCATCGAGGCCGAAAACACGACGATCGTCAGCGGCGCCGGCACCAAGGACGCCATTGACGGTCGGGCCAACCAGATCCGTGCCGAGATCGCTACCACAACCAGCGACTATGACCGCGAGAAGCTCCAGGAGCGGCTGGCGAAAATCGCAGGTGGCGTGGCCCAGATCAACGTTGGCGCGGCGACCGAGACCGAGATGAAGGAGCGGAAAGCTCTCATCGAAGACGCCAAGAGCGCGACCCAGGCGGCTCTCGCCGAGGGCATTGTACCGGGGGGTGGCGTGGCGCTGCTCCGCAGCGAGAAGGCGATCGAGAAACTCGACCTCGAGGGCGACGAGAAGATGGGGGCGTCGATCGTTCGGAACGCCCTTCGCTATCCGCTCGAGGCGATTGCCACCAACGCCGGCCTCGACGGGTCGGTCGTCGTCAATCGCGTTCGTCAGATGAAGGGCAAGAACGACGGCTACGACGCTGACAAGGGAGAGTATTGCGACCTTGTCGTTGCGGGGGTGATCGACCCGGCGAAGGTCGTGCGGACAGCCCTGCAAAACGCCGCCAGTGTGGCGGCCTTGTTGCTCACGACCGATTCCCTCATTACCGAGATCCCCAAGGAGGAGGAAGAGCCGGCCGGCGACGGTCATGACCACGGAATGGGTGGCATGGGCGGCGGCATGCCCGGCATGGGCGGTATGGGTGGCATGGGCGGCATGATGTGAAATTGGACACGCGAACCTTTCATTCCTTTTTTGGAGAACATCACCGATGGCAAAGAACCTGAAAATTCGTCCCCTTGAGGACCGTGTGGTCGTGGAGCCGGTAGAGGCCGAAGAGCGGACCGCCGGCGGTATCGTGCTGCCCGATTCGGCCAAGGAGAAGCCGCAGCGAGGTCATGTCCTGGCGCTTGGCCCCGGCAAGCTGCTTGAAAGCGGCCAACGGGCCAGCCTGTCGGTCGCCGTCGGCGACGAGGTGATCTACGGCAAGTATTCGGGCAGCGACATCGAGGTCGACGGCCATGAGGTCAAGATCCTGCGGGAATCCGACATTCTCGCCAAGGTCCTGTCGTAGTTCGTCTCAGCCACTTCTCAAACCCAAACCCAGCCCGCCAACGTCTTTCGAGGAGATTCCAGTCGTGCCCAAGCAACTGATGTTCGACGACAACGCCCGCGCCAAGATGCTCAAGGGCGTGGAGAAACTCGCCAGTGCCGTCGCCGTGACGATGGGGCCCACCGGCCGCAACGTCATCATCGACAAGTCGTTTGGCGGCCCGACCGTCACCAAGGACGGCGTGACCGTCAGCAAGGAGGTCGACCTGGAAGACCCCTTCGAGAACATGGGGGCCAAGCTGGTCAACGAGGTGGCCTCGAAGACGTCGGACCTGGCGGGTGACGGCACGACCACGGCCACGGTGTTGGCGCGGGCCATCTTTCGTGAGGGTATCCGCAACGTCGCGGCCGGGAGCAATCCCACAGCAGTCCGCCGGGGCATCGAGAAGGCCGTGGCCGCGGCCGTCGGCCGGCTGATGGAGATCGCCAAGCGGGTCGAGCGGCCCGAGGAGATCGCCCAGGTCGGCGCAATCAGCGCCAACAACGATCGGGCGATCGGCGACCTGCTTGCGGAGGCGCTCGAAAAGGTCGGTAAGGACGGCGTGATCACGGTTGAGGAGGGCAAGACGACCGAGACGACGGTGCGGTTCGTCGACGGCATGCAGTTCGACAAGGGGTACGTGTCGCCCTACTTCATCAATCGGCCGGCGGAGATGGACTGCCTCCTCGAGGACGCCCTGATCCTCATCCACGAGAAGAAGATCTCGAACCTCCGCGATCTCGTGCCGCTGCTGGAGAAGGTAGCTCAGTCTGGCAAGCCGCTTCTGATCATCGCCGAGGATGTCGATGGCGACGCCCTGGCGGCGCTCGTCGTCAACAAACTGCGTGGCATTCTCAACGTCGCTGCCGCCAAGGCCCCCGGCTTCGGTGACCGCCGTAAGGCGATGCTCGGCGACATCGCCACACTCACCGGCGGCACGTTGATCAGCGAGGATCTCGGTCTCAAACTCGAGAATCTCGATCTCTCCCACCTGGGCAGTGCCAAGACGATCACGATCGACAAGAACGAGACCACGATCGTGCAGGGGGCCGGAAAGCAGGGAGACGTGAAGGCCCGCGTGCAGCAAATCCGCAACCAGATCGAGAATACCGAGAGCGAGTACGACCGCGAAAAGCTGCAGGAGCGGCTGGCGAAGCTCACTGGCGGCGTTGCGATCGTCAGCGTCGGGGCAGGCACCGAGGCCGAAATGAAGCAGAAGAAGGCGCGTGTCGAGGATGCGCTGCACGCCACGAGGGCGGCCGTCGAGGAAGGGATCGTGCCCGGTGGTGGTGTGGCGCTTATCCGCTGCAAAGAAGCGGTGGAGAAGGCCCGCAGTCAGGCGAAGGGTGACGAGAAGATCGGCGTCGACATCGTTCTCCACGCGCTCGAGGCCCCGATCCGGCAGATTGCCGATAACGGCGGACTTGACGGTGCCGTCGTGGCCGACGAGGTGGCCGGCAAGGCGGTCAACGTTGGCTACGACGCCAACAAGGGTGAATACGTCGACATGCTCAAGGCCGGAATCATCGATCCGGTGAAGGTCGTGCGGGTGGCGCTCACCAACGCCGCCAGCATTGCCGGACTCATGCTCACCACCGAGGCCCTCGTCACCAATCTGGAGAAGGACGAGGCGAAGAAGCCGAAGCCCGAAGGCACCGTGAGGTGATCGACCAGCGCTGCTACTACGAGGTGCTTGGGGTCGAGCGGACGGCGACGTCCGCCCAGATCACGGCGTCGTATCGGAAGCTGGCGATCAAGTACCACCCCGACAAGAACCCGGGCAACGACGAGGCGGCCTCAAAGTTTAAAGAGGCGGCGCGGGCGTTCGAAGTGCTCTCCGACGAGCAGATGCGGGGCCGCTACGACCGCTACGGTCATGCCGGCGTGCAGGGGGGCGGGCGGCATGAGTTCAACGACATCTCCGACATCTTTGAGGCCTTCGGCGACCTCTTCGGGGGCGGCGTGTTTGGCGATGCCTTTGGAGGCGGCGGCCGCCGGCGTGGCAACCGTGCCCGCCAGGGCCGCGACGTGGCTTGCTCCGTCACCTTGTCGCTCGAAGAGGCGGCCCGCGGCACGACCCGTACAGTGGCATTCACCCGCCATGAGTCATGCGCCGGCTGTGACGGGAGTGGTGCCAAGAAGGGTACGCAGCCGCAAGCGTGCGAGTATTGCGGCGGGCAAGGGCAGGTGATCCAGTCGGCCGGGGTATTTCGCCTCCAGACCACCTGCCCCGCCTGCCGTGGTGCGGGGAGCGTGATCCGTGAAAAATGCTCGGCCTGTGGCGGAGCCGGTGTCACCGAAGAGCACGTCGAGCGGAAGGTGACGATTCCCGCCGGGGTCGACAACGATGTTCGTGTGCGACTGGCGGGTGAAGGCGAGCCGGGGGCCCACGGGGGTCCTCCGGGAGATTGCTACTGTTCGATCGTCATTGAAGAGCATCCGTTCCTGATGCGGGATGGCCGCGACCTTCATTGCCGCGTGCCCATCACATTCTGTCAGGCAGCGCTCGGAGCCACGATCGAGGTGCCGACGCTTGACGGGGCCAAGCCGCTCGAGGTGAAGCGGGGGACCCAGCCCGGCGACGTCATCCGCGTGCGTGGCATGGGCATGCCGGAAATCCGCGGGCGGGGCATCGGCGATCTGCACGTGCACGTCGAGGTCGAGGTACCGAAGACTCTTACCCCGCGAGAGGAACAACTCCTCCGTGAGTTTGCTGCCGAGGAGCAGAAGGCCGTGAGCCCGCGGCGGTCGAGTTTCTTCAGCCGGCTGGCCGAGTATTTTCAGGGCGGTGAAAAGACCGCCGATCAGGAGGCGACATGAGCGACGACCACCACGATGATCGAGAGACAGAGGCGGCAGAGTCGGCCCGGGCGGCGGAGCAGGAGGACGCAGCGGGTGGTTCGTCGATCGAGCACCAGCTGGCCGAGGCCCAGGAGCGGCTCCTCCGCACACAGGCCGAACTGGAAAACTTCCGAAAGCGGGCCCGTCGGGAATACGAAGAGGCCCAGCGGTACCGCGAGATCGATCTGTTGCGGGATCTGCTCCCAGTGCTCGACAACGTGTTGCGGGCTATCGAGGCGACGGCGACCACCGCCGATGTCGAGAGTCTCCGGTCGGGCTTCCGGATGACCGCCCAGCAGATCGAGAAGGTGCTTGATTCACACGGCTGCAACACGATTGCCACTGATGGCACCGCCTTCGATCCGAACGTGCACGACGCGATCCTGCAGCAGCCCACGGCTGCCGCCCCCCCTGGCACGATCGTCGGAACCGCCAGCCGTGGCTACAAACTTCACGAGCGCGTGGTGCGACCGGCGCAGGTGATCGTCGCCACGGAGCAGCGATCCACACCATGATCAAGAAAGGAGAGACCGTTTCCCATGCCCACCTATGATTATGTGTGTGACGGCTGCGGACATGCCTTCGAGCTGTTCCAGTCGATGACCGACAGCGTGAAGAAGACCTGCCCTGAGTGTGGCAAGAAGAAGTTGCGCCGCCTGATCGGCACGGGCGGGGCGATCGTGTTCAAGGGATCGGGCTTTTACAAGACCGACTACCGCAGCGACTCCTACAAAAAGGCTGCCGCCGCCGACTCCGGCAAGAAGTCGGAGGGGGGCGGTGACAAGGGCGGCGACAAGAAAAGTTCCGAGAAAAAGTCTGAATGACCGAACAACGGTTCGGCCTGCCATGCCACAATGTCCCGTCTGTGACGCCCCGGTCGACCTCGAGAAGACCCCGACGGTGCCCTTCTGTAGCGACCGGTGTCGGCTGATCGATCTCGGCCGCTGGCTCGACGAATCGTACGCCGTGCCCGACGTCAAAAAGCCCGATGCAGATGAGGCCGACGGGGAGTGAATAAGACGATTGCTGGGCGATAGCGGGGCTCGTTTCGGCGTCATCCCGCCGGCTTGCGGCTTGCTTTACGAAACCCTCGCCATCCTGGCCTCGGGTTTCTTGGCGACCCTCCGGTCGCTCTCGTAAGCCCGCCCTCCAGGCGGGCGGTCCCATCCTTGAGAAAGCCCCGGGCGCAAGCCCGGGGGCTGCGGCGGCGTTGATTGGTGCGTCATCCCGCCGACTTGCGCCTGGCGGCTGTGTTGGGAAAAGTTGTTGCCCCGTATACTCTGCCACAAATCCTTCCCCGACCCGCGAGGGCCTTATGGCAGCCGGCAATGAACCATCATCCAGTCGCGTCGTGCACGAGATTCAATGGAGTGAGGCGCTCCCGTGGTGGCTTCTGTTTCGTGCCGCCGGTGCCGCCTTCTCGCCGTCAGTGATTTTGCTCGCTGCGCTCGGTGCCCTCGCCACCTGGGCTGGCTGGTCGGTGGCCGACAGCCTGGGATTGGCCGGCGGTGCCACCGCGAGCAATGTCGCCATGGAGATGCAACCGCTGGCCCCACCCGCCCCCGGCCTCTCCCCAAGCGCCCATGCCGTGCCGGCGCTCCGGGCCGCGGCCGATCTCCTGCCCGCCACTGGTGGCAACGTGCTGCGACTGGTGGCCCTCCCCTTCAGTCCATCGGCGACACTCCGCGAGGTGGGTGGAGCCCTCGCCCGCATTGGCTGGTTTGTGCTCGTCTGGTCGATCTTTGGTACGGCCATCGTGCGGCATGTGGCGGTCTCGTTGGTCGGCGAGGAGACGCCGGGGCTCATCGGTGGAATTCGCTACGGCTCCCAACATTGGCTCTCCGCGTTCAACGCAGTCGCATTCGTTCTCATCGGAATCCTCGCCCTCGCAATCCCCGGAGCCCTCTTGGGCCTCCTCATGCGGACGGATATCGGTCTGGCTCTGGCCGGGGCGATCTGGCCGCTCGTGCTGGCCGGCGCGGTGGTGCTGGCGATCCTCGCGATCGGTGTCGTGGCCGCGTGGCCGCTGATGGTGGCGACGGTCGGGGTCGAGCGAGGCGACAGTTTCCAGGCAATTTCAACCGCGTTTTCCTACTTCTACCAGCGGCCGCTCCACGTTGCGTTTTACGCTTTCGTGGCGCTGGTGGTCGCGATTCCCGCCTTTGCCGCGGCCGGCGTGCTGGCTGACGCGACCGGCACGCTTGCCCTGTGGGCCGCCAGCTTCGGGATGGGGCATGACCGTACGGCAGCCATTCTCGACGGCGTACGGATATGCACCACTGGCAGCGGATGCAGCGAGCCCTGGGGTGTGAAGGCGCTGGCTTTCTGGACCCGAGGCCTCGAGTGGCTCCTGGGATCTTTTGGCTGGGGCTACTTCTGGTCGATCGCCACCGCCGCCTACCTGCTGCTGCGGCAAGACGTCGATGGCACGGAACTCGACGAGGTCGTCCTCGACGAACCGGCGGCGTAGATCAGTCGGTCCAGCGGTTGATGAGTCCGGCAAATCCACCGAGCAGTTCACCGCGGCTCACGGCGGCGTCGGCACCGGCGGCGGTCGAGTCCTCGAGCCGCTGCTTGTGGACATGCGGCCCGTAGGCGATGAGGCGAAACGGGGTTTCGGCCTGAGCAGGGAGCGTTTCCAGGATGGCCCGCACGCGGGCAACGATCACTGCCGCGTCCCCTTCCAAGGCCTGCAAATCGATCAGGGCGATCGCGAAGGGGCCGCCCTTGGGTGTCTCGTCGAGACTCCGCAGCGTTTCCACGCGGGCATCGGCGGACCGGGCCAGCCCCGCGATCCGACTTGTCGACATCAGGTCGGGTGAAACCAACAAAATCTGACGTTGTTCATCCATCGACGCTTCCCCTGCCCTTCCGCTCTGTCCATCGAGTCCCAGGAACGACTACATGGCCTCCGGCCCACGGACCGTACGGTAGAGTTGCACCGCCTCGTCGATGGGCATGACCAGGATCTGAGCCTCCGGGGCTGTGCCGGCGGAAGCCAGTGCGGCGGCGATCGTCTTCACCGTGCGATCCACGAAGTCTTCATTGACGGCAATTTCCAGGCAGGCCTGCTGCACAAGCCTGCCCCCAATCTCATCATAGCCCTGCGCGTCGCAGATCGTCAGCCTCGTCACCTGCACCGCAGCCAAGGCACGCCGCACCGCCTCCACCTGGGCCGGCTTCACCACCGCCATCACGAGCCGCATCGATTTCTTTCTGCTAGGGGCGGGAGAGGTTCAGGTCGGCATCGAGAACCGCCTCGATCCGGGCTTGCAGCTCTGCCAGGTGAGCCCGCGATACGTCGTCGAGCTTCACGTCATCCTTGGCCACCACCGCCTCGAGCGAATCCTTGATCGACCGCAGGTGCATCGTGGCCAGCGCCTGGGCATCGGGGAGCGATGGCGCCGAGCCCATCGCCAGGCCCGCGAGCCGCGTGACATACGCCCGCTGCAGTCCGCGCCGCAGGCTGGCTACGGCCGGCTTGCGGGGCGTGAAGTCGCCCGGTCCGATCGTCTCGACCTCCTGCATGATCGCCTTGGTGAGCCGATCGAGCAGTTCGGCGGTAGTGAAGGCATCCTCGTCGGCCGCCACCTTCAGTTCGCTGTCGCGGATCCGCGACAGCGTGGCGGGGTCGAGGAGGTTGCCGAGGATGCGGTCCTGCCACATCAGCACCACGTCGTGGATCGCGTAATCCTCCCGTGGCACTGGCGTCGCACCCCAGTGCAGCCATTTCGTGGCCACAAGCTGATTCAGGAGAGACGGAGGGAAGTTGAAGGGCTCAGCGGCAAACATCCGCTTCTCGAGAAGCGTGAGGGCGTCCCGCTGCTGCTGTACGGAGATGACCCGAAACGGAGGGGCCGCGTTGTCATCCCCCTTGTGGCTTCGTGACGTCTCGAGACCGCCGATGAGTCGTGACGCAAAGTGCATGGCCTGGCCGTGAGCCGAAAGCAGCACGCCGAAGGCCTGACGTACACGGTTGTAGCCCCCTTCACCGGTCTTGGGATCGACCATGGCCAGGCGGTCGACGATCTTCGGCATCACCGCAGCCACCAGATCGGCTCGCAGTGTGGCAAACTCGAGCGGATCCTTGCCGAGGTCGAAACGGTTGGAGAACGGGTCGGGATCATTGCCCTCGGTATCCTCGTCGGTGGCGAAGGCGAGCGCCGGGTCGCCACTACGGCCGGCGATTTTTTCCAATTCGGCGCGCTCTCCTTCAGGGGAACCACCGGGGAGCGGTTTGTATCCGTATTCGATCGCCCACAGGTCATAGGGGCCGAGCGCCGTGGCGTAGTAGTCACCCTGTGTGTTGCCAGGCGGCACGATGTTGACGGGGATGTAGTCCATCACGCTCGTGCTGCCGCCGTTCTCGCGGGTCTTTGAGACATCGTTGAAGTCGGCCAGGCTCCGGTAGGCGGTGCCCTTGAAATTGTGCCGGAGGCCGAGCGTGTGGCCCACTTCGTGCATCGTCACGAGCTTGAGGCCCTGCACCACGACCTTCTCCTTTTCCTTCTCTGACAGGCCCGGCTCGGCTGTCGCCGCCAGCATCGTCGCGGCGAGCGCCGTCTCCCGTGCATGGCCATCGAAGAGGGTGCAGGCGGCACAGCAAGGGCCATGACCACTATGAAGCCGGCTGGTCGGCGGCCCGCCCCCGGTGAGGGCTGCGATCGACTGCGGGGTGAACGTCTCATACTGCGTCCGCCAGAACTGCAGGAAATCGGCATCGAAGATGATGTCGGCATCGAGGATCTGGCCGGTCCGCGGGTTGACACGCGATGGCCCCATGGCAAAGCTCGCCCCAGCGGTGATCCAGCGAAACGTGTTGTAGTTGACGTCTTCCGGGTCCCAGTCGGTCTTGTCGGGCTGCTGCCGAACCTCGATGGCACTGGCGAAGCCGGCCTTCTCGAAGGCGACGTTCCACGCTTCGATCCCTTCGCGAATCGGCTGCCGGTAGCGGAAGGGAACGGTGTTTTCGATCCAAAACACGATCGGCTTCTTGGGCGGTGACAGTTCCGCTGCCGGGTCTGCCTTCTCGAGATTCCACCGATTGACGTATCGGACAAACCGGTCCTCGTCGACGCTCTGGGAAAAATCTTTCAGCGCCGTCACGAAGTACCCCACGCGGTCATCGGCGAGCCGCGGCTTGTAGGCGTTTTGCGGCAGCAGGCTCAGTGAGTAGTGAACGGTGATCGTGGCGCCGCGACTATCGGGCACCGTGTCGATCTGCGTCTTTCCGCTGGATGCGTAGGTTGCCGCCACCTGCAATTCGACGTTGTCGGGGAATGCCTTCACGCTCGCCCACGTGGTGCGGTCGCGGGCAAACGAAAACCCTGAAAGCGCGTTCGAGATCTGCGGTAAGTCTGTAAAGAAGATCGATCCCAGATCGATGACGTGGCCCCCCGCAGGGCTCGTGCTCATGATCGGCACCGCGAAGAGCACGCTGTCGGTGTAGGCCAGATCGACAGCTTTCGCCTCAGGGCTACCGGCATCGGCGAAAAAGCGGACATTTTTTCGGATGACGTGGATGGTGTCGTCGACCTTGCGAAACTGCCACACCCAGTCGTCACCGAAGCCCCAGCTCATGCCGCCGAGCAACGAGCTTTCGCCGATGCCACGGGCGATCGAGATCGACACGAAAAAGTCCTTGCCAAACAGGGAGTTCGGGAGCTCGGCATAGACCTTGCCCTCCTTTTGGTGGAGGGTGATCAACCCCGGCAGTCGCGCGGCATCCTTGAGGAGTACGGCAAACGGCTTCTGCGAAGCGTTGGCCACGGGTGCGGCCTGGGCATCGTCGCTCTTGACTGCCGGCTTGTCGTCGGGCTTCTTGGGTTCCTCGGTCCGGGCCACCCCGCCACCGGCCACCACCATCGCTGCCACGACACGCATGACAACTCGCCAGTTCCAATTTGTGCCTCTCATCAACCGATCTCCTGGGGAGGCCGTCGGCAGGTGCTGCCGCGACCAGTCATCGAAGGGTAGCATCGATTCGGCTCGCGAACCAGTTTTCCGGGTGATGTGTGTCTGAGGCGAGCGACGTGTTTCCTCGAGCGATGTGCCGACGGTGGTGCGGGGCCGACGTCGCGGCCACGCTGTTGGCAGGAGGCCTCAGCGGGAGTCGTGCATGGGCTGTCGACCATGACACCCACCGATTCGTCCTCAAGAGTGTCGCGGCTTCGGTGAGCCGTGAACATGCCTCGTGGGTCCATGCATTCATGCTGCATGTGCGCACCGCCGGTGTTCTGCAGGTGCCCATGCCTTCGACTGGGCAGGACGGTGCGACACTGCAGGCCGATGAAGGCGGCATACTCTGGGAGCTGCTGCAATGGATGCCCGGCAGCCCGACCACGAAGCCGTCGGGAAGACAGGCTGCGGCGGCAGGTGATGTGCTGGCGCGGGTCCATCGAGCGGCAGCGGCGTGGCCCACGTGCCCGCGGCGGGTTGGCCATTCACCGGGTGTGCTGCACCGCGTGGCCCGGGCTCGTGATCTCCTGGCGCGGCCGTGGGCAACGCGGCTCGATGCACGATATCGTGGGCCGCTCCGCGAAACGTTTGAGCGGGCCATCGCAATTTTCGCAGCAGCCGACGGCAGGCAGGCGGTCACCCGGGTGGCGGAGTGGGAGTCACGATTGCTGGTCATGCAACCGGTGCTTCGCGACGTCTGGAGCGATCACGTGCTGTTCGCCGGCGAGCAGGTGACAGGCATAATTGACTGGCATACCGCCGGCATTGACACTCCCGCCACCGACGTCGCGCGCCTCATGGGAAGCTGGGCGGTGGATCAAGAGACGATGAGAGTGTTTCTCGATTCCTATTCTGCTCTCTGCCCGCTCTCTGGCGACGAGGTGTCGCTGGTGCCGTTCCTGCGTGATACCGGCATTCTCTTCGGGCTCGACAACTGGTTTCGGTGGATCGTGGAGGAGAGCCGCTCATTTGCCGATAGAAGAAAATTGGAAGCGCGGGTCGAATTCCTGCTCTCGGCTTTGCCAGTCGCGGTGCGAAGCCTCGCGAGGGGCGTGTCGCAGGCGTTCTAAGACAGTGGCCTCAATCGCGATTGACCGCGAAAAATCCACGACACTACACTTTTTTGTATGAGAGTATTTTGTACGTGGGCAGCCGCAGGGCGTGCGGCAACATGGAGCGGTATCACGGGCGCCGTCGTGGCCTGGTTCATCTGCGTGGCATTTGCGGCGCAGGCCGCGCCGCCTGGTGTCGAGCCCGGGCCGGGAAGTGATCTCTTCAGCCCGTTGGCCGGTATTGCTGACGAGTTAGGAAGCCCTGTTGCGATCTCGGCAGTGCTCGAGCCCGGCGGTGGCGGAAAGGCTGACGTTCTCGCGGTCACCGCCACGATCGAGGACGGCTGGCACCTCTATTCTCTCGAACAGGGAAAAGACGCCGCGAAGGCGGGCGGCCCAAAGGCGACGAAGATCGTCGTGGCTGACGATTCGCCGCAGCGTCCGGCGGGCAGTTTTCGCCCCGACGTGGAGCCCGACCGGCGGCGGGTTGATGACGTGCCGTCGTGGCAGGGGCTCGTGCTGGAAGAGCATCATGGGCGGGTGACGTGGCGGGTGCCGTTGGAGACGAATCCCGCGGGAACAGCTGCCGACGTGCACGGCACCGTGAGTCTGCAGCTATGCCAAGACACGTCGTGCACGCCGCCAGAAACAATTTCTTTCACGGCGACCTGCGACGTGGCGTCTCGGGCGGCGGCCGTGAAGCCGGTTGCCGCCAGTCATGCACCAGAGCGAGGGCATGTGCGGCTCGAGGCATCGTTCAGGCCGCCGGTGTGTCGTGCCGGCGGCGGGCTCGCCTGGCCGCTCGTGATCAGGCTGCTGCCCGACGACCATTGGCATCTTTACAAGCCGGCTTCGACTGCCGCGAGTGATGTCGGTCAGGGCAAGCCCACCATCGTCTCATTGCCCGACGCTACGGCTGGTGACTCGAGGATCGTCCGAGCCACACGGCTTTCTGCCACGGAGGTCAAGGCCGCAACGTCGATCGAGTTGGCCGCAGCAGGGGCAGTCGAGGGGCCGGTGACGTTTGAAATGCTCCTGGAATCGGTGGCTGATGCCGCGGCGGATGAGCCACGATCCATCGACGCGATCATCGGCTTCCAGACCTGCAGCGACACCACGTGCGACCCTCCCTGGGCAGCGCGCCTCAGGGCCACCATTCCAGCGGGGGAAAATCCGGTTGATGCCCGAATTGAATTTGTCGAGGCACGGTATGCCGAAGCCGCTCGTGCCCCGGCCGAGATCGAGCTCGCCTCATCCATGCCGCCGGAGCCGACGCTCACTGCGATGCCGGCTGCCCCGAGCGTCGACGCGACGCTCCCGCTGTCGCTGCCAGCGGCCTTGCTGGCCGGTTTGCTTGGCGGGCTGATCCTCAATCTGATGCCCTGCGTGCTTCCTGTGCTGGGGCTGAAGCTGATGTCGTTTGCGCAGCAGTCGGGCAAGGCCCGCCGCGAGGTGCTGCAACTGAATATGTGGTATTGCGCAGGCTTGTATGCGGTGTTTTTCGTCTTGGCCACGCTGAGCGTGGCGGCCAACGTCGGGCTTGCTGAAAGCAACCTCGCCTGGGGCGAGCAATTCACGTCGTGGAGATTCAACGTCGCGATGGCGGGCATCGTGTTTGCCTTCGCGCTCTCCTTCCTCGGCGTGTGGGAACTGCCAATCCCGGGCTTCATCGGCGAGAAAGCCGGGCAGGTGCAGTCGCAAGAGGGGCCGGCCGGCTCGTTTCTCAAGGGTGTCTTGAGCACCGTGCTGGCAACGCCGTGCAGCGGCCCTTTTCTCGGCCCGGTGTTCGGCTTCACGCTCACGCAAACGACGAGCGTGACGTACGCCGTGTTTGGGGCGATCGCCACTGGAATGGCCCTGCCGTACATCCTCGTCGGACTGTTTCCCGCGATTGTTCGATTTCTGCCCAGGCCTGGTGCCTGGATGGGCACGTTCAAGGAAATCCTCGGGTTCGTCATGCTCGGCACCGTGGCCTACCTCTTCACGTTCCTGAGCCACGACTATTTCGTGCCGACATTCACGATGCTCATTGGCATCTGGGCCGCGTGTTGGTGGGTGGGCAAGGCACAGGAAGCCAATGGCGGCACGATCGGCTTTGGGCGGTGGGTGCAGGCGGCGACTCTGGCCACGGTGATTGGCTCGCTCGCCTTCTTCTTCCTCGGACCGGTGAAGTCGGTGATCGAGTGGGAGCCCTTCTCCCGCCAGCGGCTCGCGGATCTGCGACGCGACGGGGCGACGGTGCTGATTGACTTTTCAGCCGACTGGTGTCCGACCTGTAAGTTCAATCTCGCCACGGCAATCGAGACGCGGAAGGTGAAGTCGGCGATCGATGAGAATCGGATCGTGCCGATGCTGGCTGACTGGACGGACGGCTCGCCGGAAATAAAGGAAATGCTCGCAACCCTGCAGAGCAAGTCGATCCCGGTGCTGGCGGTGTTTCCGGCCGCCCCATCTGGAGAGTCGCCGCCGGATCCGATCGTGCTTCGGGATTTGATCACCGAGTCGCAGGTGCTCTCGGCAATTCGCGATGCCGGTCCGTCGCGACCGGGTGTAACTCGCGCTGCTTCGCGCCCTAGTCAGGCTGTCGAACGGTGAGCGATCACTCGGATGGCAGCCGGGTTCGTTGCTGTCGCCACCCTGAGAGCCCGTCATGGACCCTGTCATTCTTTTTTTCTTATTCGGATTTGTGGCCGGTCTGCTCGGCTCCGATCTGAAACTTCCCAGTACCCTCTACGACTCATTGTCCATATTTCTGTTGCTCGCGATCGGCCTCAAGGGCGGGCAAGGGCTTGCCACGCAGCCGCTGCTTCCGCTGTTGCCGCAGATTGTTGCGGTGGTGGTCTTGGGCGTCTTGCTGACACTTCTCGCGTACGCTGGGCTACGGACACTCTTTCATTTCGATCGCCCCAATGCGGCTGCGATGGCATCTCACTATGGCTCGGTCAGTGTCGCCACGTTTGCCGTGGCCGCAGCCTGGCTGGCTTCGCGGGGGCTCGATGTTGAGCCGCAATTGGCCGTCTTGCTGGCCGTGATGGAGATTCCGGCCATCCTGGTCGGCATCGTGCTGGCTCGCGGTATCAGCCGTGACACTGACTGGAGGTCCCTTGGGCACGAGGCTTTTCTGGGAAAGGGCGTGACCCTCCTTCTGGGAGGCATGGCGATCGGTTGGGCGGGCGGGCCGCAGGGTCTGCAGCCGATCCGTGGCCTCTATTTCGACCTCTTCAAGCCCGTGTTGGGATTGTTTCTGATGGAGATGGGGCTGATCGTGAGTCGGCAGGTTGGCGAACTCCGGCGACGGGGCTTCACGTTGGTCCTATTCGGACTGGGCATGCCGCTGGTCTCGGCCTGTCTTGGCATCGGCACCGGGCTGCTGCTCGGCCTGTCGCCGGGAGGGGTCACAATGCTGGCCACCCTGGCGGCGTCGGCCTCGTACATTGCCGTGCCGGCGGCCATGCGGATCGCCGTACCGGAGGCCAATCCGGCAATTTCTTTGGCAGGCTCGCTCGGCGTGACGTTTCCCTTCAACATCCTGCTCGGCATCCCGCTCTACCACTGGATGGCGAGCCAGTGGATGAAGTCCTGACAGGAGCCGAAGCCATGGGCATGCACACTGAGAAACGAACGCTGCTGACCGTCTTTACCGAGGCGAGCATTGAGCAGGTGCTGATCCGTGACATGGACCGCCTGGGAATCCGCGGCTATACGATTTCGGATGCGCGGGGCAAGGGAAGCCGTGGTGTCCGCGATGCCTCGTGGGATGAGTCGCGAAACATTCGCATCGAGGTGATCTGCGACCGGCCCCAGGCGGAAATGCTGCTGGGCCATCTGCAGACACGCTACTACTCCAACTACGCCATGGTGGCTTTTTTCACCGACGTCGAGGTGCTCCGACCGGACAAATTCTGAGGCCGTTTGCCCGAGCAAGACATCCTGATCGCGACTGGTCACCGCAGCACGACCCGCTCTTCATCAGAGCGAGCGGCTCGCACGGTGCCGATCTGCCAGCTTTCGTGGCCGCAATCGGCCAACTGGTGCCGAACGCTGGTCGCATAGTGGGGGGAGACGACCAGCACCATGCCGATGCCCATGTTAAAGACGCGTTCCATCTCGGCGGCCTCGATCGAGCCGAGCCGCTGCACCCAGCCGAAGACGCCCGGCACCGGCCAGCTGCCATGATCAATCTCGACCTGCACCGACGGCGGCACGACCCGCGCGAGGTTTTCGGCAAGTCCACCACCGGTGATGTGGGCGATCCCGTGCACCACCTGCTTGACGCGGTAGTGACGCAGCACCGACTTCACGGGCCGTGCATAGAGCCGCGTCGGTGTGAGCAGGATGTCGGACACCGTGCGGTCGCCGAGTTCTGGCACACGGCTCTGGCAGGATAGGCCACCCATCTCGAACACGGCCTTCCGAACGAGGCTGTAGCCGTTGGAGTGGAGGCCGCTCGAGGCGATGCCGATGGCCACGTCGCCCGGTTGGATGTGGGATCCGTCGACAAGCCGCCTCCGCTCGACCACGCCGACACAGAAGCCGGCAAGATCGTATTCACCGCGCTGGTACATGTCGGGAAGGATTGCGGTCTCACCTCCTACCAGCGCGCACTCGCACTCCACGCAGGCGTCGGCGATGCCCTTTACGATCTTTTCGAGCAGAGCCGGATCGTCGTGCGACATCCCGATGTAGTCGAGAAAGAAGAGCGGCTCCGCGCCGGTGCAGAGGGCATCGTTGACGCTCATTGCCACCAGGTCGATGCCGACGGTGTCATGCACACCGGCGATGACGGCGATCTTGAGCTTCGTGCCCACGCCGTCGGTGCAGGAGACCAGCAGCGGGTCGCGGTAGCGGCGGCGAAAGAGTCCGTTGAAGTCGAGTTGAAAAAGGGCTGCGAAGCCCCCTTCGGCGCTCAGGACTCGCGGGCATTGGGTTCGCCGCATGTGAGCCGGCAGGCGGGCCATTGCCTGCTCGTACAGTTCGAGGTTGACTCCGGCGCTGGAATAGGTGGCACCTGACACGATTCATCCATTTTCGAGGGCAGGAAACTGGTATCATCCCACTGCCATGCCACCCCGCAAGTCCACGGCGCCCAAAACGATCGCCAAGCGTGCCCACGGTCGCCAGCCCCTGCCGGCGTTCCAGTTCAGCCATCCCCTGCCCTACGGCGCGGTGCTGCATGACAAGGGCGTCCAGTTCGTGGTTTACAGCCGGTCAGCCACGGCGATGCGGGTGCTGCTCTACGACGCGGTGGGGGATCCTGAGCCCGCCGAAGTGATCGCCCTCGATCCGGCCAGGGATCGGTGGGGTGATATCTGGAGCATCTACGTGCCCGGCCTTAGGCCTGGGCAACTCTACCACTTCCAGGCCGACGGGCCCTTTGATCCCGAACGTGGACAGCGGTTCGACGGCGAGGCCCGGCTCATCGACCCGTATGCCCAGGCCCTCGCCGGATCCTATCTACCCGGTGACGACGGGATCGTGCGGCCGCCCAAGTGCGTGGTCATCGATGACTCGTTTGACTGGCAGGGAGACCGCCATCTCCGCCGCGGCCTCGCCGACACGGTGATCTACGAGATGCATGTGAAGGGGTTTACGGAGAGCCCCTCGAGCGGTGTCGAGCATCCTGGCACGTATCTTGGGGTGATCGAAAAGATTCCGTATCTCAAGTCGCTGGGGGTGACTGCCGTCGAGCTGATGCCGGTGCACGAGTTTCCCACGGAGGAGCCTTCCGGCGCAGTGGCCGCCCGACGCAACTACTGGGGCTATGACCCGATGGCCTTCTTCGCACCCCACCGGGGCTATGCGGCGGGCACGGAGCCAGGCTGCCAGGTTCGCGAATTCAAGGAGATGGTGCGGGCCCTCCACGCAGCCGGGATCGAGGTGATTCTCGACGTCGTCTTCAATCACACCGCTGAAGGCAACGAACTCGGCCCGACGTTGTCCTTCAAGGGCTTGGAAAACCACGTCTACTACATGCTGAGCGAAGGGGGCCGCTACTACCGTAACTACACGGGGTGCGGCAACACCGTGAACGGCAACCATCCGATCGTGCGTGAGTTGATCCTCCGCTGTCTGCGGCACTGGGTGCATACCTATCACGTCGACGGCTTCCGGTTCGATCTGGCGAGCATCCTCTCCCGCGACCGCAACGGCGACATCCTCCCCAACCCGCCGATCGTCGAGGTGATCACGGAAGACCCAATGCTCGCTGACACGAAGATCATCGCCGAGGCCTGGGACGCGGCCGGAGCGTACCAGGTGGGATCCTTTGCCAGCATGCGGTGGGCCGAGTGGAATGGCCGCTATCGGGATGACGTCCGGCGCTACTGGCGGGGGGACTTCGCCCAGACGGGCCATCTCGCCACGCGGCTTGCCGGCTCGAGCGATCTGTACGGCGACGACGGCCGCCAGCCCTTCCATTCGATCAACTTTGTGACGTCGCACGATGGGTTCACACTCAACGATCTGGTGAGCTATCGCGAGAAGCACAATGACATCAACGGCGAGGGCAACCGCGACGGCGACAACAATAATTTTTCGGACAACTACGGGATCGAAGGGCCCACGAAGCGGGCTGACATCGAGGGCCTTCGCGAGCGGCAGATTCGCAACATGCTCGCCACGCTGCTGCTCAGCCAGGGCGTGCCAATGCTGCTGTCTGGCGACGAGTGCCGTCGTACTCAGCAGGGAAACAACAATGCCTACTGTCAAGACAACGAGATTTCGTGGTTTGACTGGAGCCTCGTCGAGACGAACCAGGATCTCGTGCGGTTCGTTCGGGAATTGATCCGTCTGCGGCTCGACAACCCGACACTGCGGCGGCGGTCGTTTCTGGAAGGCGGCCGGTCGGCGGATGGCATGCTGCCCGACGTCGAGTGGTACTCCCCGGATGGCACACACGTCGATTGGTATGCCGCCGACGCAAGTCTGACGTGCTTCTTCAGTGCACCATCGGCTGTGAAACTCCACGATGCGGCCGACATCGCCGCTGGCGGCATCGAGGGAACTCCCCGGCACGTGCTCATTTTCTGTCATGCCGGCGGCCTGCCTCGCACGTTTCATTTTCCGCAGTCGCCAGTCATTGCCGGCCTGCCCTGGCGGGTGTTCGTCGAAACCGCCAAACTGCCGCCCCACGACATCTTCCCGGGCGGTGCCGGCCCGCTGGTCAATGTGTCGAAGCCGCTCGAACTCCCTGAACGGTCGCTTGTCTGCCTTACGGCCGATGTGGTGCCGCCGCTGCATCAGCCACGGTTGCCGGCCCCGGCAGCGCGACCAGACCCCGGTCGACCCGCGGATGGCAAACACCCATGATTAGCCGAGGAGGTGCTCCATTACCAAGCCGCGAGCCGCGAGCCCGGTGGAATGCAGCGGAGCCCGTTAGTGCGTCATCCCCCCGGCTCGCGCCCGGCGGCCTGGTGGGGAACCGGGTTGTCTCTTCTGGAACGGTGACGCTACGATGTTGTTGCACAGGGATTGCATTTACGAACTCGGTCATCGTTTGTCGTCGAGGAGGTTGGTCATGGTGAGGCTTACGGTGCAGTCTGAAACCGCGGTGGTGATCGCGACGATGGCGGCAGGATTTTTTTTCGCAAGCGGCTGCGCACCACAGAAGGCGCCCCAAGCCAAACTGGCGACTGCGAAGGCGTCGGATGACCATGATCACGGTCATGGCAAGAAAGACACTCACGATGATCATGATCACGACCATGACCATGGTGAGCATGCGGCTCACGACACGCTCGCCGGTGCTGTGGCGGAACTCATCAAGATTTCTGCGAACGTCAAAGAAGAGCTTGGCAAAAAAAATCTTGACGATGCCGATGGTCATGTGCACATGGTCGGCCATTTGGTCGACGACATGCACCGCCTGGTCGGGTCGGCAAAACTTTCCGATGACGCCAAGGCCGCCGCAGCGAAGGCCCTCGATGAGATCTTCGACTCCTTCGATAAACTCGACACGGCCCTTCACTCCTCCGATGAAAAGGTGCGAGAAGCGATCGACTATCTGGAGCACGAGCCTCGCATTCAAGCCGCGATCGAGGACCTGAAGAAGGCTGCTGCCGCAATCCAGGACGGTGCGGCGGATGCTGTGAGAGCGGCTGAAAAGGCTGCCGAAGGACTGAAAGAGTCGGTGGGCGATAGTGGTGCCGATCAATAAAGGAGTGACAATGCGACATGCCGTTTTGATGCATCTGGTGGTGGCTCCGCTTGTCTACCTCGTGCCGTCGGTAGCGCTGGCCTTGGAGGCGGTTGATGCTGCCGGTGCGCGGCAGCAATTGGTGCTGGCTACCGAGCCGGCGGGTGCGGTCACCCCGACGGCTGCCCGGCAGCAGCTGCTCAAGTCACCGGCCCACGTGCCTCAGCCGCTCGTGGTTGCTGGGCGGCTCGGGGCGAAGGGAATGGAGCCTTTCCTCGAGAACAAGGCGTCGTTTGTCCTTGTGGAAATTCCGACTGATGACCATGCCAAGAAGCCGGGTCACGATGCCGACAATTGTCCCTTCTGCAAAAAGAAGCAGGCCAACGCCCCGATGGTGGCCGTGCAGTTCCTCGGCGCCGACGGGAAGGTGATCCCGATTGATTCGCGACAGTTGTTCGGCATCACCAAGGGGAGCGATGTGGTCGTGAAGGGCACCGCGGTGTTCGATCCAAAACTCGCGTTGCCGATCGTGCAGTTCACGGCCGACGGGATTTTCGTCCGTGGCCAGTAGTCGCGAGCAGTTCCAGTCATGCATGTGGCTTTCAAGGAATGGGCAGCGATCTGCCGGGCACTGGCCACGGGCCGCCAAGACGTCATTCTTCGCAAGGGAGGCATCGTTGAACCGGGCGGGGCGTTCTGTCTCGACCATCGCCGATTTCTCCTTCTGCCGACGTTTCTCCACCAATCGGCTGAGCAATTGATCCCGGAAGCCCGGGATCTCCTCGAGGGGATCAACGCCGACCGTCCGCCTGACGGGAGCGTCGTGCTTACGCATGAGGCGGAAATACTGCAAGCCACGCGTGTCGAATCGTTCGACGCCTTGACGCGGTTTCGAGGCCGGCACGTCTGGGCTGATGCGGTGGTGGCGGAGCGGTTTCACCGCTGGAAGGATGAACTGCACGTGCTGGAAGTCGTGGTGCGGCCTCTTGCGGAGCCCCTGATTCTCCCCTGGCATACCGACTACAGCGGCTGTAAGTCGTGGGTCGATCTCCGCGCGGTAGACTCCTGACCCTCGGGCCAGGATATTCGGGCATCATGCCGCTTCTCGCACAGGGTGAACTCGCCACACTCAACCTCTCGCCGGCAGCGGTATGGCTTCTCGGCGGAGCGCTGGTTGCCTACGTACTTTTTCTGCTCGCAATCAGTATGTATGCCAGTCGGCGTGTCGAGAACGAGGCCGACTACCTCGTTGCCGGCCGGCGGCTTCCGCTCTTCCTGGCGTGGGGTACGCTGCTCGCTACATGGTTTGGGGCGGCGACGATGTTTGCCGCCGCCGGCGCCGCCCGCGATGAGGGACTGCTCGGAGTGGTGCTCGACCCGTTTGCCTGCGCGGGCACACTTGTGCTTTCCGGCATCTTCTTCGCGAGGCCGCTGTGGCGAATGGAACTCTTCACGATGGCGGACTTCTACCGTCGTCGGTATGGACCAGCCGCCGAGGTGGTCGGGGCCTGCATCCAGGTGCCTGCGTACTTTTCGTGGGTCGCGTTGCAATACACCGCTCTCGCAAGAATCCTCGAGCTCTACTTTGGGATCCCGTTCATCCTGGGCGTGATCGTGGTCGCCGGTGTGACCCTGATCTACACGCTCGCTGGCGGCATGTGGTCGGTGACGCTCACCGACACCGTTCAGATTGTGGTAGCCCTGATCGGCCTCGTCGTGCTTCTTGTGGCGACCCTTTCCGATCCACGGCTGGGCGACGGTGACCCGGTCCGGGGGCTCATGTATGTATTTGAGCAGGTGGCAGTGACCCACCCGGACCATTTGCGGCTCGTCCCCGCCGACACGTCGCTGGCGGTCATGCTGGGCTGGCTCGGGGCCTGGGCGACGGGCCTTTTTGGCAACATCCCCGGACAAGACCTCCAACAACGGGCATTCGCGGCGAAGAGCCCCAACACGGCGATGTACGCCTGCATCCTGGCCGGCGTGCTGTATCTGCTGTTCGGCATGATTCCCGTGACGCTCGGCCTCGCGTCGCTTGTGACGCACCCGCATCATTCGATCGATCCGGTCGGCTTCTTGGCAGGCGAATATCTTTCTACGGGCATGTTGGTGGTGTTTGTGGTGGCTGTCGTGTCCATGGTGGTTTCCACGGCGACGAGTGCAGTCCTAGCGCCGGCCACCATCCTTGGCCACAACCTGCTGTCACGGCTGCCGGCAGTTGCGGGCCGCCCGCTCTTTCGTGATCGAATGAGTGTTGTTTTCGTGTCGCTGGGGGGCATTCTGCTGGCGATGTGGGGGAAATCATTGATGGCGCTGCTCGACGTGGCCCTTTCGATCCAGCTGGTCGCACTTTTCGTGCCGTTGCTGATGGGCATCTACGGTCGACCGCGGGGGCCGCTCGCGGGGATTCTTTCGATGCTGTTAGGCTTCGGGGCATGGCTGGCGGCGTTTACGGTGGAGCACCTTGATGGCCACATGTCGGCGTCACTCTTTTCCATGATCACGACCGTTCCATCCGACTTCTGGGGGCTCGGCTTCGCGGTTGTCGGATACATTATCGGCCAGGCATTTTCGGGACAGCGGGCCGTGTCAGTCCTCCAGGAGGTATCCGCATCATGAATCTCATTCGCGCAGTGGTTGTGGTTGCCGTGATCATCGGTGTGTCGAGCCGAGCGGCGGAGGCTGAACCCCGGGGCAGGTTGACCAAGGATGTCCTGACCGACAGCCGATTGTTCCCTGGTGCAAGGCACGAGTATCAGGTCTACGTGCCGGCGGGGTATACGGCCGCGACGCCGGCAGCGCTGATGGTGTTTCAGGATGGTGCTGCGTATGCCAAGCCGGATGGGGCCTTCAGGGCCGCGGCGGCGTTTGACGCGTTGATCGACAAGGGGACGATGCCGGTAACGGTTGCGGTGTTCGTGAATCCTGGTGTCGTGCCGCCGACGAGAGACGGAGCGAAGCCACAGAGCATTCGCTCATTCGAGTACGACTCTCTGTCGGATCGCTACGTACGGTTTCTCATCGAGGAATTGCTGCCAGTCGCCCTTAAGGACCTAAACATCTCTGCCGACCCGGCGCGGCGGGCGATCTGTGGCATGTCGTCGGGGGGAATCTGCGCCTTCACGGCCGCCTGGAAGCGGCCCGACCAGTTTGGCAAGGTCATGAGCCACATCGGCAGCTTTACGAACATCCGTGGCGGTGATGTCTACCCAGCGATCATCCGCAAGACGGAGCCCAAGCCGATCCGTGTCTACCTCGAGGATGCCAGCGGCGACCTCGACAACCTCCACGGGAGTTGGCCGCTCGCCAATCAGGAGATGGCCGCTGCACTCAAGTCCATGGGCTACGACATGCGGTTCGACTACGCCGAGGGGTTTGGGCACAGCGGCAAGCACGGCGGCGAACTGTTCATCGAGGCGCTCACGTGGCTGTGGCGCGACGATTCGCACGACGCCCCATTCGACGCGTCGGCTCCGCTTGGCGGTGATCGCCCCCTCCGGCGGCAACTGATTCCGGGCGAGGCGTGGAACGTCGTCGTCGACGGCCTCGGCTTTGCCGACGCCCCCTGCACCGATGCCGCGGGAAATTTCTATTTTTGCGATATGAAGGCGTCGGCGGTGTACCGCGTGTCGGCTGCCGACGGCACACAGGAGACGCTCGCTAACGAGTCGGTGAGCGGCCTCGAGTTTGGGCCCGACGGTCGACTCTACGGCTGCCAAGGGGGCAAGCAGCGGGTGATCGCGATTGACCCGGCGACCGGAAAGTCGGAGGCAATCGCCTCGGGTGTCACGCCCAATGATCTGGCGATCACCCCGGATGGCTTCCTCTATTTCACCGACACGAAAGCCGGCGAAGTGAAGCGAGTCACGATCGCGACGGGCGCGGTCACGGTTGCGGCGAAGGGGCTGGCTGGCCCCAACGGCATCACGCTTTCCACTGACGGTGGAACACTGGCCGTTTCGGAATACCGTGGGGAGCAGGTCTGGACGTTTCGGGTGAATCCCGACGGGGCACTCGACGCCGGTATGCCGACCATGACACTGCGACGGGGTGAGGGGCCCGAGGCCCGCGGTGACGGTATGGCGGTCGATATTGCAGACCGGTATTACGTGACAAGCGCCGTTGGTATTCAGGTCTTCGATCCAACCGGCAGGCTCTCCGGCGTCATGGCGACGCCAAATCCGGCAAAGCCGCTGACCAGCTGCATCCTTGCCGGGCCGGACCACGAGTATCTCTACGTCACCAACGGCGACACGATTTTCCGCCGCCGGCTGAAAATCGATTGACGACCTCTCCACCGATCCAACGGAAATCGCTCAGTGGCGATCGGCGATGCCTTCGACCAGCCGCATGATGCCGAGTGGATTGCCATCTTTGAGGGCGTCGGGCAGGAGTGACGGTGGCACGTCCTGATAGCAAACCGGTCGGATAAACCGCTCGAGGGCCGCGCTCCCAACGCTCGTGAACCGCGAGTCGCTCGTGGCCGGCCATGGCCCACCGTGCTGCATCGCATGGCACACCTCGACACCCGTCGGCCACCCATTGACGATCAGTCGGCCCGCCTTGGTCGCGAGAATGGCGACCAGATGATGCGCTGTCGCCACATCCTCATCCGTCCCGTGGACCGTCGCCGTCAGTTGCCCCTCGAGCCGCTGTGCGAGTGCCCCGAACTGGTCGGCAGAGCGACACTTCACGATGAGACTGAACGGCCCAAATACCTCCTCGGCAAGCTGTGGCCGCGCGAGGAACGTGGCCGCATCAGTCTCCAGGACGATCGCCGCTGCCTGGGTCTTCGCGGCGTCGGCTGGACTGGCCGAGTGGGTGACGACTGCCATGCCGGCGTCCCCACTCAGCGAGTCACGACCGTGCCCAAAAGCCGTGAGAATGTCGGCCGACAGCATCGAGGCCGGAGCGACGGCGGTGATCGCCTCGGTGAGACCCGCGATGAATGAGTCCAGATGAGGGCCCGTGATCCCGAAGACGATGCCCGGCTTGGTGCAAAACTGGCCCACGCCGAGCGTCATCGAGGCGGCGAAGCCCTTCGCAATCTCCCCGGCGCGGTCGGCCAGGGCACCCGGGAGGAGAAACACCGGATTGAGGCTGCTCATTTCAGCGAAGACGGGAATCGGATCGGGCCGGGCAGCAGCGACGTTGCAAAGCGCCCGCCCTGCCGTCCTCGATCCGGTGAATCCGACGGCCTGCGTCGCGGGGTGCTTTACAAGGGCCGTACCGATCACGCCTCCTTCGCCATGCAGCATCGAAAACGTGCCCGCCGGGAGGCCGCAGGCCTCGACGGCCCGCTGGATCGCGCCGGCAACGAGTTCCGACGTGCCGGGATGGGCGCGGTGGGCCTTCACGACGACCGGGTTCCCAGTGCACAGTGCACTGGCGGTGTCCCCACCGGCCACCGAGAACGCAAGCGGAAAATTGCTGCTGCCGAAGACCACGACAGGCCCCATCGGCCGCTTCATGCGACGCAGGTCGGGCCGCGGGAGGGGCTGCCGCTCTGGCATAGCGCGGTCGATGCGGGCGTCGACCCATGAGCCGTCGCGGGCCAGCGCGGCAAACAGTCGCAACTGATTGACGGTTCGTCCGCGCTCGCCGGTGAGTCGGGCCGCCGGGAGCGCCGTCTCGAGGCCGGCCCGCTCGATAAGAGAGTCGCCCAACGCAGTGATTTCGTCGGCGATCCGCTCGAGGAATGCCGCGCGGGCCTCGCCTGTGGTCTGGGCAAAGAGCCCTGCCGCTGCGGCCGCGGCCTGGATCGCGGCCTCGACGTCGTCGAGCGACGCCAGGCAAAAGCGGCCGGGAAGGTCGCCGCGATCGAGCGGGCTCGTTGCCGCAAACGTGCGATCAGAGTCAGTGAGCGATCCGGCGACAAAATTCTTGCCGTGAAGTGTGGGCATAATCAACTCCAGGAATGCCAGGGAGATCGGCGGGGCCAGGTCTCTGGCGGAGAGTGTACTCTCTGTGATACGAACGCTCTCAGGAAGACGTGTTGTGTGGAGATGATGGTGATGAGACAAGGAGCCTGGAGACGACGGCACTCGATGCTTTGGTTCTTCGTGGGCTGGCTGCTGGCGGGCTCTCAGGTTTTCTGCGCCGACCTCAGGTTTCCGGATGAGAGAATCGATTCCTGGCACGGGTACAGGCGGCATGTGTTCGTGTTTCAGGGCCACACGGCCTGGGTCGTGGAGCCGGAGCAGCCGCGGGTGGGGAATCCCTGGTCGTGGTGCATGATGTTTCCGGATGCTTTTGCCAAGCGGTGTGCCGCGCCGCAGCTGCTCGCTGCGGGGTTTCATCATGCCTTCATCGACGTCGGCAACACATTCGGGTCACCGGAAGCCATCCGGCAACTGGCGGCGTTTCATGACGAACTCGTCCGCCGCGGCCTTGCTCCCAAGGCCGCCCTCATCGGCATCAGCCGGGGCGGGCTGTATGCCCAGCGGTATGCAGCCGAGCATCCCGATCATGTGGCCGTCATTTACGGTGACAACCCGGTCTGCGACTTCAAAAGCTGGCCCGGCGGGAGGGGCTCAGGTAAGGGCAGCCCCAAGGACTGGGCTGCCTGCCTTGCCGCTTACGGGTTTGCCGATGAGGCTGCGGCGCTCGCCTACTCGGAAAATCCCGTCGATAGACTTGAGCCACTCGCGAAGGCTGGCATCGCGGTCGTGCATGTCGTCGGCGACATGGATGACGTCGTACCCCCGACAGAAAACTCGCTTGTCGTCGAAGCACGATACCGAAAACTCGGTGGCAAAGTGCTCGTGATCCATGAGCCCGACAAGGGGCACCATCCGCATGGTCTTGCCGATCCACAGCCGGTCGTCGACTTCGTGATCGAGCATGCCGATCTCGAGCGTCGGTAAGCTGATTTCGGTCACACCATCGGCCAGAGCATGGCCAGAGCGAGCGTAGCGAGGAGGCCGACAGTGCCTTCGATCGCCACCATCACAGAGGCCGTGCGGAGCGTCTGCATCTCGCCCATCCCGCTCATCCGGGAAATTACCCAGAATCCGCTGTCATTCATCCACATCCCTATCTTCGAGCCGCAGCCGATCGCAGCCGCCACGTAGACGGAGTGAAACGGCAGGCTGCTGTTGAGCACGATCGGGGCCATCACCCCGGCTGCCGTGATCATCGCCACCGTGGCTGAGCCCTGCGCGACGCGGATGACCGCGGTGACGACCCAGGCGACCGGGATCAGTGCCAGACCGGAGCCCTCCCCGAGCCCCGCCGAGAGTTGCGCCAGGCCGGCCTGCCGGAGCGTGGCCCCGAGCGCGCCGCCGGCGGCGATCACCAAGATGATGCTGCCAGCCTCCGTGATCGCCTCGGCGATGGTAGTGCGAACCTGCGGCATCCCGACACCGCTTGCAGCCAGCACAAGGATCGACAGCAGTGCGGCGATCGAGAGGGCGAGGTTCTTTTCCCCAACGAGCCGGATGGCCGGAAGGAGGCTGCCGGCGAACAAGCCCGGCGCCGAGCGGGACGCCGACTCGAGGCTGATGAGTACGACGGGGAGCAGGATGGGCAGCAGGGCCGCCCAGAGCGGCGGCATCCGCACGGCGGCAGTCTCGACAGGGCCGGCTGTGCCCTCCTGTGTGGGGCTTCCCGAAACGCTCAGCGGAGTGAGTGGCCAGCGACGATCAGCCCACGTGGCGTACACATACCCTGCGAGGGCGGCGACGAGGCCGACGACCAGTCCGACCATGATCATCGTCGCCATGCCGACGGCCAGGGCGTCGGCCACAAACAGTGGCCCTGGCGTTGGGGGCACGAGCGAGTGGGTCATCGTAGCGCCGCCGACGATCGCGAGCACGCTGAGAAGGTAGCCGCGGCCGGTCCTCTCCCAGACGGCACGAGCCAGCGGCATGAGCAGGTAAAACACGGTTTCGGCGAACATCGGGATGCCGAGGACAAATCCGGCGAGGAGGAGCGCCAGCGGTGTCCGCCGCTCACCGACGAGCTGCTGGATCGACACGACGATCCGACGGGCACCCCCGGCGGCCGAGAGACACGTGCCGAGGATCGATGCCATCGCGATGACGATGCCGATGTCGAGCGCCGTTTTGCCAAACCCCTCGGCCACCCGCTGGCCGGCGGAGGCCTGGGCCGAATCGGTCGGGCTGAGCAACGCGACGGCGATCGCTGCCACGATCAGGATCACAAACGGATGCAATCGGAAGCTGAGCACGCCGCCGATGACGATCACAAGCGCGACGGCGAGGATGGCGAGTGGCGACATGGTGGGGGCGTTCCTTGTGCAAGACCGGCGTCAGCGTACAATCGCGGCCGCCTTCACGAAACCGCCTGCATAAAGGTGCGACCATGGCCGATCAATATCAGCGGCGACGCATCACCGTTGGCGACCTGCGGTCGCAGCGATGGTTTGCGCCCGACGACCTGCGAAGCTTTGGCCATCGCAGTCGCCTGCGGCAGATGGGCTACTCGGCCGAGGAGGCTGAGGGCCGCCCCGTGATCGCGATCCTCAACGCCTGGAACGATCTCAACCAGTGCCATACTCACTTTCCGCAGCGGGTGCAGGAGGTGAAGCGGGGTGTGTGGCAGGCGGGCGGGTTTCCGGTGGAGATTCCGGTGCTGTCGCTCTCCGAAATGTTCATGAAGCCGACGGCGATGCTCTATCGCAACCTGCTGGCCCTTGAAACGGAAGAGGTGCTCCGCTGCCATCCTGTCGATGGTGCGGTGCTGATGGGGGGCTGCGACAAGACAGTACCGGGCTTGCTCATGGGGGCGATCTCGGCCGACCTCCCCGCGATCTTTCTTCCCGCCGGCCCGATGCTGGCCGGCCGCCATCGGACTGAGCGGCTCGGCAGCGGTACCGACGTCTGGAAATACTGGGCCGAGCGGCAGGCGGGCTGTCTTGATGCCTGCGTCTGGCGGCAGCTCGAAGACGGGATCGCCCGGTCAGCGGGCACCTGCATGACGATGGGCACCGCGTCGACGATGGCGGCAATCACCGAAACGCTTGGCATGACGCTCCCCGGCGCTGCCTCGATTCCGGCGGTCCACTCGGCCCACTCTCGGATGGCAGCCGCCTGCGGTCGGCGAATCGTCGAAATGGTGTGGGAGGATCTGCGGCCATCGAGAATTCTTTCGGCGGCAGCCTTCGATAACGCAATCGTGGCCGACATGGCGCTGGCGGGCTCGACCAACGCCATCGTCCATCTGCTGGCCCTGGCCAGGCGGGCTGGTGTCGCGTTGCCGCTTGACCGCTTTGACGAGATCTCCCGAACTACGCCCGTGATCGCAAACCTGCGGCCGGCGGGAGAGTTTCTGATGGAAGATTTTCATGATGCCGGTGGTGTGCCCGCCCTGCTCTCCCGGTTGCGGAGTCTGCTGTCGCTCGATTGTCTGACCGTCAGCGGGAACACGCTTGGCGAACAGATCGCCGCGGCACAGGTGATCGACGACCGGGTCATCCTGCCGAACGACCGGCCGCTTTCCCGGGCGGGGGGCACATTCGTTCTCCGCGGCTCGCTTGCGCCCGATGGCTGCGTGATCAAGCCGACAGCAGCTGAGCCACGGCTCCTCAAACACACCGGCCGGGCGATCGTATTCGACTCCTACCCTGACATGAAGTCCCGGATCGACGAGCCGGCGGAGGGGATCACGGCCGACGATATCCTCGTGCTTCGTAACGCGGGACCGCAGGGTGCGCCCGGAATGCCCGAGTGGGGCATGCTGCCGATCCCCAAGCACTTGCTGGAACAAGGTGTCCGCGACATGGTGCGGATCTCCGATGCGCGGATGAGCGGCACGAGCTACGGCACGTGTGTGCTACACGTTGCCCCCGAGGCGGCGGTGGGCGGGCCGCTGGCCGTTGTGCAGACCGGTGATCGCATCGCGCTCGACGTGGAGGCACGACGAATCGACCTACTCGTGGACAGTGCCGAGATCGCCCGCCGGCTGGCTGGCTGGACACCGCCCGCGGCGCGATTCTCCCGCGGGTACGGCAAACTTTTCCTCGACGAGACGACCCAGGCCGACCAGGGCTGCGACTTCCGCTTTCTGGAACGCGGCAGCTCGACGCCGGAGCCTGATATTTTTTGACCGATGAGCAATCACCCTTTCCGGAGCCATGTGTCATGGACGCCTCACCCACGCTGACCAAAGCCCACCTCGAACGTTCGGTGATGGCCGTGCCGCCGCTGGCCCGTACCGCGAGCGGCGCGATCGACCGGGTGGCCAATGAAAAAATTATTCGCCACATTGAGGCGGGGGGCGTGTCGCTCCTGCTCTACGGGGGCAATGCCAACATCTACCACCTGCCCCTGGAGGAGTATGAGCCGTTGCTCGCCCTGCTTGCCGAGACGGCCGGTTCGTCGACACTCGTCGTTCCGTCAGCTGGCCCAACCTACGGGCTGCTGCTGGAGCATGCCAAGGCGATTCGCCGGCACCGCTTCCAAACGGTGATGGTGCTGCCGCAGCAGGGAATCACGACGAGCGCGGGGGTGGCGACGGGTGTGCGGAGGTTTGCCGAGGCGGCAGGCGTGCCCACGCTGCTCTATATCAAGCACGATGGGTATATCGAGCCGGCCGACGTGGCTCGTCTTTGCAACGATGGGCTCATCAGTGCCATCAAATATGCGACCGTTCGTGACAATCCGGCCCACGATCCCTACTTACGCGACCTCGTCGGCATGGTCGATCCGGGAATGATCATCAGCGGCATCGGCGAGCAGCCGGCGATCGTGCACCTGCGAGACTTCGGCCTGGGAGGCTTCACGACCGGCTGCGGCTGCGTCGCACCGGCGCTCTCGCAGGCGATGCTGGGGGCGATCCGTCGCCACGACTGGGCCGAGGCAGAAAGAATTCGCAAAGTGTTCGAACCGCTGGAAGACCTCCGCAACGCGATCAGCCCGATCCGCGTTCTCCACGAGGCGGTCGCCGGCGGCGGGATCGCGGCGACAGGTCCACTCCTGCCGCTGCTCGACCCCGTTGAAGACGCCCAGCGCCCGGCCATCGCCGCCGCGGCCCGGGCTTTGCTAGCCGCCCAAGCCTGAGTGGCGACGGTCCGCCTCTCACTGGCCTCCCTGCACCTTCATTGGCAGCGTGAAGACGCGGTCGCGGGCGGTGATGAAGAGCGTCCGGCGGTCAGCGCCGCCGAATGTCACGTTTGCGGCTGCGACGGGCAGCGGAATTTCCCCCAGATTCTTTCCTGTCGATGAGAATACGCGGATGGCATGAGCCTTGGGCGTCACGTAGAGATTCCCCTGCTCGTCCACCGCGAAACCGTCGGAGCCGGTCTTGGCAAACTCTCGGCGGGGTCCAAGGATGCCCGGTCCCTCGACTGGAAAGGCCACGGTGACGTCGGCATCGCGATCGGCGACGTAGAGCGTCTTTTCATCGGGCGAGAGAGCGATGCCGTTGGGCCGTTGGAACCCGCCCGCCACCTTCCGCACCGTGCTCCCGTCGGCCGTGATCCAGTAGACCGCCTCGTCCTCGAGTTCTTTGTCTTCCGGCTTGCGGCCGTACGCCGGATCAGTAAACCACACGCCCCCCTGGACATCGATGACGAGATCGTTTGGAGCGTTGAACCTTTTGCCTTCGATCCGTTCAGCGAGCGGCGCGATCGCCTTCGACTTCGGATCGATTGCCACGATCCGGCGACCGGCTCCCATTTGGCAGCCGACGAGCATACCGTTGGGTCGAAAGAAGAGACCGTTGATCTTGTCGGTCTTCTCGAGCCAGGTCTCGATCGTTCCGGTTGCCACCCGCCAGACGTGAATTTTCTCCTGCGGGATGTCGGTAAAGAAGACATCGCCGCGGCTGTCGGCAGCTGGCCCTTCCGTAAACGTGAAGCCGCCCGCCACCTCTTTGACTTCGATCGGGCCATCGACCAGTTCGGTGATGCTTGTCGCCTGGTTGGTCGATGGCACGCCATGCGATCCATGTCGATTCATCTCGCAGTCGGCATCGAACGGCACCGCAGCGGCAGCCTCGTCGACAGGATGCATGAAGAGATACCGCCAGACCGGCTCATGGACAAACTTGCCGGTGGCATCCTTGCAGGCTGCCCCGCCGGGGATCACGCCGGAATGGGCGCGGCCGGCATCTCCGCCGACGTCGCAGTCGGTAATGAGCCGCCGCGTGTTGCCATAGGGGGCCGCCGTGTCATCGACATCGACCACGGGCCCGTGCTCGTGCATCCGCAAAAGCTGCCACGAGCGACAGTAATGATCCGCGGCCCAGCCACTGTCTAGCACATGGGTGAATCCAAAAAACCGGTTGGACGGTGTGGCTGACGGCCCCCCCTGCCAGGTCTCGGTGTTGTCGCGGGGACCAGAGAACATCACGACCCGATCGACCGGCTGATGCATCGCAAACCGGGCGGCGGTCGTAGAGCCGTGAGAAATACCAGCCAGCGTCACCTTGTCCCAGCGGAGATCCTGCCGATCATCGGTGAGAAACTGAGCCCAATGGCCCTCCGGGTTTTCCGTGTCGAGCCAGAGCAGAAACTGCCGCGCCCGCTCCCGCATGCTGTCGGGTTTTGGGATTGCAACAAGCGGGCTGAAGTCCTCCCCGGTAGCCGCCTCGAGCCGGATCTTGCCCAGCACGTCGCCGGAGTCGCGAACCTCGGGTTTCAGACTCCCAAACCAGCGATTGGCATAGCTCACCTGGATACCATGCAGCCCGTAGCCGGCGATGCGGTCGAAGAGCCCCTTGCTATGATCCATCAGCCAGATCACGAGCCGCCCCTGCGAGGGCACGCGTGTATCGACCACGGCATGCTGCAGGTCGATCGGCTTGCCGGTCTTGGGGTCGTTGAAGGTAAAGCCGATCGCGGGATGCTCTTTCGCGTCGGAGTCGATCGCACTTGCTCGGGCGGCCAGATCAAAACGCCGGCCCTGCTCCGCAGCGGTCGCCCACAATGAAATGCCGGCGAAAAAGAAAGTGAAAACGCGCAGTGAAGTCTTCATAGTTTCTCCAGGAGAGGGGCCCGACTGACCAGGTTAAGGTAGCCGAAATACGGCCGGAATGGGGTGATGATGTCCAGAAGCGTCCAAGCCCCTCCTGCCGAGGCAAGGAAGTCCGCCGGCCCGCAATAGCCGACGCGTGACAGAGTCGAGGTGCCGGCGGCGCGTGGCGTCAGCGACGCCATAATGCGGATTCTGCTGGTCGTGGTGACGCACCATTGTGACAGTCGTGGATCGGGTGAGGAGCACGGTGACGTTGGCGATGACAGACGATGTGGCGTTGCTACAACAGTTGCGGTCTGCCCCTGAACTGTTGGCAGCCGTGGCGGCCTGCTCGCCGGCCGAGCGGGCGAGCCAGAAGTCGCTGCGGGGGCTATTTCCTGATGAGCTCGTGCGGGCGGCAATTGGGTTGCAGGAGGCACGCGAGCGGGCTGTTGGGCGGCTGCCTCACGCCGAGCGGCTCTGGCTTACGCGGACGGGACTCGAGCAGGCGACCAGCTGGCATGTGGCCGTGCATAAGGCAGAGCGGTTTGCCGGGTGCGGCGAAGTGGTTGATCTCTGCTGCGGTATCGGGAGCGACGCGGCAGCGCTGTCTCACCGCGGACAGGTGATGGCCATCGATCGTTCTCCGGCCATGGTGCTGCGGGCCGCCTGGAATGCCGAGGTGCTGGGGCAGCCAGAGCGGCTTGCAACCCGCTGCGGCGATGTCATCGCCGAGGATTGGGCGGGACGATTCGTACACGCCGACCCCGACCGCCGCGATGGCCGCGACCGGCCCGCCCGCTGGCTCGAGCACTACCAGCCCGGTCTCGATTGGATGCAAAAGCTTGCGGCGACGGCACGCGGCGGAGCAATCAAGGTGGGGCCGGCGAGCGATTTCCCCGGCAAGTTTCCTGGCTGCGAGGTCGAACTGGTGAGCCTGAGTGGCGAATGCCGGGAGGCGACGATCTGGTTTGGTGAGTTGGCCGGAGCTGAGCCTGCCCGGGCGACGAATCTCACCACGGGCGAAAGCCTTGCCGGGAAACCGGCGGACGCACGCCGAAGACTCACCGATCCCATCGGCAGCTTTCTCTGCGATCCCGATCCTGCCGTGGTGCGGGCGGGACTCCTCGATAAACTCGCCGAGCAGCACGGTATGCTCCGTCTCGATGCCGACGAGGAATACCTCACCGCCGAGCAGCCTCCGGCGACTAGCCTGGTCACGGCCTTCTCTGTGGACGCGGTGCTGCCGGCGGGCATCAAGGATCTCAAGCGGCATCTACGGCAGCAGCCGGCCCATCACTACGAGATCAAGTGTCGCCGCCTGGCGATCGACGTGGAGGACGTCCGCCGCCAGCTGCCGACCGGAGATGCCCCACCCTGCGTGGTCATCTTCTGCCGGATTGCCGGTCGTGCCCGTGCTGTGATCGGACGACGGTGCGAGCCGGTGGGATGACGCGAGAGCCAACGCCGCTGCAGTCCACCGGGCTTCCGCCCGGTGCTTCCTGGGAGGAGAACGCTGCCCGCCTGGAGGGCGGGCGTACGAGAGCGACCGGATGGTTGCCAAGCAAGCTGAGGCCAGGATGGCGAAGCTTGCGTGAGGTAGCGGCGGGCGTACGAGAGCGACCGGAAGGTCGCCAAGAAAGCTGAGGCCAGGATGGCGAAGCTTGCGGGCGGTAGCGGCGGGCTTTCGTGAGCGAACGGATGTTCGCGAAGAAACCCGAGGCCACGATGGCGAGGGTTTCGTGAAGCCAGCCACTACCGGACGACTCGTGCGCCGCCGCCCTTGATCTGCTTTTCGACTTCGGCGCGGGTGGCCATCGACGTGTCACCGGGGGTTGTGCTCGCGAGGGCGCCGTGGGCAGCGCCGTACTCGACCGCCTTCTGCGGGCAGTTGAACTCCAGAAAGCCAAACGCGAGGCCACTGGCGAAACTGTCGCCGCCGCCGACGCGGTCGAGAATCTCGAGTTCGGGATACTGGCGACTGTCAAAAAACTGCCCGTCGTGCCAGCAGATAGCGCTCCAGTCGTTCTTGGTCGCCGTGATCACTCGGCGAAGCGTCGTGGCTGCGACCTTGAAGTTGGGATACTCATGCACGGCCTTTTCGATCATCTTTCGGAAGGCGTCGGTCTCGATCGTGCTGATCGCATGATCGACCCCCTCCACCTCAAACCCGAGGCTGGCAGTAAAGTCTTCCTCGTTGCCGATCATGACATCGACGTACTTGGCAATCTCGCGATTGACCTCGCGGGCCTTGGCCTGGCCGCCGATGCTCTTCCAGAGGCTGGGGCGGTAGTTCAGGTCGTAGGAGACGATCGTGCCATGCTTCTTGGCCGCCTTGACGGCCTCGATCGTGACCGCCGCTGTGGTCTCCGAGAGTGCGGCGAAGATGCCGCCGGTGTGGAACCACCGGGCCCCGACTTTCCCGAAAATGTGATCCCAGTCGATGTCGCCCGGCTTGAGCTGGCTGGCGGCCGTGTTGCCCCGGTCGGGCACGCCCACCGCGCCGCGGATGCCAAAGCCCCGCTCCGTGAAATTGAGCCCGTTGCGGACGGTGCGGCCGATGCCGTCGTCAGCCCGCCATTGGATGAAGTCGGTCGCCACGCCCCCCTGCATGATGAAGTCTTCGATCAGGTGGCCGACCTCATTGTCGACGAACGCCGTGACGACGGCGGTCCTCAGGCCGAAGCACTTTCGCAGGCCGCGGGCGACGTTGTACTCGCCGCCCCCTTCCCAGGCCGTGAATTGACGTGCCGTGCGAATCCGTCCCTCACCGGGGTCGAGCCGGAGCATGATCTCACCGAGTGAGATCTGATCGAAGGTGCAGGTGCCATGGGGCTTGATGGGAAGGGACATGGGTGTGTCCTACGAGGCTGTGGGGAGCGTGGAAATGTCGAACGGGGCCATGCCGGCCTCGTGGGCGATCTCGTTGAGAGCCTCGATTTCGGCCTTCGAGAAGAGCAGACCGCCGGCCACCTCACTGCGGGCGGCGGCTTCGGCCTCCAGCTGCCCTGGCAGCATGCACTGCTCATTGCCATGGCCGAGGATGTCGGCCAGCACGGCTTTGACGTTGTCAGCCTGCGAGCGGCCCTTGGCGAAGACGCCGCTCGAGATCGCGTCGGGATGGATCACCTGGAAGAAGAAGGCACAGTTCTGCTTCTCACCCGGCACTACGGCTCGGCTGCGGATCGTCGGGAGCGAGCCACCGATGAATCCCGCCACGATCTCGTTGATGAGCGACAGGCCGTAGCCCTTGTGGTCGCCAAACGGCAGGAGCGACACGGCCTGTTCGGCGTCTGTGGTCGGGTTGCCGTCCTTGTCTACGGCGGCATTGGGCGGCAGGGCCTTGCCCTCCCGCTTGAACTGCTGCACCCGCCCCATCGCGATCACGCTCGTCGCCCAGTCGATCACGATGGGATAGCCGACGGCATCGTTTGTGGGAAAGCCCCACGAGTGCGGATTGGTGCCGAGCGTGGGAAACTTTCCCTTGAACGGCACCACCTCGGCCAGCGACGCCGTGCAGTTGGTGTAGGCGATATAGCCCTTCTTCGCCGCCTCCATCACATAGCCGCCGCCCCAGAGATAGTGAAAGGCATTGTCGATCGACACCGTGCCCGTGCCGTAGGTGTCGGCGAGCCGCATGCAGGTGTCGACCGCCTCCCAGGCCACCGCCTGCCCCAGCTTCTTCTGGGCATCCCACACTTCAGCCGCCTGGAACCGGCTGGGGAGCTTTCTGATGGATGCCCCTGGCGTGCAGCCGCCCGCCTTGGAGCCGAAGAGGTCGTCGAGGTGCAGCGCCTTGATGGCGTTGTGCGTACGGATGCCATGCTTTGTCGCGGCCGTTGCGAGCTTCGCCGCATGGTCGGCTTCGGCGGCGTCGAAGCCACGCTTGAGATAGGCGCCCTTGACGACTGCTTCGTGGGCATCGACAGGGACAACAAAAAAGGTTTCAGTCATGGCTCACTTCAAATGATTGCTCACCGGTACTTCAGGGTTCACCTGGGCGAGTGGTTTTTCACCGTGCATGGCGTTGATCAGGTTGGTGACTGCCGCCATCGCCTGACGCTGCACGCTCTCGTGGGTGCGGGAGCCGATGTGGGGGGTGACGACGCAATTGGGCAGGTGAAGCAGCGGATGGTCGGCCCGGGGCGGCTCCTCGTCGAGCACGTCGGTGCCGTAGCCGAGGACGTGGCCTGATGCCAACGCGGCGGCAATATCAGCTGTGTTCACGATTTCGCCGCGGGCACAATTGAGGATGATCACGCCCGGCTTCATCTTCGCGATCGTCTTCGCACACACGAGGTCGCGGGTCTCGGAAGTGAGGTTCGTGTGGAGCGAGATGTAGTCGGCCTGGCCGAATAGCTCGTCGAGCGAAGCAGCGCGGGGGATGCCGTGCTCGGTGGCGAAGGCTTCGTCCCAATAGACGTCGTAGCCAAGCGGCTGCATGCCAAACGCTTTTGCGCGAATCGCCACTTCCTTGCCGATTCGCCCCATGCCGACAATGCCGATCGTCTTCCCGAGCAGTTCATGGCCGGTCTGCCGCTTCCAGCCCCCAGCGCGGGTCGAGTCAGTATGGAAGAGCAGGTTTTTTTCCAGCGCCAACAGCAGCAGGAAGGCATGCTCCGCGACCGTCGTATGGTTGACGCCGGGCGTAAAGAGCAGCGGGATGCCAAACTCCGTACACGCTTTCACATCGATCTTGTCGACGCCGATGCCATACTTCGAAAGCACCTTGAGCCGCGGCCGAGCCTTCTCCAGCACGGTGCGAGTGATTGCGTCGTCGCCGCAGATATACCCGTCGATCTCACCGACAAGGGCCAGCGTATCGGCCTCGCTCAGCGGTCCGCGGGCCGTGACGATGTCCCAGCCGGTGGCGGCGAGTTTTGTGTGATGATCGCCCGGAGTGTCTTGGAAGGAGGTGGTGGTGACCAGGATGCGGGGCGTCATTGGCGTATCCAGAAGGTTGGCGGAAAAGTAGCGAAAACCCTGCGTTTGTTCAACGGCTGTGAATCTTCACGCCGAGCCGCCTGGGTGGTCCGTCGACCTGTTTGACAGCGCCTCCACGCGTTCCTGGATGAACGGCTTGAGGAGGGCGGCGTGAGAGCCGTTCCACTTCCAGAGGTGGCCGTGGCGGCACTCGTTGCTGCCGGGGCCGCTCGTACCGGTGCGGTGGAGCCAATAGTCTTCATCGGGCTGGATCGGCCAGGCACAGAACTCCGCGTGGCGTTGATGCGGCACCGGAGCCTTGATCCAGCTCCAGTGATTCACATGAAGCAATCGATCAGGGTCGGGGTGATCCTTCGTCCAGAGCCGGTATTCGATCTCACGCACGGGCAGGATTCGCGGCCGCACGCTCTCGATCAGTGGCTCACGGCCGGAAAGAAACTGCTCGGCCACCGCGATGCCGATGTCCGACGTTGTCAGAACGATGGCATGCGTTGTCGGCAACGCTGCTCCCTCACCGTCGATCCAGGTGGCGAGGTGAGTCGCCAGGATCGGCCGCTGGCGCAGCTGTGCCGGGGTCGTGCCTGGCAGAACCGGACGGCCAGCCCGATACCGGCCGACGAAGTCACGTAGCCCTTCCAGCCACCGGGCCGCTGTTGGAGTCATGCCGAATTCCTCGACACTCATCCTACAGCGCTCACCCGGCAGCTGGAGGAGGCCCACAGATCAATTATTCCGGAACGTTTCCCGCAGCCACTCGTTCTTGCGGCGCTCGAGTTCAATGAGCTTCGCAACCGGGCCGCGGCGGGTCTGCTCAACAGACCGGCTGGAACGCTGAGCGGGGCGGGCAGAACGCTGCTGCACCGCAGCCTGCGGGGCGGCGTCGACGGCAGCCTCGGTAGCGGCTTCGACAGCCGGATTCGGAGCGGCGGCAGGCGTGGGGGCGTCGGCACGAAGAACTGACGGGAGAAGCGTGGCAACGACGATCGCGAACAGAGACGCAAGGCGGGTCATGAGTATTTCTAGCTCCATCGGGAAAGGGTACCGGCACTATGGGATCGGCAGACTCACCGCCAAGCCCCAGCCTGATCTTCAGCCCCCTGCCCGATCGCTACGACCAGCCTGACCAGAATACCCGCGATTAGTGGGCGTCGCGTTTGAGGCCTGACTGCGACGCCTTTGCGGCCAACGGGTCATCTGGCCATGCGTGCTTGGGATACCGCCGTCGCAGTTCCTTCTTCACTTCGGGATAGGTGTTTTTCCAGAAGCTGGCGAGGTCGCTCGTAACCTGTTGCGGCCGATGGTTGGGGCCGAGCAGATGAAGCAATACAGGCACCCGGCCGCCGGCGATCCGTGGGGTCTCGGCAATGCCGAAGAGCTCCTGAATACGAACCGCGACGATCGGCTCCTTTCCGGCGTCGTAGCGGATGGCGTGTCGCTTGCCATTCGGCAGTGCGATCTCAGCTGGCGCGAGCCGGTCGATGTCAGCGAGTCGCTCATACCCTACCGCGGCGTGCAGCCGCGAGAGCCAGTCCGCAGCTTTGACTTCATCGAGGGACGTGAGCCCCCTGCACACGTCCGGCAGGATCGCGACGAGCGACGCCGTATCAAACAGAGGAAGCCCCAGATCGGGCATCGCGGCGGCCAGCCAGCTGACGCGGCTGCGAAACGCCCCTGCGGCCGACTCCGCCTGCGGCGCGACGCGATCAAACTGTGCCGCAGCCTCACGGGCGAGCACGGCCGCCGCCGCCGCCGCGTCGCTGATGGCGATCGGCGTCTCGTCCAGAAGGAGGTCATCCCAGTACGTACGGCGGCGGGCTTCCACCTGACGCCGCGCTGGTGAAAACACGATCTCATCGACCGTCCGCATGTTGGAGGTTGCGAGGTTCGTGGACACCAGCGGCTCCTCGTCGAGCCAGGCCATGTCGATGGCCGACGCCTGCCGCACCCGCGCCTCACCGCGGTCATCGGCGAGGTCGATCGCCAGCACGAATGGCTCCTGCCGCACCCGCGATCCACCGTCGAGCCGGAGGCCGCGACCGCCCACCATCGTGGCCCGGTCGCCACTTCCGGGACGGAGCTTGGCCAGCCGATCGGGAAACGCCTCCCACAGCGCCTGCATGAGGGCCGCCGCCGGGTCGGCAGCCCGCGGTGCGAGATCGGCCTCGACAAGGCGATAGAGCTGCTCAGCGGCCTTGAGCACCGTCCGGCCACCACCGGGGTGGACATCGAGATCTGGGTCTGCGACAGGCGTGCCAGCGTGAAACGCCTGCAGCGCGATCACGCGGTCGACCACGTCGCTCCGCGTCCGGACGGTCATCCGGTCTCGCGGGCCGCGGCCGGCATGCTGGCCGGCACGAAAGGGATCCCGCTCCGAAAGCATGGCGGCGGCGATCGACGTCTCCCGGAGCACGCCATGACGTGCCCCGGCGAGCAGAAGCCGGGCCAGTCGCGGGTGGGTAGGCAATCGGGAGAGCTCACGGCCAAGGAGCGTCACCGCTGGTGCTGCATGCTCACCGCCAGTCGGCGTGTCGATCGCCCCGAGCCGCTTGAGGAGCGTGATTGCCTGATTCGCGGCCTCAGCCGACGGTTCATCAAGCCAGGGAAACGCCTCCTGCTCGCCCAGCACAAGCAGCTGCAGGAGCGGCCCGGCAAGATCACCCCGCAAGACCTCGGGTGTGTCGGCCGCCGGCCGAACATGGTGCGCAGCCTCGTCCCACAGCCGCCAACAGCGGCCCGGCCCCGTTCGTCCGGCTCTGCCCGCCCGCTGCTCGGCCGAAGCCTGAGAGATCGGAATCAGCTCCAGTCGCGGCAGCCCGGTTGCCGCCGCCACCCGCATCTGCCGCACCAGCCCCGAATCGATGACCGCGGTGATGCCGGGAATTGTCAGCGAGGTTTCCGCGACGTTCGTTGAGAGAATGATCTTGCGGCGGCCGACATCATCGAGCACGCGATCCTGCTGCTCAGGTGGCAGGTCGCCGAAGAGCGTGAACAAGGCATGCCCCTGCCGGCTGGCCACGTCGGCGAGCATCCGCTCGCACTGGATGATCTCACCCACGCCGGGCAAGAAGACAAGAACATGGCCGTCCGTGGTCTTGAGTGCCTCGGGCACGGCCGCCGTAACCCGCTCCGGAAGTGGCCGCTGATCGCCCCGCTTCTGATAGCGAACCTCGACTGGATAGAGTCGGCCATCGGCGGTGACGACAGGGCATGGACCGGCCTTTCCACCGAGCAGGCGGGCGACCGGTTCCGTGGCCAGCGTCGCGCTCATCACGATCACCCGCAGGTCGGGCCGCACGGTCTGCCGGAGCCGCACGAGCAGGCCGAGGACAAGATCCATTTCGACCGACCGCTCATGAAACTCATCGAGCACGACCGCGCCAATGCCATCAAGTGCGATGTCACTCAGCAGCCTACGCAGCATGATGCCGGTGGTCTCGACGACGAGACGGGTCGCGCGGCTGGTGCGGGAATCGAATCGCACCTGGTATCCCACCTCGCCGCCGAGATCGGAGCCACGCAGCCGGGCGATCTGGTGGGCGACGGACCGTGCCGCCAGCCGGCGTGGCTGCAGCAACACGACGGTTTGGTCGGCCGGCAGGTCATCGAGCACCGCCGCCGGCACGAGCATCGTCTTGCCGGAGCCGGGGGGGGCGGTGATGACGGCCGCCCCGGTCCGCGAGGCAGCCACGGCCTCATTGAGGACCGCAGCGACCGGCAGGTCATCGGGCAGAAGCCACGTTGGGGCACCGCCTGTCATCGTGCTCTTCGATCCACTGAGGACTGCCGTCAGGAGACTGGGTATGCAGGGAAATCGGTGTAGCCGCGGCCGCCCTGTGGAGAATACCAGTCGGCCATCGGGGCCGGGGCGGCGAGGGGCCAGCCGTGGGCGAACCGGTCGACGAGGTCGGGGTTGCTGATGTACGGGCGGCCGAAAGCAATCAGGTCGGCAGCCCCGGAGGTGATGGCTGCCTCGGCGGTCTCCTGCGTGTAGCCACAGTTGCCCATGAGCGGCCCACGAAACACCTTCCGAAACTCGGCCAACGTCATCGCCTTAGCGAGTTCGTGGAAGCCGAAGCCGAGGCCATCGACCACGTGGAGATAGGCCAGTCCGAATGGATCGAGGGCCCGCGCTGCGGCCGTGAATTGGTCGCGGAAGTCGGGCGATCCCATATCGTTGAACGAGCCATTGGGCGACAGCCGCACGCCCACGCGGCTGGCCGGCCAGACACTGGTGACCGCCTCGACCACGTCGCGGAGAAAGCGGCAGCGGTTGATCACGTTGCCGCCGTAGGCATCGGTGCGATGATTGGTCTTCGACTGCAGAAACTGATCGATCAGATAGCCATTGGCGGCATGGACTTCGACACCATCGAAGCCCGCCTCCTTGGCCCGGGCCGCCGCGGTGCGGTAGTCATCGACCACACGGGGGATCTCGGCCGTGTCGAGTGACCGTGGTGTTTCGTACGGCTGCTTGCCGGCAGTCGTGGGGATGCCGTCGCCGTTGATCGGAATCGGCGAGGGGGCGACCGGCAGGCTGCCGCCATGAAAACTGCTGTGCGATGCCCGGCCCATGTGCCACAACTGGAGAAAGATGCGGCCGCCATGGTTGTGCACTGCCTGGGTGACCGTTTTCCAGCCTGCGACCATGGCGTCGGAATAGATGCCTGGAGACTCAAGCCAGCCGTTGGCCTCAGATGAGATCGTCGTGGCCTCGGAGATTATCAGCCCGGCACTCGCCCGCTGGGTGTAGTACTGGGCCATCACGGCATTGGGAATCCGCTCAGAACCGGCCCGTGAGCGGGTAAGTGGGGCCATGACCATGCGGTTGGGAAGTGGCAGTCCGTGCAGATCGAAGGGCTGCAGAAGTGGCGAGGCGTGCATGCCGGCTACAATATCGCACGATGCCTGTTTTCGACTACACCTTTACGGTCAATGCCCCGGTCTCTGCCGTGCGTGATTTCCATCACGACACCAGTGCCCTCAAGCGGCTCACGCCGCCCCCCACCATCGTGCGGCTGCATTCAATCGAGCCGCTCGCCGAGGGGTCGGTGTCGAAGTTCACGCTGTGGGTCGGCCCCCTGCCCCTCCGTTGGACCGCTGTGCATAAGAATGTATCGGACACCGGCTTCACCGACATTCAGGCCGAGGGCCCGGCGAAGAAATGGGAGCACACGCATTCCTTCGTGCCGCTCTCCGATTCGGTCACGGAGATCCGCGAACACATCGAATATGAGCACAAGGCCGGCCCGTGGGGCATTGTCACTCGCCTCCTGTTTTCGTGGCCCAACCTGATGTTCATGTTTGGCTACCGTTGCTGGGCCACCCGTCGCGGCCTCAAGCAAGGCAGGCGCTAGCCTGTCACTCGCTTCACGAACGCGGGATCTTCCGCGTCCCACGGGCTGACCACCACGAGCCTCGCCCCCGGTACGGCGGCCACTTCCTCCCGCGTGATCGGCTGGCGGCTGCCCAGCTGCGATCGCACCACGTCGAGCGATGCATCGGAGGCATCGGTGCCGGCGGCCTGCCGCGCTGCCACGCGAGCCAGCACAAACTCTGCCGGCACATCGAGCTCGAGCCACACGAGGGGTACTCCCACATCCCGAGCCACCGCCGCCAGCATGTCTCGCTGTCGACGGATGTTGCAGGTGGCATCGATCACGACGTTCGTGCCAGCCCGCAGCAGGGTCGCGGCGAGGGTCGCGAGCCGCTGATACACACGGTCGGTCATCTCCGTCGCATACAACTCGCCGGCGTGGCTCTCGTCCGCCGGCCGGTCGGTGGCCGCCATCCCGGCGAGTCGTTTCCTCTCCACATCGCTCCGCAGGCGAACCGCCCCGCAGGCGTCGATGATCCGGCCGGCGAGCGTGGTCTTTCCCGTACCCGACACGCCTGACGTCACGAAGAGCCGAGGCTGGCGGGTCGCTGTGAGGCTCATGGCGAGGTCGAGATAGCGGTCGCTGTCGCGGCCCGCAGCCTCGGCAGCGGCGGCGTCGCCGACCGCGGTCGCCTGCCCCAGCCGGATGGCGGCCACCGCTGCCCGCACGATGGCCCGGTAGACCATGTAGACGGGCAGGACCTCGGCGGCGGCGTGGTCATCGGCCACCTCCATCCAGGCATTCAGCACACGCGCCGCAAAGTCTGGCCGCCCCCGAGCATGCAGATCCATCGCGAGGAAGGCGACGTCGTTGGCAACGTCGATCCACCGCAGCGACTCGTTGAACTCGATGCCGTCGAAGGCCATCAACTGGCCGTTGTGAAGGACGATGTTGGCCAGATGGAGGTCGCCGTGGCACTCGCGAATCTTTCCCGCCACCACGCGGTCCTCGATCGCGGGGCCAACCTGGTCAACCTCGGCATCGATCCAAGCCTGCAGGGAATCAGCCTGCTGAGCGATCTGCGGCCGTGCTCTCCTGAGCTGGTCGAGGTTCATCGCCACGGTGGCGGCCAAGGCGCTGGGCGTGCCCCAGCCGGCCTGTGAGTCGGCGACGGCCAGCCGTGCCTCGACATGCGCGATTTCCGCGCCGAGCCGCTCGCAGTCGTCGGCTGAGAGCTTTCTGTCGTCGAAGAGCCGATCAAGACGGCCGGCCTCGTCAAACTGCCGGAGCTTCACCGCCCACTCGATCGCGTCGCCCTTACCATCGACCATTGCCTCATGCGCCGGGCCCGCAATTGGCACCACGCCCAGATAGAGGTCGGGGGCAAACCGTCCGCTCAGCCGCACCTCCTCCTCGCAAAACTGCCGCCGCCGCTCGAGTGTCGAGAAATCAAGGAAGCCAAGGCTACACGGCTTCTTTACTTTGTAGACAACGTCTCCCGTCAGAAAGACCCACGAGATGTGGGTCTCGATCAGGCGGATGCCGGTGGTCGGATGGGGGTAGGCAGCTGGATCGAGAAGCCGGATGACGAGGGATGGTGATGATTCAGCCACGTTCGACTCCATGCTCGAGAAGACCAGCAGAGTGTATGCGGCGGCCCGCTTTTGGTGATCGGCTCGGTGCCTTTGATCGCAGCGGCGCTGTGTGCGACAATTCTGTCAGGCGGTCCGGGCTCAGGAAATGTTTCGAGGCGTGGCCGCATGAAACTGGCGATTCGGTATCGGGCAGAGTATCGCTACGAAGCTCCGGCCTCGCTTTCGATTCACGTGCTGCGGCTCTTTCCTCGGCCCGATCCGCTGGTACGAATCGAACGGCAGTCGCTCGTCACGGTCGATGGAGCGAGCGCTCACTTTCGCCGCGACCTGTTCGACAATGTGGTGGCGGCCTGCTTCTTCCCAGACGAACTGCCGCGGCTACCAATCAGCCTCGATCTTGAACTCGAGGTCGGGGAACGGAATCCATTCGGTTTTCTGCTCGAGCCTCGCGGGCTACGGATCCCCTGCGACTACACGCCCGAGGAGCGTCGGCTTCTCGCCCCATTTCTCCGGCCGACGCAGTCTGCCGCGTGGCCCGGACCGCTGGCGGTCGCGAGCCGCCCGACGCTCGAGGGCCTCGTCGCCATGAACCGCTGGATCGCCGAGACCATCTGCTACGAGCGGCGGGAAAATGGCGAGCCGCTCTCCGTCGGCGAGACGCTCGCCCGCGGCCGCGGAGCCTGCCGTGATGTGGCTGTGCTCCTGGCGGAAGCGGTCCGACACAACGGCCTGGCAGCGCGGCTGGTATCTGGCTACTTGTTTGAAGGTGCGATGGCCGAGGACAGCCGCCGGGCATCGAGCGCGATGCACGCCTGGGTCGAGGTCTACCTTCCCGGCGCCGGCTGGGTTGGGCTCGATCCGACCCACGGCGTCCTATGCGATCACTGCTTTGTACCGACCGCAGTGGGGCTCTCCCCTGCCGACATCGCCCCAGTGAGCGGGACCTATTTCAGCGACACGCCCGTCGGAAGCACCCTTTCGTCATCGCTCGCTGTGGTCAGGCCGTGACCACGACTCACTTGCCAAGCTCCGAGAGGTACCGGACGAGGTCGGCGAATTCTTCGCGGGAAAGCGGGTCGATCAGTCCCGCCGGCATCAGCGACGTGCCTATTGACTCCTCGTCGATCTCGGCCGTAGGAACCCGGACCTCGCGGTCGAGCGCATCGCGGATCACGAGTGCCTCATCGCTTCTCGCTACCTGGATGCCGGTCACCACGCGACCGTCGTCCGTAAGCACGACGAGCGTCTGGTACCCCTCCTTCACGTTCTTGGCCGGATGCACCAGGGAATCGATGATGTAGTCGAGCGGGCTGGCAGCGCCAATCGCCGCGAGGTTGGGGCCGACCCGCGGCCCATGGTCGCCGACCCTGTGGCAGGCAACACACTTGAGCGATTCGCGACGAAAAATTTCCTCACCTCGCTTCGCATCTGCCTTGGTGCGGACCTGCTGCACGAAGGCATCGAGGTCTGCACCAGTCATCACGTGGCGGCCGCTGACGGATTCCGCCATGCCGCTGGAGCGGCTGCCGGCAGCGGTGAGCGCCTGCTGCAGCTCGGGCTCCGGACGACCGGCTGAACTGATCGCCTGCAGACCGGCTTGCACGGCGGCAGCGGGCAGGGTTTTGCTGCCGGTGTCGAGGACTGCGGCGAGCTTTCCGGCGGCACCCTTGGTCGTGAGAAACCCGCGATAGACGGTATCCAGGGCCTTTGAATCGCCGCACTCGGCCAGAAACACGGCAGCCTGCGTGGCTGCCGCCTCGGGCCACTTCGCTACCATCGCGGTGATTGCAGTGGCGCGATTCTCAACAGCGGAGTCGGGCCCGCGGGCGATATCGACCAGGGCAGCACGGGCAGCCTCGCCAGAGAGACTGCCGAGGGCTCGGATCGCTGCCAGTCGGTCAGCTGATGGCCGGGCCACATCGTTGGCGATGGCGGCCAGCGGCTGACCTGCCGCACCAATGTTCCAGGCCGCGCAGGCTTCGATCGCCGGCGCGAGGCCCGGGCCATCACCCGCCGTGAGAAAGCGGGTGACCACCGCGAGGTCACCGGCCGGTCTGACCCGCCGCCGGCCCTGCGTCTCGACGAGGAGCCTGAGCAGGCTGGCGGCCTGTGTAGGATCCGTCTTGGGATCGGCGGCGAGATCAAAAACGAGCCGTAACTCGGTCGGGCCACCGAGCGCCGCGATGGCTTCAAGCGCTGCGGCCTGATCAGTGGCCGTCAGTCTGCCCTGCTGTACGCGGTCTACGATCCAGGGCACCACCTCCTGCGCCTCTGCCGCTCGGGCGGCAAAGATGATGCGAGCCGGCTTGCCGCCATCATCAAACGTGCCTGCGACGACCGCCGGAAGCCAGGCGTCTCGCAGGTCACGAGCCGCCAGCCATACGGCGTAATCCAGGTACTCATCCCGATCGTGATCGACCGCATGAAGGGCCAACTCAGTGGCCCGCTGGCCACCGATGGCCGCCAGGGCGCCGACTGCCTCCAGTCGCACCTGCGGCGCAGGGTCATCGATCACCGCAGCCAGGAGATCGGCCGGCTGTTCGATCCGGCCGGCCCAGTCGATCGCAATGCGGGCTGCCGCGGCCCGAGCTCGCGAGTCGGGCGAGGCGAGCACCGCCTTCAGAAGCGGCAGGTCGATGTCTGCCGCACTGCCGCGATCGAGTCCCTGTTTGAGCCGCAGTGCCTCCAGTCGCAGTCGCTCGTAATCGGTGCCGGGTCGATCGAGGCTTGCCAGCCAGCGATCGACATCCGCCCGCACCGCATCGCCGCGGGCAAACAGCTCCCGCCGCGCCATATCGTGCGCATACGACTCCGGCGCTGCGAGCTGGGCGAAAAGCTCCGCCGTGGCGAGGCCGCGAAAGTCGATCCGTGGTACGAGCGGCCGTCCTTTCGCCGTCACCCGCCAGATCCGGCCATGCTCGCGGTCGCGGCGAGGATCACGGAAGTCGACCTCGCCGTGCTGAATGATCGGGTTGTACCAATCGGCGATGTAGATCGCGCCGTCCGGCCCCATCTTCACGTCGATCGGGCGGAATGTGACGCGGCTGGAATGAATGAGGTCAGGCAGTTTCATGCTCGCGAACCCCGAGCCAGTCTCGGTGAGGCGGAAGCGGCAGACGCGGTTGGCGCGAAAATCGTTCGTCACCAGCATGCCCTGGGCATCGTCGGGGAGGTGGCGGCCGCCGATGATCTCCAGCCCGCAATACTTGGGGCTGCCCGGGTTCATGCCGTGCAGGATCCGCGGCGTGCCGACCGCCGCCTGATAGGCCGCCCCCGGGAAGGCGTAGTAGATGCCTTCGCCCCCGGCGCCGTCGGTCGCCAGGGACCGCCCCCAGGCATCGAAGACGTGGCCCCAGGTGTTGACCCAGCCGCGGGCGAAAACATCGAGCGCGAGCGAATCGGGCGCGAATCGCCAGATTCCGCCGCCGTTGAGCCGCTGCACGCCGCTGGGGGTCTCCACGTGGCTGTGGATGTAAATCGACTGACTGAAGTAGACACGTGCGTCGGGACCATGGCAGAACGTGTGGATGATGTGGTGGGTGTCTTCGGCACCGAAGCCGGAGAGCACCGCCCTTCGCTCATCGGCCCGCCCATCGCCGTCGCGATCGATGCAGTGGAGCAATTCCGTACTGTTGGCGATGTAGGCGCCGCCGCGGTCATCGGGAAGCACGGCCGTGGGCATGAGCAGGCCATCGGCGAACGTCGTGTGGGCGTCGGCCCGACCATCACCATCACGGTCTTCCAGAATCGTGACAGTGTCGTTGGCCACCTCACCCGGCCGGATCTGCGGATACACGCTCGACGACGACACCCACAGCCTGCCCTGCGTGTCGAAATTGATCTGGAGCGGCTTGCTGATCAGGGGATCAGCCGCAAAGAGGCTCACCTCGTAGCCCTCGGCCACCTGCATCGCGGCCAGCTCGGCCGCCGGATCGGGAGGTGGGATGTCTTTGAGACCACGCTGGGCAAATGCCGGAGTTGTGGCCGCAATCACACAGCAAGCGATGAGGCAACGCATCGGAGAAATCCTGAGTGGATGTGGAGTACCAGACATTGCGGGACAGGCATGCATCGTCAGGGCAGAGCCCGCGCCGCCGCGCGCACCTTCGCTTCGGCAGCCTCGACAAGTGGATCAAACTGGGGAATCTCGACGGCGTTGTTCCCCTGTTCGTGCTTGCGAAACAGGAAGATGTAGGTTTCGTTCGCCGGCCGCCAGCGGTGGAAGAAAAGTCGATTCTTATCGATGACGAGTTGGCGAACCACCGCCGACCGGATGGCGAAGTCAGCTGGCAACTCCCCGCCGCATGCCGCGGCGAACACTCGCGCGGCCGCGGCGTAGCCTGTCGCGGAGAGATGCACGCCGTTCTCGGTCGCCGAAGATTCGGCGGGCAGCTCGGCAGCGAGCTTCGCAAACAGATCGACAAGTGTGGCCTTCTGGTCGGCGGCGATCATGCGAATGGCCACGCAGTAGTCAGCCAGAGCGGCGTTGCGATGTGCCGCATCAACGCCCTCGAAGGGGTGCGGTGTGACAAACACGAGCCGTGTCGCAGAGGCTCCCGCACCTGTGGCGGCTCGCAGGTCTTCGCAGAGTGTGCTGAGCTGGTCACGAAACGCCGCCAGGCCAGCGGGGCCGCGGAACGACTCATTGCGGCCGTAGGCCAGGAAGATCACCGTCGGGGAAAGCTCCTTGACGAGCGCAAGCATCCGGGCGTAGCCCTTGGCGGGCGGGTCGAAGACGCCGCGGGAGTCGGCCCACACGGTGTCGCCGCTCCAGCCGAGGTTGCGGAAGGTCAGCGATGCGGTGGGGTGCGTGGCGACGAGCGCCGTCTCGATAAACCCCTGCTCCCCTTCTCGCTCGATAAACGTGTCGCCGAGGAGCACCACGCGGTCGCCATCCCGCAGGCAAGGCTCAGCCCAGGCCGCTCCTCCGGACAGGCATGAGGCCACAATCAGCCCAACCAGCGTGCAGCCACCGAAAGCCCTCATTGAACAACTCCGTGACTGCCAGTCTTATCGACAGACCCCGCACAGTGTGCGGGCCGCTACGCGGTCATGCTCCTACTCCCCGAGCAGTATACTCATCGTAACAAGGGGTGTCTGAGGAAGGAGTCTGAGAAGTGGAAAGTTGCTGGGTCCAAAACGAGGCAGCGCGAGGATCGGCATTGTCATGAAGCCATCGTGTTCTCCCTTTCGTCTGATCATACTGTTATTTTTTGCTGTCCTGGGGCAGGCTGGGTTTGGCAGACAGCCCAACGTTCTCTTCATCGCCATCGACGATCAGAACGACTGGATCGGCCACCTCGGCGGCCATCCACTCGCGAAGACGCCCCATCTCGACGCCCTTGCCGCCCGTGGCACGACATTTACCAACGCCCACTGCCAGGCCCCGCTCTGTAATCCGTCACGGGCCAGCCTCCTGACTGGCCTGCGGCCGTCGACGACCGGCGTCTATGGGCTCGCGCCATCGTTTCGGGAGATTCCAGCGCTCGCAGACCGTGTCACCCTTCCCCAATACTTCGCCGCCAACGGCTATCGCACTGCCGGCGACGGGAAGATTTTCCATCAGGGGACGCGGTCGGGGCCTCCCAAGGCTGCAGTCGACTTTCAGCAGTCCGGCGGCCACGGCGGTGTGGGTGCAAAGCCTCCACAGAGGCTTGTGCCGTCCGCCCCAGCTATCAGCCATCCAGCCATGGACTGGGGTGTCTGGCCGCCTGACAACGATGATTCGGCGAAGGGCGACTACGCCGTGGCCTCCTGGACCATCGATCAGATCATGACGAGTCCGCAGGACAAGTCGTTTTTCATCGCGGCCGGATTCTTCCTGCCACACGTTCCCTCATATGCGACCCAAAAGTGGTTTGATCTCTATCCGGATGACGACAGCGTGTTGCCTGTGATTCTCGAGGGTGATCGGGATGACACACCGCGCTTCTCCTGGTATCTCCACTGGAGGCTGCCTGAGCCACGGCTGAGCCAGCTGCGTGAGCTGAAGCAGTGGCGAAACCTCGTTCGTAGCTACCTTGCTTGCACGAGCTTCGTCGATTCACAGATAGGGCGGGTCATGTCGGCCCTCGAAGCGGCTGGCCATGCCGACGACACGATCGTGGTCCTGTGGAGCGATCATGGCTGGCATGTCGGTGAGAAGGCGATCACCGGAAAAAATTCACTTTGGGAACGTAGCACGCGGGTGCCGCTGATCTTTGCCGGGCCGGGCGTAGCCGCAGGGCAGCAATGCACGCAGCCCGCGGAACTGCTCGACATCTACCCGACGCTCGTGGAACTGGCTGGCCTGCCCCCGCGGGACGATCTCCAAGGAAAAAGCCTCGTGCCCCAACTGCACGACGCGGCTGCACCGAGGGAGCGGCCGGCGATCACAACCCACAATCAAGGAAACCATGCCATCCGCAGCGAGCGGTGGAGGTATATCCACTATGCCGACGGCAGTGAGGAACTCTACGACATGGAGAACGATCCACATGAATGGCACAATCTCGCCGGTCGGGCGGATTATGTGAACGTCCTCGCGGAGCACAGGCGCTGGCTGCCGGCGATCGACGTGCCACCGGCCCCCGGCAGTGCCCACCGCGTGCTCACATATGATCCGGCCACCGACTCGGCAGTTTGGGAGGAAACTCCTATCGGGCGTTCGACGCCGATCCAGCGGTGACGCCGCGGGGACAATTGCGATCTGCCCCGCGGCTGGGCTACACTCGACGGGAATGGGTAGCATGCGGTGGCTGAGCCGCGCACGCCCTTGTCTTGGGATGAAGGACCATGTTTTTCTCGATTGCCTGCCCCCATTGCCAGAAGACCCTCAAGGTTCGCGATGAGTTGATCGGCAGCAATGCCCGGTGCCCTCATTGCCGCGGCACGATCACGGTGCAGCGACCATCAACGTCGGAGGAACAAACTGCTGCGACGCCATCCGGTGCTGTCGCGGCGACGGGCCTCGCCCCCAATGCCGAGCAGCAGAAGGGTGAACCGGCGTCGCCGCCCGTTTCGCAGGTGCTCTCGGTGACGGCCAGCACCGATGTGAATGTGGGAATTTTCATCCTGTTCGGAATCGCCGCCACTGTCATTTTTTACCTTGTGCTGTGGCCCTTCGCTGGAGCACCAGCCCAACGCTCCTATCTCGGCCGGCTCTTCATGGGGGGTGAAGGGGCAACGATGGCGAACGGTCTCTGGGTGCCCTACGCAGAGGTGTTCCTCTTCTTCTGGGCCATTGGCATGCTGATCTCGAAGTACTTCAAGATCAGGCGGCAGCGACGGGCTTTGTTGTTCGATGTGCTCCCGAGCGACATCGGGGAAAAGATCACCACCAGGAATCTCGACTCCTTTCTCAAATACATCGGCGAGTTGCCGCGGGACGCCGTCGGCAGTTTTCTGGTGACTCGCTGTGTTCGTGGCCTCGAACACTTTCGTGCCCGTCGAAGCGCGGCTGATACGGCGACGATGCTTGCCAGTCAGTCGGATCTCGACGCCGGGAGCGTCGACTCGAGTTACTCGCTGTTTCACGTCTTCATCTGGGCGATTCCGATTCTCGGGTTTCTCGGCACGGTGATCGGTGTGAGCTCTGCCGTGGGTGGGTTTACTGATACGCTCAGTTCCTCGAGCGATATGGAGTCGCTCAAAGCCGGTCTTAAGAACATTACCGGTGGCCTCGGCACCTCCTTCGACACCACGCTCGTCGCCCTGTCGATGGCGATGATCCTCACCTTTCCCGTGACGGCCCTCCAGAAGATGGAAGGCGATGTGATCGGCGAGGTGGACGAATACACCAACGAGTATCTCCTGCGGCGGCTGGAGGATGGCCGCGGCGGGCCGGAGCAGCAGGCGTCTGGTCATGCGGCCAACCGTATCGACGTCCAAGAGGTGGTCAATGCGGCCCTGACCGCGCACCGCGCTGAGTTGGAGTCGTGGGGCAGCCAGCTCAAGTCGCTCGGCAGTACCGTCGCGGCGGATCTGCTCGACTCGTGGAAGAAGATTGATGAGCGGGAGACCGAGCGGATGGCCCAGACCGAGGCCATGCTGGGTCGGTTCGTCGGTCAACTTGACGGTGTCGGCGAGAACATCGGCAAAAGGGTCGAGGCTGGCTGGCTGCAGGTCACCGACGCCATGCATGCCAAGCATGCCGACCAGGCGGCCCAACTCAACGCTGTGCTCACGCACAGTCGCGAGGAACTCACCGCGATCGCCGTCGACGCCGAGGCGGCTCGCGAGCGGGCCACTCAGGTGATGACGCAGGCCGCCGAGCAGGTCAAATCATTTTCTACCACAATGCAGCATGGGCTCTCCGGTCTCTCGGAGACACTGCAGAAACTTGACGGGAAGACGGTGACTGTCGAAATGAAGCCGCGAGGCTGGTTCGGTTTCGGTGGTGGCGGCAAAACGAAGGCCGGCACCAACGGCAACATCAAGTATCGATCCTGATGGATCGGTGCGGTCACCAGCATCTGACGGCGTGAAGGGGAACCCGCGGCGATGGCGAGGCGAGCGAAGAAGAAGCAGGAAGTGTCGCTCTTCCCGTTTCTCGACATCCTGGCCTGCGTGATCGGCAACCTGATCCTCATCATCACGGCTGTCGTCCTTGAGCAGGTTGACACGAAGCCTGTAGCCGACGCCGCCGAGTACGAAGCGAAGCTCGTCAAGGTAAAGGAGCAGGAACAGCAGATCGAGAAGCTCGAAAAGGAACTCGAGGAACTGCGGAAGGAGACCGCCAGTACCAGCGTGGAGCTGGAGAAGATCGAAGAGCAGGTTGAGGCCGCCGAGGAAAAGTTGCGGGAGGCCCGCAGCCAGGTTGCGAAAATCCCCAAGACGCCTCCCAAGATCGATCCTGCCCTCCTCCAGGAAAAGAAGCTGCTCGAGGATAAGCTGCGGGAATTGGAGGCGGATGCCACCAAGATCAAGGCCGACATCGCCGAAAAACAAAAGAAGCCGGAGCAATCGATCTCACTTTTGCCCGGCAAGATTGCCGGTCTTGCGGGCGGCGCGCCATCGAAGGCGGTGTTTGTCGAGGTCAACAAAGATGGCCTCGTCATCTACCCCGACCAGCCGCTATGGCCTGAGAAGCAGCCGGTCGTGATCAAGATTGACACGATCGCGAAAGACGAGGCTCTCGGTAAGCTCATTGCAGCCGTGCTCGCCGACGAGGCGGCGATCGTCACCTTCCTGATGCGGCCTGATTCACTCACCGTGTACAGCACCGTCAGGGCACGTTTTGACGCGTTTCAGAAGGCCAACGAGGCGAAGCTCAAGAGCCCGATCGATCCCCAGAATCCAGACAGTCCGCTGCAGGTGCGAAAGCTCTATGGGGCAGTACCGCTTCCGGGCGAGGGTGTTCTCGACTTTTCTGGTGTGCGGGGCTAGTGAGCACGGAGTGAACCAATGGCACGACGACGCAGCAAAACCTCGGCTACTGGCGGCAACATGGACTCGTTGCTCGACGCACTCACGAACGTCGTGGGGATTCTGGTGATCGTGCTGGTGGCTGTGCAGCTGTCGAGCCAGGATGCCGCCCGACAGATCGTTGAGGAATACGAAAAGAAAATCACTCCGGAGGAGCGGGAAAAAGCCAAGCAGCGGGCCGAGGAAGTGGCTCGCCAGCTCAAGAAGGTCGAGAAGCTCATCCAGCGGGAGAGGAAGCTTCAGGCTGGTGATCCGGAGAAGGAGCTCGAGAAACTGAAGGACGAACTTCGGAAAGTCGAGGAATTGGCCAAGAAAGAGACGGCGGCTGCCGAGAAACAGCGGCTGGAGGCCGAGGCCAAGAAGGCGGAAGTGATGGAGCAGATCGATGGGCTCCACAAACTCATCGCCGAACTCGAGGAAAAGAGCAACAAGGCGGAAGTGCAGAGAATCGCTCTCATGACCGAGTTGAAGGAGACCCGAGCCGCAAAGCCACCTCCTGTCAAGGAGGTGCGGCTGCCGACACCCAAGCCATCGTTCATGTTCGTCCGCAATACCAAGGGCGAGCCCGAGCTGAAGACGCTCCAGCCGCTGTTTGTGCTCTGTCGGGGTGATCGGATCATTCCGTTTCCGACCACGGGACTGTCATGGAAGAACGACCCAAACCTCGAGCGGTGGTTTGTCCGCACGCTCAAGTCGTTGAAAATCACGTCTGACAAAGACGGCTGGCTCATACCCAACCCCGAGCTCTACAAGTCGTACGAGGAGATGGCCGACGCGATCGTCAAGGAGTCTCAGGAGAAGCCGTTGAACCTGCGGGGCTACGACGACTTTGAGATCTCGATGAAGCGGGTTGGGCCGAATCTCAACCTCGTACTCACGCCGAAGGAGAACGCTGGCGAGCGGGTCAACAGTGCAGCCTCAAAGAGTGGCGACTTCAACAAAATTCTTTTTGAGATCGCCAGTAGCAAGAACCCCTATTACTACATTCGCTACCTGGTCGAGCCGGATGCCTTCGAAACGTATCTTGAAGTTCGTAACTTCAGCGACAGCTGGACAATGCCCGGCAACAACGCCGTTCAGGGCTGGCCGGCGGGTTGGGAGCCAATCGCAGAAAACACCTATACCCGGGAATACTTCGCTGGTGTCCGGGCTGGCGAAAAACCCCCTGCTCCGACCACTCCCCCTGCGAAGGCTGCTCCGCGGGTCGTCGGCAATGACCTGGACTGATCGCGGTCACTCTTCGCTGAGCAGGATCGCCCAGCCCTCCGCTCCCTTCACGTGCGCGAGCACGATCTTGACGGCCGCCAGCATGGGGTAGGCGAGCAGAAGACCAAGCACGCCCCACACCCAGCCCCAGTAGGCCAGCCAGAGAAACATGAGCGTCGGGTCGAGATTGAGCTGTTGCCCCGACATCCGAATCTCGACAAAGTCGATCCACACCATGCGGTTCACGATGAGCAACGCCGCCAGTAGCAACGCCGCCCCCGTCGTCTCGAGCGCGACAAAGCCAAGAACGATCGGCGGGATGCAGGCGGCGATGCTGCCGATGTAGGTGATGTAATTGGTGGCGAAGAATAGGAAAGCCCACAGCAGCCAGTAATCGAGCCCGAGGGTGGCTGCGATGAGGCCCGCCGTCAGCCCCATGCCCAGGCCGACGATCGTCTTGACTGCCATGAATCGCTCCATCGATTCGGCGATGCCGCTGCCGATTTGCAGCAGCTTCTGACCGCGCTCACCGGGAAATGCTTGGGCAATCTTGCCGGGAAGACGCCTGCTCCCCATGAAGAGAAAGACGAGGTAGACGAGTACCAGACTGAACACCTCGGCGGACTCGAGTCCGTGCTTGAAGACATAGTCGATTGCCTGCTTCGATGCATCCCGAAACATGTCTGTGTAGAGGCCAGCATCAGACCGCCTGGTCTCGCGACCCGCCCTGGCCGGATCGGTCCCCGGTGCCGGGGGTGGCGGCGTGTCGCCAGCGGCCGACCACGGAAGGAAATCGTCGAGCTGCGGAAGACTATCGATGAGCCGGGCGATCTTCCGTTCATAGTCGGGCCACTTGAGCCGGAAGGTAATCGCCTCCCGATACACGAGCTGGGCGATGATTGTCGACCCGAGCAGGAGCAGGAGCAGCAGGCCGAGATAGGCGGCCCGCTGCCCGAGACCGAGGCGGATCAGCGTGTTGACGCCGAAGTGGGCGACATAATAGAGAAATACCGCGAGGAGAAACGGCTTCAGTACCGGCCCGAGGTAGGTGACCGCAGCACCAACCGCGAGCACAGCCACCACGACTGCGGCCACGGTGGCGGTCGCTACGGATGTCGTCTCTTCAGGAACCTGCATGCTAGGGTATGCCATGTGTTCATGCGGTAGTGGATGCCGAAACCGATCGCACACCCTCGCCGCGGCCTCCAGCCTATGGCCAGCCCGGGGATATTTCCAAACCCTCCTGAGAACCCGAGCATGAATGCCCTCAATCCGTGGCTGCTTCTTCTCATTGCGATCCTGCTGGAGGTTGCGGGCACGCTGTGCCTCAAGCTTTCCAACGGCATGGCGCGACTGCTGCCGGTTCTCGGGGTCGTGGTGTTCTACGTCTCAACATTTGTGCTGATGGCGATATCAATGAAACGGCTGGAAGTGGGCACCGCCTATGCGGTGTGGGCGGGCGTGGGGACAGCGCTGGTCACCCTGTTTGGGATCATCATCTTCGGAGAGAGTGTTGCCTGGTCAAAGCTTGCCGGCACCCTGCTGATCATCGGCGGTGTCATCCTGCTTCATGCCTCGACCAAAGAGGCCGGCAGCGGACCCAGCGAGGAGGGCCGGAAGCAGCACCAGATCCCCGAACAACGCCACGGCGAGCAGTGAGGCCAGGAGAAGGCCAAACTGAGCGATCGGCGCGAAGTCGCACAAGGCGAACACGGCAAACGCCGATCCCAGAATCAGCGATGTACGAAGAATCGGCGCCGCCGATCGGCGGAGCGCTGCGTCTATTCGGTCCCGCGGCTCCGCCGCGTGGCCTCCGCTGCGCATGAACCATGTCAAGAGGTGCGCGGTATCGTCGACCGATATGCCCAATGCCACACTCGCCGTCATCATGCCGCCAACATCGAGTGGCTGGCCAAGCCAGCCCAACAGCCCAAACACGCAGATGGGTGGGAGAACATTGGGAATCATGGCGACCACACCGGCCGTTGCGCTGCGGAGAAACACCGCCAAAACTCCGACAATCGTCACGCACGCGAGGGCAAAGCTTTCCAACAGGGCGTCGAGCAGTTCATGTTGCGCGGCGATGACAAGCGGCACGCCGCCCGTACAGATCGTCGCCGCCGGTGGCAGAACGTCGAGTGCAGCGACGGCATCCCCGACACTCTTCTCGACGGCGGCCTCGAAGGCCCGTTGTCGCTCGGCTGTAAAGTTGGCGACCTGCAAGGAGATTCTCCACAGCTGGCGGTTGCTGGCATCGGCGACCATGCCGGCATCGATGAGCGTGCTCATGCTGCGGCGCAGTCGGCCGTCGATCACCCCACGACGAATCACCGATCGCACCTGGCCACGGTCGGCAAAGCCCAACAGATCATCGGGAAGAAACGTGGCCGCCGACATGCTGCCCCGCACGTCGGAGAGCGATGCCAGCCGCGCCTCCACTTCTTGAGTGAGCGCCGCCCGGTCACCGACACCTGCCCGTGGGTCGTCGAACGCGAGGACCACGTCGACCGTCTGAAAGGGGGCGACCTGCTCGTTGAACCAGTCGAGATCGGCAATCCACCGGCTCTCTGGCGGCAGAAAGCGTGCCGGTCGCACTTCGGTGCGAATTCGTGATAGTCCGGCCGCCCCCAGCACCATCGCCGCGAGGCAGCCGATCGTCGACAGCCGGTGCAGCGAGACAAGCCGCCTCACGGCAGCCGTGAAGCGAGGCAGGTGCGTCGTGACTCGAGCTACTGCCGCTCGCGGTGGGAAAAGCTGCAAGAGCGCCGGCAGGATGCTGAAGACGATCAGAAAGGCCAGGCTGGTGCTGATCGCCCCATACAGACCAAACTGCCATACGGGCCGGACCTGGCTGACGCACAGCGATGCCAGCCCGAGCACCGTGGTGAGTGTCGCCACAAAGCCCGGCTTCCAGCCGATCGCGACAGCCGCTGCGGGAGCGTTGCGCAGCCCGTGGCGAGCCGCTTCCTCGGCCCAGTACGCGGCGAGATGAACGGCGGCCGAGATGGCCAGCACGAAGGTCACCACGGGGACCAGTGCGACAAGCATGTTCATCGTGCCGCCGGCAAAATAGACGATTGCTTCGGCCGATATCGAGCAGATCCCGGCGACGACAATCACCATCACGCCGAGGCGGAGGCTGCCGAGCGAGACGCAGGCAACGATCAAGGCGACACCCATCGCCAGATTCGACCAGATGCCGGCAGTGCGCTCGTTCTCCACATCGATCGCCACACCGATCACGGCATCACCGGTGAGTCGCAGCGATGCCGGGGGGATGGCCGCCGAATTGCTGGCGGCCTCCCTCACCCAGGCAAAGGCCTCGCGGCGCGATGGGTCATCGAGCGGAGAGAGCGTGATGACGCAGCAGGTCGTCCGTCCGTCTGGGCCGACGATCACCCCCTGCAGCCGCTCCACGGCGGCGGTGGCGTCGCATCGCGCTGCCGCGGCGATGCGATCGCGAAGCCGGGTGCCCGTGGTGACCGACGCAAACCACTGCGGCATGGTGCCGGCGCTCGCTGCGGCGATTCTGCCTTCCACCGCCTCGGCCAGCTGCTCAAGGCCTGGATGATCGAGCGTGCAGCCCGGCCAACTGACGAGGATCGTTTCGTCGGGGCCAAAATCACGCAGGAACTCGCGGTAGGCCTGCGTCACCGGTGATCCTTCAGGAAGCCATCCGAGCACGCCATTGTCACGACGGTCGTAGGCATGCCAGGCCCCCCAGCCGACGAATGGGAGCAGGCACAGGCCGGCCAACAGGATCCGGACGGCATACCGCGGAAAGAAATCGATGAGCATGGTGGCGTGCCGGCGTGGTCTGTGGCCGCGCTTTCCCGATGCGCGTCGCAGAGGGTACCCTCCCCTGCCATGCTGCGCCAACGTGGCCGCCACCACGGAGTGACTTGAAAGGCACCATGCCCGCCAGACGTTCGCTTGTCTTTCCGATGTGGACCGGAGTGCGGCTCATTCCGTGGCTGCGACGACTCGCCGCCAACGGGTTTCGTGTGTCGCCATCGCGGCTGCCGCGTGCCGCCGCCATCACAGCGGCCAGCGCCGTCGGCGAAGTCCTCGCCATCATCCAGTGGGCCACCTGGGGTCGGGGCCTGGCCGAGTCGCGGATCGAGGCCGATCCAATTGTGATCCTCGGCCACTGGCGAAGCGGGACGACGCTGCTGCATGAGTTGTTCGCCTGCGACGCACGACTCTGCCCCCCCACCACGGCGCAGTGCGCCTGCCCGACCCACTTCGTGCTTTCCGAACAATTCGCCCAGGATTGGCTCGGCTTCCTGCTGCCGGAGCGAAGGCCGATGGATGCCATGCGGATGGGCTACGACCGGCCGCAGGAGGATGAGCTTGCTCTCTGCAACCTCGGGCAGCCGAGTCCCTGGTGGATGGTCGCATTTCCAAACGAACCCCTTCCCGATCCGCAATACACCGATCTCGAATCCGTGACGGCGGCCCAACGACGGCGGTGGGTGAGGGCCTGGACCGATTTCCTGCGTCATGTCCAGTTCGAGCATCGGGGGCGGCTGGTCCTGAAGAATCCCCTTCACACCTACCGCGTACCTCTCATCCGTGACGTCTTTCCGCAGGCCGAGTTCATCCACATCGTTCGTGATCCCTACGACCTTGTGCCATCGTGTCTCCACTTCTGGCGACGGATGTTCGACCAATACGGCCTGCAGCGGGCGACCGGTGAGCAACTTGAATCACAGGTGCTCGACTCGATCACAGCCATGGATGAGCGTCTGGCTGCCACGTGGAGCACGATCCCCGAGCGACAACGGCTGCCGGTTCGCTATGAGCAGCTTGTGGACGATCCCATCACAACGATGCGGATGATCTACGGCCACTTCGGCTGGCCCGTTGACGACGCGACGAATGCCGGCTGGGAGTCGTACCTGCACGCCCAACGAGACTACCAGCGAAACTCGCATGCCATCGACGAGCGGCTGCGGAGGCGGATCACGGAGGAGCTCGCGGATGTGCTTGCGCGGTATGGCTATCCGCGGCGGCGGGAGGCCTGAGCAACGTTCGAAATGCCTGCCAGCTCGAATAGGTGCAGACGAAGCCACATTCAGCTTTCAGTCGCTGCGATGTCATGACCCACGGATGCCGCAGGTAGTGGACGAGGCCCGGTGGGGTGGTAATCCATGGCAGCCGCAGCATCCACCACGTGCGAGCAAGCGCGGCGAGCAGAAAAAATGGAAGCGAGAGAGCAGGAATGCCCATGGCGTCAGCGAGCTGCCGCTGCGTGAGTGCATCTTCAGGGGAAATGTTGAAGCCGCCGCGGCCGCCGTGGACCAGGATCGCCAGTGTCCCTCGGGCCACGTCGTCCTCGTGAACGAACTGCAGCGGAGTATTGCGGCCGTCCGGCAGCACCATGCACGGCACCGTCAGGAAAATGTCCGTCAGGAAGTTCTTCACACCAGGACCACAAATGATCGCAGGACGTGTCCAGGCCACGGCGACCTGTGGATGCACCGCGGCGAACGCGGCCACATCCTGCTCCACGATCCCCTTATGGTGGGAGTAGTAGTAATCGGGCCGCGGTCGCAGTGGCGTGGTCTCGTCACAGAGCGGCGGATTATCGGGCCATGCACCGTAGACAGTGCCGCTGCTGGCCACGAGCAGCCGTGTTGCACTGCATGCTGCTGCTGCCGCGAGGACCGCCCGCGTTCCGTCGACATTGACCGATTCCATCGCCCGGAGATCGCGCCCCGGCTGCACCGCGTAGGCGAGATGGATCACGGTATCCGGTCGAAAGTCATGAATGGCGGCCGCCGCGTCCGGGTGACGGATGTCTCCCTGCCAAAATGAATCTGGCTGCGGTGACTCGGCCGGCCGTCGATCGAGACCCAGCACCCTTGCGTCGGGGATGCTGCGGCGGATCTCTCGCAGCAGCGCGCGGCCATACACGCCGCTGCTCCCGGTCATCACGATCCTTTCGAGTGCCGGCATGGTCAGAGACTCCGACGCCACGCGGCGAAATCCTCACGGTATTGCGGCCACTCGCTGAAAAAGAGGTGGCCTGCCTGCTCGTAGACGCGAAGTGTCGCATGGGGGATGGCAAGGGCAATCCGTTCAGTCTCGGCGCGTGGCACGGCTGGATCAGCCGCCCCGCCGGCAATCCAGGCGGGCACGCCGATCTCGGCGAGCCTGTCGGTGATATCGAGGGACCATAAAGCGGCCAGCGCCATGACGAGCGAGTTGGCATCGTGGCGGGCAAAGTCACGGTGCATCTGGCTGATCATCGCAGCGGGGACCCTGGCCGCGGCTCTGGCATCGGCTGCCAGGCACCCCAGGAGGCTCGAATAGCCGCGAGGCCAGACTGCCGCCAGACGCATGCCAAGCCTGATGGCCGGCCGGCCGAGTGGCCGACCGGCCATCCACACCAACCACCGCATCATGCCGGCGATCCGTTGTCCGCTGGCAAACCCCGCAAGGCTGGCTACGGCCGCCACGCGGGCGGGGTGACGGATGGCAAGATTGAGCGCGGCAAATCCCCCCGTCGACCAGCCGGTGGCGATCACCGGACGACCGCCGAGCAGTTGCCGGAGGGCGGCCTCGGAGAGCCAGGCAAACAGTTCCTCGTCGAGCTCGGCCGCGGTGCACGCCGGTGGAAGCACGCCGGGATGATGGCCGGGGAGGCTGAGCCCAATCCACGGCTCGGAGGTGGGGTCGACGAACAGCTCGGCTGCCAGATTGAGTGAGGCCAGAATGCCGTGGAGAAACACGACGGGCGGCCGGTCGTCATTCGCGGGGAGATGCACGTCGGCGGCCACGGTGTGGCCGTCGACACACAGGAGTTCGCGACGGATGGAAGGTGACGGTTGCAAAGGCATGACCACATCTCGTTCAATGACGGCATGATTTCGAAAACCTTCTGGCATGGCAAATCGGTTCTGGTCACCGGCGGTTCGAGCGGGATCGGGCGGGAACTGGGCAGGGCCGCCGCCGCCGCCGGGGCCCGAGTCGGGCTGTTGGCTCGCCGTGCAGACGCCCTCGCTGCGGTGGTCGCTGAGGTTCGTCACGCTGGTGGTCACGCGGAAACGGCCGTCTGCGACGTCACCGACCCGGCGGCCATTGTCGAGGCGGTCAGGCATCTCGAAACGCACCTCGGCCCCACGGATGTTGCGATCGCCTGCGCTGGCCTGCACCGCGTCACCTGGCCGCTCGACGCCACGCGGTCGCGGGCCGTCATCGATGCCAACGTCAACGGCACGACCAACCTGTTTGCCGCGGTACTGCCTGGGATGCTCGACCGTGGCCGCGGCCACCTCTGCGGTGTCGCGAGCCTCGCCGCGGTGGTGGGGCTCCGGAAGAATGCGGCTTACTCCGCGAGTAAGGCGGCGGTGCAGATGCTGTTGGAGAGCCTGCGAATCGATTGTCGGCCTGTCGGCATCACGGTAACGTCGGCATTTCCCGGATATGTCGACACGCCCATGATCACTGCCCGAGAGCGGGCTGCTGGCATCGGGATACCGGTTCACGAGGCAGCGGAGCGAATTCTGCTCGCCATCGAGCGGGGCCGGGCAGAGGTCTGGTTTCCCAGGTGGACGGCGTTTCAGGCAAGACTCCTGCGGCTCCTGCCGCCAGCCATGCGGGATGCCATCGTCTGCCGACTGCCGCCGATGGAAGAGGCATGATCCCAAAAATCGCTATGCCGAGGCCGCGAGCGGCTCGATTCGGCTTCGCATGGGGATCTGTACCTCGCTGGCAACGTCACCTAACGCATTGAGGAGTCCGTCGATCGCAGTCGTCGGGTGGTTTGCGTTGACCTGAATTCGCAGTAAGCCACCGTTGATTGGCACCGCGGGATACGTGGCGGACTGCACATAGAATCCGCGGTCGAAAAGGCTCTTGCCGGCTGCAAAAGTCTTCTCGATGTCGCCGACCACGACCGACACGATGGCCGCCCCGCCGCCGTGGTAGGACAGCCCTAGCCTGTCGAGGCCGGCCGTGAGCTGCCGCGTGCGATTTCGTAAGGCGGTCAGGAGCCGATCGTATTCAGGCGTCATGAAAATGTCGCAGACGGCACAGATGGCAGCCAGATACGGAGGCGGCACAGGACCGCCGAAAATAAACGTGCTCGAGCGGATCTTGAGGACGGTCTTGAGGTCGGGCGTGCAGGTGACGAAGCCGCCCAGGCAGGAAAATGCCTTCGAGAGGGATCCCACCATCAAGACGTTGTCGAGCGTGCCGAGCGCGGCGGCGGCGGCCCCCCTCCCCTGCGGTCCGACGACGCCAGTCCCGTGTGCATCGTCGACGTAGAGCGTGCCACCGAGCCCGCGGACAGCGGCGTCAAGGTCGGCCAGTGGTGGCGTCTTCCCGGACATGCTGTAGACGCCGTCGATGGCCATGACCATGCCCTTGGCGACGCTGCGGTGCATGACGTCAGCGACGGCGGCAGGCGACGGCGTGACAACCTGTTCCAGCCGCGCGCCCCCTGCAGCGGCGAGGCGTGCCCCCTGATGAACACTGTCGTGCGACTCGCGGTCGACGATGAGCAAATCACCGGAACCGGCGATTGCCGGGAGAACACCCATGTTTGCGAGCGTCACGCTCGGAAAAATGAACGTGTCGGCGACACCAAGCCAGCGGGCTAGCTTCGCCTCGGCCTCGTCGGTGAGTGTTGGGCTCGAGAAGGCCCGCGAGGCACCGTTGTGCGATCCCCATTCTGGCAACGCGTCAGAAATGGCCTCGTGCACCCGTGGATGACGGTCCAGCCCGAGGAAGCTGTCGGAGCCGAAATTCCAAAACGCGCGCCCCTCGTACTTGGCCCGCCGGTCGTCCGTCATCTCTTCGAGGCCCAAATCCTTTAGGTGAAGGCCGTCGTTTGCCGCGAGAAACGAGAGGGCGAGCCGCGTGACCTTATGGCTGGAGAGCCGCTCCGTGAGCCCTTCAAGACCGACAACCGCACCAGCCGACGGCTCGACACCGCGGCGTCGGCCCGTCACGCGGGCAATGAGGGAGCGAACGGAGAGTTGTCCTCGAGTGGGCATGCGTCGTGGCTTCCTTGTCACGCGTGGAGGATTGCGGCGGTCGTCCGCCCGTTAGCACGGCGGCTCCATGCCGGGCCAACCGCGGAAAAGTAGCAGATGAGTCACGTTTTTGACCACACCATGGTCGCCCATCGCGGCCGAGGCCGATCCGGCCGGGGTGCCCTGGGCGGCGGTTGGCGGAATACAATCCGGGCTCAATCCCGCTGCGACCCTCCAGGGAGCCAATCATGCCGCAGACCGGCGACGGACAAGGCCCGATCTTCCTCACCGCCACCGACTACGACCTGCCAAAGACTCTGCCGGAGGGCGTCGCTAAATACACGAATTTCCGCCCGATGGCCACGGGAGGCACGGGGGTTCTTCGCACCTGCTTCGACCAGATCACGGGCCGGACGGTCGTAATGAAGACGCTCCTCCGTCAGTTTCTCCTTGACGCAAAGGAAAACCGCCGGCTGCTCCGAGAGGCGCGTGTGACGGCCCAACTTCAGCACCCCAACACGGTGCCCGTCTATGAGATTGGCCGCGACCCCGTTCAGGGGCTGTACTTTACGATGAAGCGGGTCTCGGGGGAAAACCTGTTCGAGATTCTCAAGCGTGTCGCGACCAAGGTACCGGAGACGGTGGCAGAATTTCCGCTGCGGCGACGCGTCGACATCGTGGTCTCGGCCGGCCTCGCGTTGATGTATGCCCATGCCCGCGGTGTCATTCACCGCGACGTCAAGCCTGAGAATATTTGGGTTGGCAATTTCGGCGAAGTCATCCTGCTGGACTGGGGCGTGGCAAAAGTGTGGGGACAGCCGGACGACGCTCCGCTCTCTCCTCTCCTCACCGCGCAGCAGAATCAGCCGCAGGCGCTCACCATGGCCGGTGACCGGCCGGGTACGCCGCTCTACATGTCGCCTGAGCAGATCAATGTCAACCGGGCCGCTGTCGACGAGCGAACCGATGTCTTCAGCACTGGCGTCGTTCTCTACGAAACGACGGCGTTGCGGGAACCGTTCCGCGGTCGCATGATCCAAGAGACGTTCGAAAACATTCTTCACGATACGCCGCCAGTCCCATCGGCTATCCGTCCCGAAGAGAGGATTCCGCCGGCGCTCGATGCCGTCATCATGAAGGCGATCGAGAAGAATCCGGCGAGCCGGTATCAGACGATGCGGCAGATGCTGGATGCGCTGCGGGCCGTCGAGTTTCCGGAATGACGTTGACGATGGATGCGTCTAGCCCCAGCAGCCCCGGCCGCGAGCCCTATGCTGGTTGGTGCTTCATCCCGCCGGCTTGCGCCTGGCGGCTATGTGGCTGACTCGTCTGCTCCACCCAGCCCCGCTCGCGAGCCCGGGGGCCTGTCCGCATTCGAGCCTCCCACTCGACAAAAAAGCCCCCCGCGGCGGCTGCCACGGGGGGCTTTCGCTTCCTTCCCTGGAGGACTGAACTAGACCGGAGAGGCCGCGAGGGCTTCCTTCACCGTCTTGATGATCGCAGCGGCAACCTTGTAAGGATCGGCATTTGATGCTGGGCGGCGATCCTCGAGGCGGCCCTTCCAGCCGTTCTCGATCGTGCCAACCGGGATCCGAATCGATGCTCCACGGTCTGAAACACCGTAGCTGAACTGATCGATCCGAGCCGTCTCGTGCTTTCCGGTGAGCCGCTGATCGTTATCGGCACCGTACACGCTGATGTGCCGGTCGATCACGCCTCCGAACCCTTCGCAAATCCGCGTGAAGACATCCCTGTCGCCACAGGTTCGCATCAGGCCGTTGGAAAAGTTGGCGTGCATGCCAGAACCGTTCCAGTCGAGCTTGCCGAGCGGCTTCGGGTGCCACTCGATGGCATACCCATACTTCTCACCGATCCGCTCGAGCAGATACCGGGCGACCCAGATTTCGTCGCCGGCCCGCTTGGCACCCTTGGCGAATACCTGGAATTCCCACTGTCCCGCAGCAACCTCGGCGTTGATTCCCTCGACATTGATGCCGGCATCGAGGCAGGCATCAAGATGCTCGTCCACGCAGGCCCGGCCGTGGGCGTTTTCCGCACCCACGGAGCAGTAGTACGGCCCCTGTGGGGCCGGGTAGCCACCGGCGGGGAAGCCCGGCGGATTATTGTTTTTCGTGCACCAGAGGAAATACTCCTGCTCGAAACCAAACCAGAAATCGTTGTCGTCGTCATCGATCTTCGCGCGGCCATTGCTTGCATGCGGGGTTCCATCAGGATTGAGAACCTCCGTCATGACAAGGTAGGCGTTTTTCCGCTCGGGGTCCGGGAAAATCGCGACGGGTTTCAGCAGGCAGTCGGAATCATGGCCAGTCGCCTGCTCGGTACTGCTTCCATCAAACGACCACATCGGGCACTCCTCAAGCGAGCCCCCGAAGTTTGATCGCACTTGCGTCTTCGAACGCAGGCTTTGAGTGGGCTTGTAACCGTCGAGCCAAATGTACTCGAGTTTCGTCTTCGCGCTCATATCTGAAGCTAGTCCTTACTTCGGGGAGAAAAGAAAACACAAGGGCCTGGCGACCGACAGGACTCCGCGACCTCGACCTACCGCGCCAGTCGAAAAGAATGACGCAAGCAGCCGCCTTGTCGGTGTCTGCAGGGCTTCAAGCGTTGTAGCATCTGTGCAAAAGGCGTGCCACTTGCCGCGGAGTTTGCCGGGGTTTCTTAACCGGCTGAAACAGAAAAGGACGAGTCCGGATGAGTGATCTGGATCGCCCGAAAAATCGGCAACTCCCTCTTCCGCATGCGCGAAAAATCGGCACGCCATTCAGGGGCGGCTGGTCGCGCGAACGTTGGACTCTTTTGCCTCGCGATAGTCACCGCTCGGGATCACGACCGCGTTGTGAAGCGACTGCCGATAGCAGTATGTCCAAGCTGCAACGGAGGTGCCGTCGGGCCGTGTCGCCACGGTCAGCTCCCGCTGGTAGAGCGGGTTGTCGCCGCCTGTCTCCTCATAGGCATCGAGCAGGGCGAGCTGACCGTCGGTGGCGATGATCAGGAGATCACCGTAGACGATGCCCCGCCCGTCAACCAGCGCAGGGTATGGACCGATGTCATACAGCACACCAGGCACCGTGGCGGGCCCGGCGACCGCGAGCTCCGCGATGAGCCGCTGCTGCTCGAGCCCTGCCAGACAGGGCCGCAGCGTGCCATAGACAAAAAGGAACGGAGTCGCAGGCTGCATGCCCGCGAGTATAGCTCTCCCTGTCGGGAGCGTCGGAGTTGCCCCAAGTGGAAAAGGCCATGGACGGCTCTTTCGACGGACAGCTAGAGCGCCCGGCGATGCTTGCGGCGTTGGCGACCGGCAGCTTGTGCGACAGCGGTGGCAACCGGGGCTGGCGCCGCCATCGGCTCCGAGCGACTACCACGCGGAGCGGGCCTGGCCCTGCCACGCGGCGACCGACGCCGCTGCGGCTCGCGTTCCACGACGGGCTCATGCGACGGCTCGTTTTGCCGGACGAGCGACCGCCGGATCAGCTTCTCGATGGCCTTGAGCCGCGAATGCTCCTCAGCATCACAGAAGCTCACTGCCTCGCCAGTCTGCCCGGCTCGGCCCGTCCGGCCGATCCGATGGACGTAGGTCTCCGGCTCATGGGGTAGATCAAAATTAACGACGTGCGACACGTGATCGACGTCGATGCCGCGGGCGGCGATGTCGGTGGCGATCAGCACTGGTGGCCGCTGGGACTTGAAGGCCGCCAACGCACGCTCTCGTTGCCCTTGGGTCTTGTTGCCGTGGATGGCAGCCGCATTGATGCCAGCCTTGTCGAGGTCGCGATGGAGCTTGTCGGCGCCGTGCTTCGTACGTGTGAAGACGATGACGCGGGGCATCGCCTCCGCCTTGAGGAGCTTGACGAGCGTCGCCTTCTTCTCCTTCTTGGGCACGAACACGACCGACTGGCTCACCGTCTCCGCCGACGTGGCCTGTGGAGTCACGTGGACCTCCAGCGGATCACGCAGCATCGTGTCGGCGAGGCTACGGACTTCGGCCGGCAGCGTGGCAGAGAAGAAGAGGGTCTGCCGCTCACGGGGCACCATGGCGATGATCTTCCGCATGTCATGGATGAATCCCATGTCGAGCATACGGTCAGCCTCATCGAGTACGAGAAACTCCGTCGCGCGGATGTCGACCAGCCGCTGGCCGATGAGGTCGAGCAGGCGGCCCGGCGTGGCCACGAGCACATCGACGCCCTTCATCATCGCGCGGGCCTGGGGCTGCTGCCCCACACCGCCATAGATCACGGCGGACGTGATGCCGGCATGCCGGCCGTAGGCCAGGAAACTCTGGTGGATCTGGCCGGCGAGCTCCCGCATCGGCGCGAGGATGAGCGTGCGGCAGCGTCGTGGAGCGGCGCCGCGGGGGGCGGCCAGCATGCGATCGATAAGCGGGAGGGCAAACGCGGCCGTCTTGCCCGTGCCGGTCTGGGCACAGCCGAAGAGGTCGCGGCCAGCGAGCACGTGTGGGATCGCCTTGGCCTGGATGGGCGTGGGCGTGGCGTAGCCTTCTTCAGCAAGGCTCCGCAGCACGAGCGGCGAGAGGGCGAGGTCAGAAAAGGAAATTGGCATGGTCTGGTTCGTATTCAAAAGACATTCCCAAAGGGGGTGTGAAAAAAGCAGCAGATACACGGTGGACCGGACGGGCATCCCGGATGAGGCCAGAGGCGACAACGCGATCCCGGTGATGGACCACTGCTTGCCGGGCAAGAGGTTTTTGGTGAAACGAGGGTTCGAAACCCGCCGGACACGAAAAACGGCCGCTGCGAAAAGAGGCGATCGCGGTGAGGAAACCACGCCTGATCAGGCGTGTCCAACCACCTTCATCAATTCCGTTCTAGCTCAAGCGTACCATCGTCCTGGCCAGTTGGCAACGCGACATTGCCGGCCGAGTTGCACGATTGTGATCGATTCGCAAGGCTTTCGAGCCGGTGGGCCCGCACAACACTGCGTCTGATGGCAGACGTGCCGTCGAATGAATCGATTCGTCAAACTCGCTCTCCACTGGCAAATCCTCATCGGCATGCTGGCCGGGGCGGCGATTGGTGTCGGGCTCAATGTCGGAGGGGGGCGGTCGCACGTCGTGATCGAAGACGGGCTGCCCGCCGCCATGCGGGCTGTCAGCATCGAGGACTCGTCTGAACAGACATCAATTCGCCAGCGGATGGCGGATGGCGCGGAGAGAGTCTTCGTGATCAGGGGAGCCGGCGAGGCCCCGGCGGGAGCGGGGGCGGCGAGTGTATTTGACACGTGGTCCGAGTTCAGCCGTCAGGAACCAGCGCTTTCCGCGATCTGCGAGGCCCGGGGCCGCAGCCCGGCCCGCGTCTGGGGCGGGCGTTTTCGCCGACTCGGCGGCCTTTTTCTACGGCTGCTCAAGATGGTTGCTGTGCCGCTCATCATCACGTCGTTGGCCAGCGGCGTGCTCGGCCTCGGCGGCACCACCAGTCTGGGACGGATGTTTTCCCGCACGCTCGGCTACTACCTTGTGACAAGCTTGCTGGCCATCGTCACCGGCCTGCTCGTGGTGAACATCGTGCGGCCCGGTCTCCGCGGCGGCGGGCTGCCAGTGGCTGCGGCCGGTCACGCCGCCGACCCGGTTGCCGCGCGGGGGCTCGGTGACGTGCTCTTTTCACAAGTGGAGGCGATGATCCCGGAGAACCCGTTTGCCGCGTTGGTCGAACCCAATTTCCTCTCGATCATCACCTTCACGATTGCCTTCACCCTCTTCGCCATGCTCGTAGGAGGTGAGGTGGCGGCAGCTGTCCGTCGTGCGGCCGAGATCGGCTTTGCTGTCATGATGGCGATGACAACGGCGATCATTCGGCTCGCACCGCTGGGGGTCTTTTGTCTTGTCGCTTCCGTCACGGCCACCCAAGGGATCGGTGTGTTCGGCTCGTTGGCCTGGTACATGCTCGCCGTGGCGATCGGGCTCGTCATTCATGCGACTGTCACCTTACCGGCAATGGTCTGGCTGCTCGCGCGGAGGAGCCCGCTCGCCTTCGCTCGGGCGATGTCCCCCGCCCTCCTCACGGCGTTCTCCAGCGCCTCGAGCAACGGCACGCTCCCGCTGACGCTCTCCTGCGCCGAGCGCCGCGCCGGCATCCGTAATCGCACCGCGTCGTTCGTGCTGCCACTCGGGGCCACGATCAACATGGATGGCACCGCACTCTACGAGGCGGTCGCCGTGCTCTTCATCGCGCAGCTGCATTTCGGTGAAAACCTTCCGTTGGTACAGCAGGTGGTGGTGTGCGTGACGGCCCTGGTGGCCAGCGTGGGCGCTGCGGGCATTCCCCACGCCGGCCTCGTCATGATGGCGATCATCCTGCAGGCCGTGGGGCTTCCGATGGAGTCGCAGGGAGTCATCTTGGCAATCGATCGCGTTCTCGACATGATGCGGACGACGGTCAACGTCTGGAGCGACTGCTGCGGTTGTGCGGTGATCGATGCGTGGGATGAGCACGAGGTGAAGGGAGTGACATGAGTGGAGCGCCGACGGGATCCTGGTGGCGGAGTGACGATCTGTGGGCGATGCTGATGGCGGCTGGCCTGCTGACCATCGCCTGGTGGTGCACTGTGCCAATGAGTGAGGCCACGACGGAGCCGGGTCAGCCCGCGTTTCGCAACCTGCTTACTCCATGGCTCGCCACTCCCGGCGGGTGGTCGACCGATCCACTCCGGGCCTTCAGCGGCCCGACCGAGCCGGGTGGCCCGAGCCGGGCCTCTGCTGTGGCTGTGACCATGGCCGGCTGCGCTCTGATCGTGGCAGTCGGCCTGGCGGGCGTCGGCGTGCCGCCCGCCCGCAGTGTGCCGGCCGTCGGAGGGCTGGTCGCTCTGGCCACGCTCGCGTGGCTCGTCAACGGGCAATCCCTGAACAAGCTCCTGCAACTGGAGTATGTGTTGTGGGCTTTTGCCGGTGGCCTTTTTATCAGCAACGTGATCGGTACGCCGGCCTGGCTCAGGCCGGCACTGCGCGGCGAACTCTATATCAAGATCGGGTTGGTCCTGATGGGGGCCAGCCTGCTCTTCGGAACCCTGATGAAGCTCGGTCCGCCCGGGATTCTCGTCTCGTGGGTCACGACACCGATCGTGCTCGTCACCACGTATCTCTTCGGGCAGCGGGTGCTGAAGATCGAGTCGCGCTCGCTGAATCTCGTGCTTTCGGCCGACATGAGCGTATGTGGCGTATCAGCGGCGGTGGCGACAGCTGCAGCCTGCCGGGCCAAAAAGGAAGAGCTCTCGATTGCCATCGGTATCTCGCTGGCCTTCACGGTGATCATGATGTTTGCCCTCCCGATGGCGATCGAGGCAATGGGGCTCGACCAGGTGCTCGCCGGGGCATGGATCGGCGGAACGGTCGACTCCACCGGCGCTGTTGTGGCTGCAGGAGAACTCGTGGGCCCGGTCGCTCGTGACGTGGCCGCGTCGGTGAAACTCATCCAGAACGTCCTGATCGGTGTGATCTCGCTCGCTGTGGCGGCCTGGTGGGCCCGGACAGAAGACGACGGTGCTGCCTCGCTTGCTGTGCGGCCGGCAGCAACGCTGTCAGCTGGCAACATGGTGGCTGAGATCTGGCGCCGGATGCCCAAGTTTGTCTTCGGCTTTCTCGGTGCGTCAGCCCTGTTCACCCTCCTCGCCGCGAGCGGGCCGGGGCGGGATGTCGCCGTGGCGACGATGCTGAAGGGCCCGGTGAAGATGATGCAGTCGTGGTGCTTCTGCCTGGGTTTTGTCAGCATCGGACTGGAGACCGAAGTTCGCCGGCTTGCCACGGCGATGGGCTCCTGGAAGCCGGTCGCCCTCTACGTGTGTGGGCAGACTTTCAATCTGTTTCTCACATTTGTCATGGCATGGCTCGCATTTCGGGTAATTTTCCCTGACGTCGCCGCTCGCCTCGCAGGAGGCGGCTGAAGTCGCCATGCATCAACACTGATGCCGACGGTGACGTCACGATGACAGAGCCGGAGAGACTCGCCGATCGGTCAGTTCGCCCGGATCGCGTAGAGCGCATCATAGGAGCGGATGTAGAGCGTGCCATTGGCGACCAGCAGTGAGGCGGTGATCGCCTCACCGATGTCGATCGAGTCGAGCAACTCGAAATCTCGACCCGCCCTCACCACCGAAACCCATCCATCGTTTGAGCCGAACGAGAGCCGACCGTCCACAAGGAGCGGGCTGGTGCGGTGCTGACTGGTATGGGTCCGCTTTACGTACACGTCCTTGCCCGTCTCGAGATCCACGCACTGTAACTTGCCATCTTTATGCAACAGGTAGACGAGCCCATCGTGGATGACTGGCGTGCTCACGTCGGGGGTGAGCGGGTTGATCCAACGGATGACCGCGGCCTTGTCGGAGCAGTCGCCGACGAGGTCGTCATTGACCCTCAAGGCGACGGTGGGGCCGCTCTTGCAGGTGGGAATGATAATGGTGCCGGGCACAACACCGGGCGAGGCAACGAGCCGAAACGTCTGGTCGTGGGGCTTGGGATTGGTCGCAGTCGGCCCGTTGAGCCCACCAAACCGCCAGAGCTCGCGCCCATCCTCGAGAGCATGGCCCGTCGTGCAGTCGGCCCCGTGGGCCACAAGAAACTCGCGGGTGTCATCGCGATAGAGCATCGGCGAGGCATACGAATGCTTGCACTCAAACTGCGCGTCGGTGACCCGATCGACCTCCCAGATGGTCCTCCCGGTCTTTTTGTCGAGCTTGATCACCTTTCCGGTGCGGGTCTGGTCGTCGAGCTTCATCGGGCCATGAATCAGTTGCAGGTAAAGAAAGTCACCATCGAGCACCGGGGTCGATGTCATCCCGAATTGGATGTCAATCGGGCCAAACCGCTCATTGGTATCAAGCCGCCAGACCTCAGCGCCGTCGACCGCGTAGCAGGCCAGGATGCCCGTGCCAAAGAATGCCCACACATGCTCGCCATCAGTTGACGGCGACGGTGAAGCTGAATTGCCTTCGCCAGCCCGGGCGTCCTGATTGCCGGAGCAGGCCGTCCGCTTCCATTTGATGGATCCGTTCTCCGCGGCGACGCATAGCAGCACAAGGTCGTCACCCTCATTGCTGGTCAGGTAGATGCGGTCGCCCCACACGCACGGCGTAGCTCCGGCACGACCTGGCAGGGGCGTTCGCCAGGCGACGTTGACGGTTTTTGACCATGAGGTTGGCACCCCGTGCTCCGTGGAGATACCGTCGTTCAGCGGCCCCCGCCACTGCGGCCAGTTGTCGGCGCGGCCCGCCGAGGCGGCCCCGAGAACCAGCGCGGCGACCACAGCCACAATGTCTGTGCGACGATCTTCCATCACCCTCTCCGTGCTGTCTTCTTCGTGGCCCGGGTCTTTTGAACGGGCCGCTTTTTCGTGGTCTGCACGGCCGCCTTTGCGGATTTCTTGGCGGCCTTTTTTTTCGTCTGCTTCGCGCTGCTCTTTTTGGCAACCTTTTTGGCCGTCGTCTTGCGGCGGGCGGCCTTCCGAGCCGGTCGAATCAACCGGGCTTCGGCCACCTCGTCAAGAAAGTCATGGGCCGTCGCGGTCAGGTCGGCTTCCGAGAGTGGCTCCACTTCGTCCATGATCAGAAGCGAGAGATCACCCCGCTGCTGTGCCGTCATGAGCGTCTTGTATTCATCGAGGGTGAGGTCGTCATGGTCGTCATCCTCACTGGTGAGAAATTCAAAACCGATTCTGTTCTTGGCGTCCCAGCCATCGATATGAAACGTCACGCCGTACTCCCGAAACATGATGTTGCGAGCGATCGCGTACCCACGGGCGCGGAACAGGCGGGCAAGGAGTTCGCAGGCTCTGGTTTCAGAAAGCGTGTCAGACATCAGGAGCCCCTCGACGGAAGAAGATCAAACCGGCAATTCCCGGCAAGATAGCCGATTGTTCGGGGGCGTGCCACGAGTCGGCAGAACCTACGATTGTGCAGGGAGCAGACGGTCGCTGGAGGCGTGGTTCGTCTGCGGGGAGCCCGCGAGTAGGAATTCCGGAAGGTCGTCCACTTCGACCGTGTCGCCCGCCGTGTTCCGTGCGATCGGCCGCGTCGGATTCCGTGGAAACGCCTCAAGCTCCCGCATACTCGTTCGGCCAACGGCCACGTCAAGCATCCTGCCAAATCTCTTGAAGACGCTCTCCTGCCGGTAAGGAATTCCGTGCTTCTCGCAGAGTGCCTTCACCTGCGGCTGGATCAGGCGGTACTGACGCATCGGCAGGTCGGGAATGAGGTGGTGCTCGATCTGGTAGTTGAGCCACAGACTCATGTAGTCGGTGAAATCGTCGCCGCAGTGGTAATTCGCCGATCCCATCACCTGGGTGACGTAAAACTCATCCTTACGGTGGTAATGGAAGGAAAAGCGGTAGAGGTCGTCGGCGGTGTGATTGGGAGCGATGACCAGAAAAGCATGGGCATTGGTGATCGCCTCGGCGAGCAGTTTGTTGCCCAGCACGCACCAGACCGCGGTCGTGCCCAGCGGCAGAAACATCAGCGGAATAACGCCGAAATGCCAGGTTGCATACGGCAGATAGCATGTGGCCCAGAGCCGTCGCACCGTCGCACGACGAAAGTCGAGCACGCTCCCGATTGTGAAGGCCACGACCCGCGAGTGGTGGAGCCGCTTGCGGGTCACCGGGTCGAGAACGCTGAGGGAATTGGGGGCGTAGTAGATGATCTTCCAAGTGCAGGCCGCCAGCGCCATGAGCAGGTATTTGATCCACAGTGGTACCCGCATCTGGCGGAGAAACTCCAGATTTCGTTCCGCCAAGTCCGGGTCGGATTCCTCACCTGTGTGGTAGTGGTGAAGGATATTGTGCTCGTGATCCCAGGCATCGGGGTCGAGCCAGTCAAACCAGTCGATGTATCTCCGCCAGCCGCGGGCAAATACGCGACTCGTGTATCGGGCGGGAATACCCGGCACGCGGTCGTACCCGCGGTGGGTGATGTGGTGGGCCAGGAGCCAGCGGGTGAATTGTCCAAGGCTCAGCAGAAAAGCCGTTATGGGATTGGGAATGGTCCAGGCCGTCGCGAGACCGAGGATGGCCGCGACACGGCCGTACCGCTCGATCTTCCGCAAGTGGGCGAAGTCTTCCGGGCCGATCCGGCGGTAGGAATCAGCCTTCAGCCGCTCGATATCCGCGGAAAATCCCTCGACATTCATCCGTGAAAGGTCTGCAGAAGTCATCGCGATCGGGTTGGTGGTCATGGAAGCGGCACGTGGCTGGTGAAGGTTGCCGACAAGGGCCACAGAATAGCGGGATCGGCCGTCAAGGTGATACACCAGCCGACTTTTTTCCGGCAGAGAGGGCGGTGCCAAAGCCACAGGAGGTGGCCTGAACGCCGCGTGGCCGGCCGTGCGGCCTATCCAGGGACGCCCAGCGCGTGGCCGTCTACGACGCGACCGCGTCATAGACATGGCCCTCGTTGGCATCGATCCGCTCGGGGCGACCGGCGTGGAAGTAGACAAGTTTCTTGTGGTCGAGGCCAAGCAGGTAGAGGATCGTGGAGTGGAGATCGTGGACGTGGAGACGGTTCTCCACTGCGTGAAGACCAATCTCGTCGGTGCTGCCATGCACCGTGCCGCCGCGGACACCGCCGCCGGCCATCCACATCGTGAATCCGCTTGGGTTGTGATCGCGTCCATTTCCTTTCTCACTCATCGGGGTGCGACCAAACTCCCCCCCCCAGACCACAAGCGTGTCATCGAGCAGACCACACCGCTTCAGGTCGGTGAGCAGCCCGGCAACCGGCTTGTCCATCTCTCGACACATCTTCGCATGATTTCCCTCGATGTCCTTGTGGGCATCCCACTTGCTGCCGGCACCGTGATAACACTGGACAAACCGCACACCCCGCTCCACGAGGCGGCGGGCAAGAAGACAGTTGCGGCCGAAGGCGCTTGTCTCCTTGTCGCCGAGCCCGTACAGCGCCTTGGTCTCGGCGGTCTCCGAAGAAAGATCGACTGCCTCCGGGGCATGAGCTTGCATCTGGAAGGCGAGCTCGTACGAACGGATGCGGGCATCGAGTTCGCTATTTTCACCGCGACCATCCTGATGCCGACGATTGCGTGCCTGGAGGTAGTCGAGCGTGAGTCGCTGCTGCGCAGCAGTGACATGGCTTGGTGGGGCGAGGTTGGGAAACGGCGGCCCCTCGACTTCGAGCGCGGCCCCCTGGTACACGGCGGGCATGAAACCGCTCCCCCAGTTCCGCGGACCATTGACGACGACGTCTTCACGGTCCTGCATCACCACAAACGCCGGAAGATTGTCATTCTCCGTGCCGAGGCCATAGGTCACCCAGCTGCCGAGAGACGGCCGGCCGGCAAATTGAGTGCCGGTATTCATCTGGCAGACGCCGCCTGAGTGGTTGATGCCGTTGGTCCAACAGGAGCGGATGACGGCCAGTTCGTCAGCCTGCGTGGCGATGTGGGGAAGCCAGTCGCTGATCCAGAGGCCCGCCTCGCCGTGCTGCTTCCATGCACGCTTTGAGGCCAGAATCGGCGAGTCAAACTCACCCATCGACGTAATCACGCGGCCGAAGCTCTCTGGAACGGGCTTGCCCGCCAGGCGATCGAGCGCCGGCTTCGGATCAAACAGGTCGATGTGGCTGGGGCCGCCCTCCATGAAGAGGAAGATCACACTCTTGGCCCGTCCGGCCACATGCGGTGGCTTGGCTGCCAGTGGTGAAGCGCCTGCCGGAGAGGCCGCCGCCTCCCGGCCGCAGAGCCCGGCGAGAGCGACAGCCCCAAAGCCAGCCCCGGCCGATGTGAGCATTTCGCGACGGTTGAGAAAAGCCATTGTGATGTCCTGAGGCGAGTTCGAACCAAGACTCAATCCAAGTAGAACAGCTCGTTGTCGTTGAGCAGGGCATGGACAACAGCGGCGCGAGCCTGCTCTCGTGGCGAGTGCAGGTCGAATGCGCCGACCGTCACATGGGCGTGGTGACCGTGGCCAGAGGCGTCGTGGCCAAGCATGGCGGGATTGTCAAACCGCCAGTCCAGCACCGCACCACGGGAGTCACCGGCCTCGACCTCTGCCGCTGAGAGGCGGGCGGCGTCGAGCTGCAGCCTCCCGACGAGGCCATCCCAGGCATGTTTGTCGGCACGGGTGCCGAGCCGCAACACCGCGCCGTCCTGAATGAAACGGTTCACCTCATGACGCACGCTCGCCGCCTGGAGCGGCGCATCGGGTGAGCTAAGATCGCGAAGGTAAAACGTGATCCCGCGGTCGCTCAGGTCGTCGAGATCGACACTGACACTGACAAAGTAGGGCCGGTCGAGCTCCAGTCGCAGGTTCGAGGGCACCACTTCGTAGTGAATGTTTTCGGCATCCTCGGTCTTCCCTACGAGTTGGAGGATCAGGTTCTGTGGCTGGTAACGGCTCTTCGCCGACGTCACCCCAAGCGACCAGCCAGGCTCTTTCGGATCGCCGGACCACGTGGCGGCGATCGTCCGCACCTTGGCGTCCTCGTAGACAGACCGCAGCAAGACCACGGTCCGGACGGTGAAGTTGTTGACCGGGAGGCAAGCCAGCTCCGGAAGATCAATCGCGAGCGGACCCTCCGGCGACAAGGCGACCGCGTGGGCGGCCGGACCTTCGACGACGCCGGGCATGGCCACGAGTTTTTCCGCTTCGGAGCGACGCCGATCGGCAGGCGTTATGCCCTCGTAGGACGCCATGAAGGCGGCAGCGTCTCGGAGTTCGCCTGCGGTCGCCTCCCGGCCGTAGAGCCGTCGATGGAGCGTGCTAACAAAATCACTGTCGGAGAGCGACTGAAGCCGGCGGGCGATTCCCCGAGCCTGCTCATGGGCCCAGTCACCATTTGCCAGGAGCAGCGCCTGCATCGGCGTCGTGGTACGGTGCCGCTCACCGGCCGACTGGATGCGGTCGGGAAGATCGAAGGCGGCCAGCAGTGGATCGGGCTTGTTGCGGCGGACGGGCTTGTAGATCGCCCGCTGCCGCGATTTGCCCGGCACAACACCGTCGGCTGTGGCGAGAATCGTGTCGGTGATCTCTTCGCCGGAAAGTCGCCGCGGATTCATGCGCCAGAAAAGCTTGTTTTCTGGATCGACGCGTGTGATGCGGTCGTCGGGATCGCGGTCGGAAGCCTGCTGAAACGTTGCCGACGTGAGGATGAGCCGATGGAGTTTCTTGAGGCTCCAGCCCTCCCGGATAAACCACGAGGCCAGCCAGTCGAGCAGCTCCGGGTGGGTCGGCGGCTGGCCGAGGTGGCCGAGGTCGCTGGTCGACGCCGACAGGCCCCGGCCGAAGTGCTGCTGCCAGACACGGTTGACGATGACTCGCGCGGTGAGGGGATTGCTCGGGCTGGCGATCCAGCGGGCCAAGGCCGTACGTCGGCCGGTGGTGCCGAGGGCGGATGACGGGGGCTCGATCACGGTGGGCTCGGGGTCGAGCAGCGTAAGGAAGCCGGGATCGATCGGCACCATCGTGCGATCGTCGGGGATGCGGGTGACGGGGGCCTCCGGCCCGACATCGGTCGCCACAAACGGCTGTGTCGGTAGCGGCTTTGGCTTGATGCTGTCATAGGCGGCAAGCTGCGCGAGTAGCTCTTTCCGCTCGGCGGCTGCCGCCTCGTCGAGGTGCTTGTCGAGGGCCTCCGGATGAAACGTAAACTGCCGTGCAGCCAGCGCTGCGAGCTGCTGCTCCTGGGGAGACCGATCCTCCGGACGCTTGGCGATCATCGCCTGGATCTCCGGAGGAAACATCTTCGGCTCCTGGCCCTTCGCATACCTGATGAGAAGGGGCCGTTCGATGGCGTCGAGCCGCCGCCGGATATCGGCTGTGGCGTGTTCCCAGGCCTGCTGCTTCGCGGCATACGCCGCCAGCGTGGCCAGATCGGCCACTGGCAGGGCCTCCGTGGGCTGGAACGCCGCGAAGAACGCCTGCAGCCGGTAGTAGTCCTTTTGTAGCAGCGGATCGAACTTGTGGTCGTGGCAACGGGCGCACTTGACGCTCTGCGCCAAGAAGACGTCGGCCGTGGTCTCGGTGAGGTCGTCCAGTATTTTCTGCCACTGCCCCTCCACGTCCCGCTGGTTCCATTCATAAATCCAGTGCCGCAGAAACATCGTGCCGATGACGGCATCGCGGTTGCCGGGATCGATCTCATCGCCGGCAAGCTGCTCCATCACGAAGCGGTCGTAGGGCTTGTCGGCGTTGAACGAGCGGATGCAATAGTCGCGGTACTCCTTGGCATGGGGCCGAGGATGATCGCCCCGATAGCCGTCGGAGTCGGCGTAGCGAACGAGGTCGAGCCAGAAGCGGGCCTGGTGTTCGCCATAGGCGGAATTCGCCAGCAGTTCGGCGACCAATTGCTCGACCGTAGCAGGATCCTGCAGGGTGCCGCCACCGTCTGTTTCGAGCAGGAGCCGTTCGCTCGGTGGCAGGCCCGTGACCGCGTAGTGAACCCGGCGGAGAACGGTCCCCGGTGAAGCGGCCGGAGCGGGGGCGATCCCCTGCTCTGCCAGCTTCGCAACCACGAACCTGTCGATCTCGTTGCGGCACCAGTCCGCCATCGCGGCCGGCGGCTCCGGCACTGTCGGATTGGTAAGAGGCTGGTAGCACCACCAGGCCCGATCCTCGGCCGTGATCGGATTGGCCGGCGCGAGCACTGTTCCCTCTGGCCACGGTGCACCTGCGGCCACCCACTGCTCGATTCCGGCGATCACGGCATCGTCGAGTTTGCCGGTCGGTGGCATCTCCAACGACTCGTAGCGGAGCGCCTCCAGCAGCAAGCCTTCCGCGGGCTCTCCGGGCACGACGGCCGCGCCGGACTCGCCGCCGGCCAGGATTCCTTCTCGAGTGGCGAGGTTGAGCCCGGCCTCCTGCTTGGCTTCCCCGTGGCAGCGGATGCAATGAGCCACGAGCAACGGCCGGGCATGGATCTCAAAGAGATCGTCAGTCGCAGTCGGCAACTCGGCCGCCACCAGCATGTCCGAGATGCTCGCACACGCAATCACGCAAAGGATATGCCACACGGTTTTCTGTTTCACACAAGGACCTTTCGGCTGTCGGAATCACTTCACCCACCAACCGCGTCAGTCGTCAAGCGGCGGCAGGCCCGCGATGAAGACCGGGTCGATCGTCGTCTTGTTGTCGGCGGCGTCTTGGATGAAGAGGCCGTCGCAGGTTTCGCCCTCCGCATAGCCAAGATCTGAGAGGTCAATCGCCACTGCGTTCGCCTGCGCCCGCACGGGGAGCAGGCTGCCATCGTTGGTCGAACTGGCCAACCATGCCGGCAGCGACGTCGGCGCTTCAGCGAACGAAAACAGCTGAAATGGCGCGAGCAACTGCGATTCGGGCGACGTCGAGTCGATGTCATAGGCGGTCACAGTGTACCCCCGGAGTCCTCCCCCGAACCGCAGGGGTGACACATGGAAGGCATCGCCCTCCGGCGGATCGGTCAGCATCTGCAGCTCAAAGAGAATCACGTCCGGGCCTGAGGAATTGACCACCGGACAGGCAAACGTCACTGCCAGTCCTGGCGTGGATGCGGCCCCATCGCTCGTGCTCGAAGCGAGCACAGGATCGGTGGTGAGCGGGGTCTTTGACCCTCCCGGGTTGATCGCCCCGGTCGTGAGCAGGCGGTCGGCCTCCAGAAGGCTCCGCCGCGCCTCACCGGAGAGCAGCGTCGCGGCAGTGAAATCGGCGTGGCCGGGAAGCGTCAGGTTGTTTTTGTTGTGAGTGGCGTGGAAGTGAATCATCCGCACGCCGATCAATGTGGCAATGTCGTAGGTCCGCACAGCCCCACCCCGCTGGATCGACACATTCTGGAGCGTGTCGATGCCCGGACCGGACGGGTCGCCAGGCGCCACGGGGGCCGGATGCGAAAGCGACGCGGAGTAGCTGATAAGCCGATCGGGCAGCCTGGCCCGATAGAGGCTGCGATCGGCCCCACCGGCAGTGGTGACGATCTGGCCGCCTCGCGTGGCAGGATCGTGACGTGCGCCGCCCCCCGACACGACCCGATGAATTGCAGTCGATTGATCAGACTTCGCGATGAGATCAGCCGCCCCCTCGATCACCTGAACCTCAGTGGTGCTCGTCTCATCGACATTGACCACAAACCGCGTGCCCCGGTCGATCACCCGCGTAGCCGGCGTTTCCACGCGGAAACCCTCGGCACCGTCCGGCGCGTGCACCGAGCAGCGGCCAGCATCGACAGCCAGGCAATCGACGCCGCACACACGAAATACGGCGGGGCCTTCGATGATCGCCGTGGCCCCAAGTGGGAAGGCGATCTCAACGAGCCCTGCAGAAAGCACATATCGCTCGTCGAGATCGACCGTCGTTTCGCATGCCGGCGTCTCACGGCCCAGGAACCGCGCTCGGGCGAGACTGACAAACCTTGCGGCCGGTGAGCGCTCCTCCGGCCACGCGGCACCGGGAAGATTGCCCTCCGGCATGCCGTCACGTCGCGGCTGCAACCCAAGGAATAGTACCGCCGCCACGGCAGCCGCCATGAGCCCCCCACCGACGAGCAGACCGTCCCGGCGGCGCGGCCCGCGCCAGCCCGCTCCTGTGATCGGGCGCCGCTCCACCCGCGGGGTGATTCGAGCCATCACCGCTCGAGCCATCGCATCGCCGTCGGCGGAGAGTCGCTCCATCACATCGGTCACAAAGCCTGACGACTCTTGCATTGCGGCGACATCCCGCCGCCGCTCGGCCAACACGCCCAGCCGCCGGTGCAACTGGTAGAGGTCGGCTGCCCGCGTTACCAGCTGTTCATCGGCAGCCAAGAAAGCGTTGAGCTCTGCCATGCCATCGGCATTGAGGTCGCCCTCGAGGTAGTCGGTCCAGAGCGTGGCAAACCGCTCGTCGGACGAGTGAGGAGCGGCCTGGTCGGAGTGCTGTCTGTTGCGGTTGATGTTCATCGGAGTCTCTTGCAAAGAGGGAACGGTGTGTCTGCGATGGTCAACTACTGGCAGTGGCAACTTTGCGATCGACGCATTCCTGGAGCTGACGGCGGAGCAGCCAGAGCTGTTTCTTGATTGCCATCACCGAACGGCCACTGCGAACGGCCATCTCAGTCAGCGAAATCGCCTCGTCATACCGCCAGGTGAGAAACCGTCGCCGCGAGTCGTCAATGGCGTCGAGGCACTCCTTGAGGATGTCAAGTCTCGCATCCTGCTCGGTTGCGGCGTCGGCCGCACGGCGGTCGAGCTCACGGGCGAGGAGGTCGGGGGCATAGCGGCTGCGGTAGTCGGCAACCCGCCGCTGGCGGGTCGTCTCAGTCTGGAGCTGGTAGCGGGCGATTGTGAAGAGCCAGGCGGCAAAGTTGGTATCGGCGGCATACTCGTCGAGCCGCGTGTAGGCCGAAAGAAAACTTGCCTGGGCGATGTCGTCGATATCGACGCCAGGCGGGGCATGGGTGGCCAGCCAGGCCCGCAGCGGCCGCTCAAACCGGCGGACGACCGCGGCAAAAGCCTGTACATCGCCGGCCCGCACCTGCCGAATGGCGGTCTCGACGTGAGTATCGGACTGATCGAGCTGGGGGCGGGAGGGCATATTCATCGTTGAATGATGGCAGGTGGCCGGCAAAAGTTCCCCGAAAAACTTTCTTTTGCAGGCTGCCCCATCCGGGCTTTTTGGGGTAACCTGCCGACTCGGTGTGCCATACCGTCGGGTGGTTTGCTACAGTCACTTTTTATCCGAACAGGCAGTCGCTGGGGGTTTTTTGATGCATTCGTTCCGGCAGCTACCAACCCATCGCAGCGATCGCGGCATCGCCACCGGTTTTACCCTCGTCGAACTGTTGGTCGTGATCGCCATTATCGGTGTTCTGATCGGCCTGCTGCTGCCTGCGGTGCAGGCAGCGCGTGAGTCGGCCCGACGGAGCATGTGCAACAACAATCTCAAGCAGATCGGTCTTGCGCTGCACAACTATCACGATGCCCGGCGGGCGTTTCCCCAGGCCTATAAAGTCGAGACAATCGCCACACCGTTCGACAACATGGGTTATTGGTCGTGGACCGCGTTGATTACTCCCTACATGGAATTGCAAACCACCTACGACAGGCTCGGAGTTGGCACAACCGATCCATCTCCGTCTCTCGCCGCCAACCAGTCGACATTTCTCGCGCCGGTCTCGGCTTTCCGCTGCCCATCCGACGTTGGACCGGCATTGCACGATGCCGGCATCGATCCGGGTTGGGCGATCGTGAGAGGGGCATCAGCGAGCAGTCCGAACACCGGCCTGCCTGTCACAAACTACGTCGGAAATAACAACCAGGCGCTCATTCGCTCGCATGCGCCAACGAATCCAGCCAATGGAACCACTGGTGCGATCGGAGTCTTTCTTCGTGACAGGGCAATTGGCATCAAGGACATCCTCGACGGCACCTCCAAGACACTCATCGCCGGCGAGCGATCCTATACGCTCGGGAACCATCGGATGGCAGCAGGTACGCTATGGTCGGTGCGGGATGCCGACGGAAACGGCCCCGCCTCAAACACCACACCCATTCCGGGGAACTACGGCTGGGGCCAGGGCCTGATGACAATCACATTCAGCATCTGGCACAGCATCAACCCAGTACTCACGCACAGCAACTCATCAAATGAGATGCGGCAGTCTCCCAGCAGTCTCCATCCTGGTGGGGCCCAGTTTTTGATGGCTGACGGCAGCACCGAGTTTCTCAGGGAGACAATTGGCTGTGACACAGTGGCCACAAATTCGACAACCGTAAATAGTGCTTTGGAAGCGATGGCCGGAATCAATGACGGCTTTGTTTTCAGCCGCTGAGCGATGCCATCACCACACACCTGTGAACGCCAACGGACGTTTCTCATGGGAATGAGCCGTCGCGGAGTAAAGATCTTTGGGCCGCTCCTTCTCTGCGTCTGTATCGCCGGGTGTGGCCCTGCCTATACCCTTGGTCGGGTCAGCGGCGTTGTCACCCTCGATGGTTCGCCGTTACCTCAGGCGACGGTGACCTTCTCGCGCGGAGAAGGCCGGATGGCGGTCGGGGTGACCGATGAAGCAGGCCGCTATTTGCTGCAGTACACGCATCGGCAGGAAGGGGCCGAACTGGGAACGCACACGGTCAGGATCACATCACACATCGATGCGGCCAGTGGCGAAGGTGGCCTCGCCGCGATAGCAGGGAGGCCGGAACTCCTTCCGGCTCGCTATCACAACAAAACCGAACTCACCGCTACGGTCACGCCGGGCAGCAATACGATCAATTTTGACCTGACGTCTGAAGCAAAGTGAAGCGCTCTGGCAGACCTGCGAAGCCAATGAATCGTTTCGTGCCTGGCGGAGAACGTGTACCGACATCCTGCGAAAAGCAGCATTGCCGCATGACAGCCTCCGCCATGAAAAACGTGATTGCCTACTGGATTTTCGCCGCCCTTCTCCCGGCCGGCCTTCTGACGGCAGGCGACATACTGCTCTCGCCTACCGGGCCCGTGAGCACACCCCAGGCCGCACGCGACGCCGCACGCGTTGCCCCCAGGCCCGCCCGGATCGTCGTGGCCGACGGAACGTATTCCCTGACAGAGCCCCTCGCGCTCACCGTGGAAGACTCGGAGACAGAGTGGGTGGCGGCCCCGGGCGCTGCACCCGTCTTCTCCGGGGGTGTACGGATCACGGGCTGGCATGAGCGGGACGACCTCTGGGTCGCCTCCATTCCCGAGGGAAAGTCGGGCAAGCTGGTTTTTGAACAACTCTGGATCAACGGCCGTCGCGCGACCCGGGCCCGTCATCCCAACCGCGGCTACCTCCACATTGTGACGGCCGCGCCAGCGGATGCTTTCCCCGATCTCGGCTCCACGGCCGACAAGAAGGCTTTCCAATTGCCGCCTGAGTCGTACGCACTCCTCAAGAGGATCCGGGCCGACAAGCAGCCCGATCTGCTCGTGACGATCACGCACGACTGGTGCACATCGCAGGCGCGAGTCGCCGCCTTGAACGACGCCGCTCGCTGCGTTCGCATCAAGGGGCAGAGCCGCTATCCGCTGACGCCGGGAGGCGATCCGGCCCTGCGGCTCTGGCTGGAGAATTATCGCGAGGCCCTCGACAGTCCAGGGGAATGGTTCCTTGATCGGGCGGCCGGTGAAGTGCTCTACCGTCCGCTGCCGGGTGAGAGGGCCGATACCGTGGTTGCCGTCGTACCCGTCGCGAATCGACTGCTCACCATCAAGGGAACAAGCGATCTCACCATCCGCGGCCTGCGGTTCGAGTTCGACAACGACCTCTATCCTGCAAACGGCCTTTTCGAGGGTCAGGCCGCCCCGGGCGTGGGCGCAGCGATCGAGGCGACCGACAGCAAACGGATTCGCATCGAGTCGTGCTCTGTGGCCCACGTGGGCCGTCATGCGATCCATTTTCATAACGGTTGCAGCGACTCGTCCGTGGTCCATTGCCAGCTTTCCGATCTCGGCGGCGGCGGCGTGGTCGTAGGCGACACCACGCGGCCCAGCGAGGCGAAACTCTGTCGTGATATCGTGGTGGACGACTGCATCATTCAGCATGGTGGTCGACGTCATCCCAGCAGCTGTGGCGTGACCCTCACCCACACGCAGCACTGCGCGGTCACCCACTGCGACATCGGCGACTTCTTCTACACGGGCGTGAGCGCCGGCTGGAACTGGGGTTACGGAGAGAGCATGTCCCGCGAGACACTCGTGGAGAACAACCACATCCACCACCTCGGCTGGTCGTATCTGAGTGACATGGGCGGCTTTTATGGCCTCGGCACATCCCCGGGAACCGTGATCCGCGGCAACCACATCCACCATATCAACAGCTACCGGTACGGCGGCTGGGGGATCTACTACGACGAGGGGAGCTGTGACTCTTTCGCCGAAAACAACCTCGTGCACGACACGTGGGACAGCGGCTTCCACCAGCACTTTGGCTACGCCAACCGTGTTCGCAACAACATCTTCGCCTTTGGCCGCCGAGCCCAGGTGTATCGCACGCGGAATGAGCCGCGGCTGTGCTTCATTTATGAGCGGAATATTGTGATCTGGGATCCGCCCGCAACGCTGCTCGACAGGGGCGACGCCAGTTGGGCGCTGGTCTCCAATCCCTCCAAGGGCGAACCGGCCGACTCGATCATCTTCCGCAACAATCTCTACTGGCGCACCGATGGCAAGACCCCGAGCCCACTCAACACCGGAACGATCACCTGGGATTCATGGCGCGCAATGGGCCGTGACAAGGGAAGCGTGTTCGCGGATCCGCTGTTTGTTGATGCCGGAGCCCGCGATTTCCGTCTCAAGGATGGGAGCCCGGCTGAAAAGCTCGGCTTCACAGAGTGGGATCTCTCGATCGCCGGCGTCCGCGGTGGCGACGCAGCCTGGCGGGCGTTGGCCACCCGTGGCCATGACTATCCGACGTGGAATGTGGATGCCCGCCCGTGGCCGTCGCCCGCGGTTTCCATTCCCCTCGAGACCTTCGACGCCGTATCCATCGGCACGATCGGCATTCCAGCGGCGTCGTATGAGCGAGCGAAGGGACAGCCCGATCGCGGTGAAGGGGTGGGCGTGACGGCCGAGGCTTCGTCGCCACTGCCGATTGACGGCCAGCCCGCCGCAAGGTCTGGACGCAGCCTGAAGGTTCAGGATGCGCCGGACCTGCTCAACACCTACGAGCCGATTTTGCACTGTCGTCCCTCCTGGACGTCGGGCCGGTTCACTGTTGCCTTCGACGTGATGTCACAGCCTGGTGCCGACTGGTTCTTTGAGATCAGAGGCGCCGGTCCGTACGCCGCGGGGCCGCTTGTCAGTTGGAAGAACGGCAGGCTGTCGGCCGGTAGTGGAGCAGGGACTTCGTTGGCGGAGATACCGCCTGGCGAATGGTTTCGGCTGAAGATAACGGCTGAAACCGCTTCAGGGACGGGCGCAGGGAGCTACGTGGTCGAACTCATGCGGCAGAATGGCAGCAGCAAGGTGTTTCCGAAGATCGTCTGCAAGGAGTCGTGGCGTGACGCCGGCTACCTCCTTTTCTCAGGTCTTGGCACGACGAAGACTGCCTTCTTCATCGACAACCTGCGAATGACTACCGCCGCTGACTGATCCCATTCGACACGCCTGTGGTACAACTCCCGCCGGGCAAAGAACGTAAGCCACCAAAACGGGCCGATACAGTTTTTGCGTCAGGCCTTGTGGTGCGTGACCTGAGCGACGATACCCCGCATGTACTCGATGCTTTCCCTGGCGAGCCGTTCGATGCCGGGAGCATAGTCAAACACCTCCACGCTCACCCAGCGGCGATAGTCGACGCGGTCGAGGGCGGCGAAGATCGGAGCAAAATCGACCGTGCCGAAGCCCGGGCCCTGCAGGTTGGCATCGTTGGCATGAAAGTGCTCCAGATGGCGGCTGCCGGCCGCAATGATCTCGGGAATCGGCTCGGCCTCACTCGACATCGCCTTCACATCGAGCAGGAGTCGCACATGGGGCGAGCCGATGCGATCGATCAGGCGGCAGGCCTCGGCGGCCGTGTTGAGGACGTTGGTCTCAACCGGCGCCAGCGGCTCGATGGCCACCACCGTGTCGGTGGCCTCGAGTGTCGGCACGATCCGCGAAAAGGTGTCGGTAAGCCGATCAAAGGCTTCCTCGGGCATCACGCCCGGCAGCAGGCTCCGCTGCTGGGGCGAACCAAACACCATCACCCGTCCGCCAAGATCGCGGCACAGACGGGCCAGCTCCTCGAGGTATGCAACAGTTCGCTCGCGAGTGCTGGAGTCGGGATGCGTGACATGAAAGCCCTCCGTCTTGGCGAGCAGCCAGTGGAGGCCGATACACTCAAGCCCCGCCCGCTCGATCGTGCGGCGGACCTCCTCCCGCTGGGCTGCGGTCACGTCGGTGGCCAGAGGCGCCAGCGTGAAGGGGGCCACCTCGAGCCCACGGTAGCCGCAGGCCGCGGCGAAGTCGCAGGCCCTCGCGAGCGGCCAGTCTTGAAACGTCTCGTTGCAAATCGCGTAGTTCATGTGTGCCGCTCTATTTCCCTGTTTCTTGGTTGAGCGGCGACGGCGTCTCGGCGGCATATGCCTCGTAGGCGGCGGCTATGCCAGCCTGCTGCTCGTCGCCGCGATGGAAAATGAAACGGTGCCGGAGCGACAACTTCTCCCCTGCCCCAAGCGTCACCGCCCCGCTCTCCGCGGCGGGGTTCATCTGCCTCATTCCGAATGGGTTGGCGCAAAACAGGCCGTACGTTCGCACATGCCAGGCGGTGGGGTGGCGAAAACTCGTCGGATGATTGAGGATCGCGATGCCAAGATGCTCGCCCTCCACCGGGCCGTGATAATCGACCCACGTGGCGTGACGCGACCAGGCAGCGGCATCCCGCTCGCCGTGGCTATTGATGATCGTGCCCCCGAGCCCGCGATCGACCGCCATGCTGTCGGGCACGCGGATGTAGATGCCCGCATCTTTCATGTCGGCTAGCTCGACCGGCCCGTGGGCGGCAATCAACTCGATATCCACATCAATCATCCGCACGCCGGGCCCGTAGGAGAATGTCATCCGACGCTCCTCGTCGAGCAGCGGCGCGTTGGCGGCATCGACAATCTGGCTGTGGGCGTGAATCACGGCCGTGGGGCCACCGGTAACCGCGCGGTAGCCGCGATGGCGAATGCGGCCGAGCCTCGCGAGCCCGGCTGCCTGCACCGCATCCCGATAGGTGGCCTCTTCCGTCCAGGTGTCAAATCCGTTTACGCCCTGATGACCAAAGGTGAGCCCCCGCTGATGAACGTGATCGGTCGTCTCTCCCAGCACCTCCGCCATCGGAAAGGAACGGGTCATGGACTTTCCTGTTGGGCCGATGAGCCCCCACAGAAACGGCTTGTTGCCGCGATCGACGATGTATTCTGCGATCGGCTCGCCGTACAGCCGCACCATCGCACCGCCGGTGACTGTCTTCTGCACAGCGAATGCCCGCATCTGCTCCGCTGAAAGCTTGGCGGCGGCCTTGTCTGGCTCCGCAGTCAGGCTGACGGCAGACCACATGGTTGTGACCAGCATAAGGGCCAGGCTGGAGATGCGATGACGCCTCTCGAAACAAGCAGGCAAGGAAGACATCTGGGGCGTACCTCTCGTAAAACGAGTGACGGGCGTTCGCATCGCGAGAATCATAGCGAAACGGAGCCGGTTTTTGGTGGGCTGCGATTGACATCTCCGTGTTGAGCATCGATCCTCAGAGACGTCCCGAGCCACTCTTGGAGGATCCCATGTCGATATCGCGTCGCAGCTTCGTTGAACATGCCCTTGCGGTTGCCGCTTCCGCTACAGCCGGGGGCCACATTCGAGCAGCCGAACCGGTGATCACCACGGCCGCCAAGCCGGCGGGGCCGAACGACAGGATTCGGGTGGCCGTTGTTGGCTTCAATAGCCGCGGGCTTAATCACATTGCCGGCTGGCTCGGCAATCCCGGCGTGGAACTCGTCGCCTGGTGCGACTGCGACCCCGGTGTTGAGGAGCGGGCCCTGAAGAAGTTTCCGGACATGCCGCGAAAGCCGCGGTTCGTGCAGGATTATCGCCGCCTGCTCGAAGACCCATCGATCGACGTTGTCTCGATCGCCACGCCCAATCACTGGCATGCGCTGATGGCGATCTGGGCGATGCAGGCGGGCAAAGACGTCTATGTGGAAAAGCCCTGCAGCCACAATGTGGAGGAAGGCCGCGTGACCACGCAGTGGGCCCGCAAGCTGGGCCGCCTCTGTCAGATGGGTGCGCAAAGCCGCAGCATGCCGGGTATGCGCCAGGCGATCGAGTTCATCCATGCCGGCAAGATCGGTAAAGTCGCAGTGGCTCATGCCCTGTGCTACAAGCGGCGGAAGAGCATCGGGCTGGTCGACACGCCCGCCCCGTTGCCGAAAGGGCTCGACTTCGATCTCTGGGCCGGCCCGGCGCCGGCCGTCGTGCCCCAGCGCGAGCGGCTCCACTACGACTGGCACTGGAACCATCTGACGGGCAACGGCGACCTCGGTAACCAGAATCCGCACGAGATCGACAAGGCACGCTGGGGGCTTGGGAAGCGCACCCTGCCGACGCAGGTCGTGAGCCTCGGCGGTCGGTTGGGCTACCATGACAATGGCGACACGGCGAATAGCCAGATCTCGCTTTTCAAGTGGGACGACGCTCTCGTGATCTCCGAAGTTCGCGGGCTCGAACTCAAGACCACGCCGACGATCGCGCGGCAGGCCGGGCCCGTTGGCGTGGCAAACATCTGGTGGGGCACGGAGGGCTATGTGGTTGCCCCAAGCTATAACAGCGGCACCGCCTTCGACTACGATGGCAAGGAACTGGCCAGTTGGAAAGGCGGCTCTGACCAACTGCACTATGACAACTTTGTCGACGCCGTCCGCAGTCGCGACCGTGCGGCACTGCATCTCGATATCGAGGAGGGCCACATTTCCAGCGCCATGGCCCACCTGGGCAACGCGTCATGGGCCCTCGGCAAGCAGGCGAGCCTCGGCACGCGGCCGCAACTGGCTGCGGACGAGCAGCATGTTGCCGAAACGTTTGCGGCGTTTGAGGATCATCTGCGGGACAACGCGGTGGATGTGACCGACACGCCTTACGTGCTCGGCCGCGAGCTCACGATTGATCCGGCCACAGAGCGATCGGCTGATGCCGAAGCCAACGCGCTCTTCACCCGTGAATACCGCAAGGGCTTCGAGCTGCCGCGGGTGTGATACCTGGCTGGGAGGAAGCCGCCGGGCTGTCTCCGCTGCGGCCCTCGGGCTCGCGCCCGGAGCTGAGTGGGGCGGGCGCTGCGGTTTCCCAATCCAGCCGCTATGCGCCAGCCGGCGGGACAGCCCGCGCTGGTGGGCTGACTACTCGATCAGAATCAGTTCGCCACGGCCACTTTGACAACCACCTTAAGAACCTCCGCAGGTTCGCCCCAGGTGCAGCAGGGGGCGTGGGCGTCTTCGGGAAACAGGATCGCGCACTGGCCCACCCGGATCGGCACGGGAATCATATTTGCGGAAGCAGCGAACAGCGCCACGTCTTTCGAGTCGTCATGAGGCACGGTGACCGTAAGGCCGTCCAGTGGCGCCCAATAAATCGCCTCAACCCCGCGGACGATGTATTGAACATCGACATAACGCCGGTGGGCCTCGAGTTGCACACCGGCAACTGGTCGCGTCTGATATTCCTGCACGAGCGCGTAGGCGGCGTCGTCGTCGATCACGTGT
>CAMCYH010000002.1 GCA_945883745.1 Candidatus Kuenenia stuttgartensis
GCCGCCGCCCACTTCACCCATCGCGTGGCAGGATGCGAAATACGCTCTGAAAAAAAACCGGTGAATGTGAATGTGGCGACTGCTCCTCCCGATGCATGGCGGCGCCGGCCACGGCGGTGGACGGTCGTGCCCACTGCAACACTGCAGCCGCTGGCCCATTTGCCCGCGGCGGCGCTGCGGCTCGACGACCGCGTGCTGGCCGCGCTCGATGAAGTGGGAGTGGAGTCGATCGGCGACGTGCTTCGCCTGCCGCGGAAGAGTCTGGTCTCACGATTCGGACAGCTGCTCGCGCGGCGGCTGGCCGAGTTTTCTGGATCCCGGGCCGAACCGCTCGAGCCACCGGCCGATGCGGAATTGCCCCATGCCGCCCATGATTTTGAGGTTCCTGTCTCCGTGCGGGAGGGAGGGGAGGCGTTGCTCCTCCCGCTTGTGGAACGGCTCGTGGGGCGGTGTGTCGCCGAGGTGGCTGCCCATGGCAAGGGCATCACGTCTTTGCAGGTGCGGCTCGATCCGGGGCGGGCGGGCGATGCCACGCGGCAGCCCACGGCGCCGGTGGTGATCGATATCGGGGTGTTTCGGCCGAGTGGATCGGCCAGGCATCTGGCTGATCTCGTGCGACTGCGGCTGGCCAGGCTGCGGCTGCCGCAGGAAATAGAGAGCGTCGTTGTGGAGGTGATTGCTGTGGCGGCGGCTGACTGCCGGCAGCGGGTGCTTTTCAGTGGCATCGATGGCGAGGCAGATGATGACTCGCTGCTCCAGGTGGCGATGCTGCTCGACCGGTTAGCCGGTCGGCTTGGCCGTGGTGCCGTATTCGAGCCACAGCCCGTGGCCGATGCTCAGCCGGAGCATGCCTGGGTGGCGGTGCCGGCCAGTCTCCGCTCACGAACGGCATCGGCAGCATTGGCCCGCCGACATGGTGGTCGGTCGGCTGGCGATCGTGTCGGTGGCCATGGAATGGCCCCGGAACGGCTGTCGCCGGTTGGGCGGCGGCCGGTCTGGATGCTGTCCCGACCAGTGCCGCTCGAGACCGTGTCGGTCATGCCTATCGCAGGCGACAGGCTGTCGCCGGGGGATGGCGGGCCGCCACTGCGGTTTCGCTGGAACTGCGAGACCCATCAGGTGGCCCGGGCCCACGGCCCGGAACGGATCGAGACAGCCTGGTGGCGGGGGCCGTGCGTCCGCCGCGATTACTACGTCGTCGAGACGGAGACGGGAGGAAGGTATTGGCTGTTTCGCAGGCTTCGTGACGGAGCCTGGTTTCTCCATGGGATGTTTGCCTGATGCGCTACGCTGAGCTTCACTGCACAACCAACTTTTCCTTTCATCGCGGCGGTTCGCACCCCGATGAACTCGTGGCCACGGCCCATGCACTCGGCTACGAGGCCTTGGCGATCACCGATCATGCCACGCTCGCCGGCATTGTTCGGGCCCATGCCGCGGCGAAGCAAACCGGGCTCAAGCTTGTCATTGGGGCGGCACTCGAACCAGTCAATGCTGCGCCGCTGGTGGTGTGGGCGGCTGATCGCACGGGCTATGTCAACCTCTGCCGGCTGCTGACACGCGGCTACGAGCAGGCCGCAGCTCAGGGCGATGGCGGCGGCTGTCAGCTTTTGCTCGACGATATCGCCATGCACTCAGGCGGGCTTATCGCCGGGGTGCCACTGGCGGCCTGTCGCTCTTCGGAAATGCACGCTGCAGGAATTCCTGTTCGACAGACTGATGAGCAGGAAATCGTGGAGCAATTGCTCGAATGGCGGTGGGTATTTGGTGATCGGCTGCATGCTCTGGCCGAGGTTGCTCTCGAAGGGGATGACAGGCAGCGCCTCGAGTGGTTTGCACAGTTGGCCCGGCGAACTCGTGTGCCGCTCGTGGCGGCTGGTGACGTGCGCTACCACGAGCGGTCGCGGCTACCGCTCTTCGACACCCTCACTGCGGTGCGACACGGCAGCACGGTCGAGGAGGTCCGCGACCAACTCCTGGCCAACGGCGAGCGGCATCTCCAGGAACGCTGGCGGATCACTGAGCGATTCGCCGTGGTGCCTGAGGCAGTGGAGCGGTCGGCCGACATCGCGGCGCGGTGCACGTTTTCGCTCGACGAACTGCGGTATGAGTATCCCGACGCGGCCGTGCCCATGGGCCGTTCGCCGCGGGAGTATCTCGCGCACCTGGCCTGGAAGGGGGCGACGCAGCGGTATCCCGATGGCGTGCCTGAAGCGGTGCGGCAGCTTATCGGTCATGAACTCACGCTGATCGCCGAACTCGGCTACGAGGCCTATTTCCTTACGGTCTTTGATGTCGTGCGGTTTGCCCGCCGCCGCGGCATCCTCTGCCAGGGCCGCGGCTCGGCCGCCAATTCAGCTGTCTGCTACTGCCTGGGTATCACGTCAGTTGATCCAGCACGGATGAACGTGCTCTTCGAGCGGTTCGTGAGCCGTGAACGGCGCGAGGCGCCCGACATCGACATCGATTTCGAGCACCAGCGTCGCGAAGAGGTGATTCAATACATCTACGAGACCTACGGCCGCACCCGGGCGGCGATGACGGCCGAAGTGATTTCGTATCGGCTGCGGTCGGCCGTTCGCGATCTGGCCAAGGCGCTGGGGCTGTCGCTCGACCGGGTCGCTGCGCTGGCTGCGGTGCTCGACGTGGCAGATGGCTTCGAGGATCTGCCGACGCGGCTGGCCGAGGCGGGAATCGATCCTGCCGGCGACACGGGCACGAGGCTCATGACGCTTGTCGGCCAGCTCGTCGGCTTTCCGCGGCATCTCGGGCAGCACGTCGGTGGCATGGTGATGACGCGCGGCGATCTCTGTGATCTCGTACCGATTCAGCCTGCTGCGATGGACGGTCGGACGATCATCCAGTGGGATAAAAACGACCTCGATGAACTTGGCATTCTTAAAGTCGATTGCCTCGCCCTCGGCATGCTCTCCTGCATCCGCCGGGCCTTCAATCTCATTGAGTCGGCCGGTGGACCTAGGCTCACGCTCGCTACGGTGCCGGCCGAAGACCCAGCCGTCTATGAGATGGTCTCCCGGGCCGACACGGTGGGTGTGTTTCAGATTGAGAGCCGGGCCCAGATGAGCATGCTGCCGCGGCTCAAGCCGGCCTGCTTCTACGACCTCGTCATCGAGGTGGCGATCGTACGGCCGGGGCCAATCCAGGGTGACATGGTGCATCCATACCTGCGGCGGCGGGCTGGCGAGGATCCGGTGACCTATCCCAACGACGAGATCCGGAAGGTCTTGGAAAAGACCCTCGGAGTGCCACTCTTTCAGGAGCAGGCGATGCGGCTGGCCGTCGTGGCGGCGGGCTTTACGCCGGGTGAGGCCGATCAATTGCGGCGGGCGATGGGTGCCTGGCGGCGGCCGGGGCTGATCGAGGAGTTTCGCCAGAAGTTGATCACCGGCATGCTCGCGCGGGGGCTGTCGCAGCGGTTTGCCGAGCAGGTGTTTGGCCAGATCCGTGGCTTTGGCGAATACGGCTTCCCTGAATCTCATGCGGCAAGTTTCGCCTTACTCGTGTATGTGTCGGCCTGGCTCAAGCGGCACCATCCGGCGGCCTTCACCGCTGCACTCCTGGGCAGCCAGCCAATGGGGTTTTATGCACCGGCCCAGCTTATTCGCGATGCGAAGGCGCATGGTGTGAGGGTGCTCCCGGTCGACGTGAATGCCAGCCGCTGGCATGCGACGCTGGAGGTGCCAAGGAGAACTGAAGGCAGAGAGTCAACCATCGGGGAGCAGCCGGCCATTCGGCTGGGGCTTGAGCAGGTGTATGGCCTGGGTGAGTCGGCAGGTATGCGGATCGAGGCAGCCCGCACCGACGGCCGTTTTCGGCTTCTCCGCGACCTGGCCCTCCGCGCCGGCCTCAGCCGCGAGTCATTACTGCACCTGGCCCGCGCCGGTGGCTTGGGATCGCTGGGCCTGGACCGGCGGCGGGCAGTTTGGGAGGCGATGCGGTTTCTCGACCGCCCTGGCAGCATGCCGTTGCTGGAGCAGCTCGATGAAGACGAGGACGACCAGAGCAAATCCGGCGTCAATGATACATGCTTCAGCAACGAAACTTCGCCGAATCGATTGTGTCTGCCACCGATGAGCCGGCAGGAGGAAGTGATCGCCGATTACCGCGCTACCGGCCTGTCGCTCGTCGCTCACCCGTTGCACTTCGAGCGGCCGCGATGCACTACGCAGGGCATCGATACGATCGCCGCCGCGACAGCGGCCCCGGAGGGCCGCCGCGTGCAGGTAGCGGGAATCGTGCTCACGCGTCAGCGACCGGCGACGGCCAAGGGAATGATCTTCCTGTCGATCGAGGATGAGACTGGCGTCGCCAATATCGTCGTCCGTCCCGATGTGTGGGAGCATGCCGACGCGGCTGCCCGTCGGGCGGCCGTGCTCGTCGTGCAGGGCCGGATCCAGCGCCGTGGCAGCGTGGTGCATGTAGTAGCCACCCGGCTCCAGGCCGATGCGCATGCCGCCCTCCCGAGAATGTCCCGCGATTTTTGCTAGAACAGTCGCCATGAATGACGCCGTGATCGAGACGAATCTGGGCATCGGTACGCTTTCGCGGGGAAAGGTGCGGGACTGTTACCGGCTGCGGGATGCCCAGCATGGCGATGTGATGCTGATCGTGAGCACCGACCGAATCAGTGCCTTTGACTGGATCCTCCCGACGCCGATCCCCGGCAAGGGCAAGGTGCTCACCACCATTTCAGCCTTCTGGTGTGAGTGGCTCGCGACGAGCCCTGATCCTGTCGCCCACCACCTGATCACGACCGACGTTGATGCGATGAACTTGCCGGCGTCGGTCGATCGTGAGCCGCTTCGTGGCCGCACGATGCTCGTGCGAGCGAGTGCCGTGATTCCATTTGAGTGCGTCGTCCGTGGCTGGCTCGCCGGCTCGGGGCTGGCAGAGTATCGCCAACATGGCACCGTGTGCGGTGAGTCGCTGCCGCCCGGCCTCGGGGCTGGTGATCGCCTGCCTGCGCCGATCTTCACGCCGGCGACGAAGGCCGAGGCAGGGCACGATGAAAACGTGTCATTTGCAGAGATGGCCGCGGCGATCGGCGAACCACTGGCCACCACGCTTCGCGACAAGAGCCTCGCCGTCTACGCCCGAGGCGCGGCGCATGCCGCCGGTCGCGGGATCGTGGTAGCCGACACCAAGTTCGAATGGGGGCTCGATGCCGACGGCACGGTGCGGCTCATCGACGAGGTTCTCACGCCTGACAGTTCGCGGTTTTGGCCGGCCGCCGAAGCCGGGAAAGGCCGCGTCCCCGATTCGTTTGACAAGCAGTTTGTCCGCGACTGGCTGGAGGCCAGCGGATGGGACAAGGCTAGCCCGCCCCCTGCCCTGCCCGCGGACGTGGTCGCCAAAACCCTCGAAAAATATCGCGATGCCCTTTGCCTCCTCACCGGCAAGTCACTTTTCTGAGGTGTAGGAAAAGGTTGAACTGCCCTAGGGGGCGGCAGTTTTTGAAACTAGAATCCATCGTTCTCGTTCGATGTCCCTGCCACCTCCCGGCTTCTTCTCATGCTGCGTTACTGGACTGCCGGCGAATCGCACGGCCCCGCCCTTGTCGCCCTCGTCGATGGCTTTCCCGCTGGCCTCGCCGTCGATGCCGATGCTATCAATGCGGAACTACAGCGGCGACAGGGAGGCCACGGCCGGGGTGGTCGCCAACGGATCGAGACCGATACCGTCACCTTCCTATCGGGATTGTGGCGGGGAGTCACCCTCGGCAGCCCACTGGCGCTCGAGGTGATCAACCGTGATGCCAAGCTTGAACGGCTCGACGATGTCGAGCGGCCGCGGCCCGGACATGCCGATCTCGCCGGCAGCATCAAGCACTTGGGGAGCGTGCGGGCCGTGCTCGAGCGGGCTAGCGCCCGCGAGACCGCTGCCCGGGTAGCCGCCGGGGCGCTTGCCCGCCAATTGCTGGCCGTCTTTGGCATCGAGGTGGCCGGCTGGGTGCGGGAACTTGGCGGTCTTGTGCTCGGTGGTCCCGAAGACAGCCTTCTCGGCAGATCTGCGGCCGATCTGCGGGAGATCCGCGACTCCAGCGCCGTCTACTCGCTCAAGCCTGACCGCGATCCCGAGGTCACCAGCTTCATCGACAAAGTGGGTAAGGAAGGCGACACGCTCGGTGGCATCGTCGAAGTGCAGATCACGGGGTTGCCGATTGGCCTCGGTACGCACGCCCAGTGGGATCGCAAACTTGACGGCCGGATCGCGCAGGCAGTCATGGCGGTGCAGGCGATCAAGGGCGTCGAGATCGGAATGGGCTTCGAGACGGCCCGCCGCCGCGGATCGGAGGTGCACGATGCGATTGCCTATGTGGCGGGGGACCGCGATACCCCAACCCTCGGCTTCAGCCGGCCCACGAACAATGCCGGTGGACTGGAAGCCGGAATGACCAACGGCCAGCCGCTCGTCGTGAAGGCGGCCATGAAGCCGATCAGCACGCTCCGCAAGCCGCTCGGCTCGGTGAATCTGCGGACGAAAGAGTCCGAAGAGGCCGCCTACGAACGGAGCGATGTGTGCGCGGTGAGCGCCTGCAGTGTGATCATCGAGAATGTCGTGGCCTTCGAGGTGGCCGCGGCACTCGTGGATAAGTTCGGTGGCGACAGCATCGAGGAGATGCAGGCCCGCTGGCGGCTGTATCACGATTTGGCGAGGCAGAAATAGCGGCCGCGGCCGGCGGCTCCGACGAGGAACAGGGATGTTCATCGAGCGATCGACGGCGAAGATTCGCGGCGTGCGCACGCTCTTCGTGCTGCTCGGTGTCGTGCCCTGCGCAGCCCTGATGACCTGGGCGGTGATGCGGCATGCTCCGGCCCATCGTGATGCCCTCCGCCGCCAGGGTGAGCAGGTTCTCGGAATTCCATTGAAGATTGGCTCGGTCGAACACGTCCGCCCTGGTGCCTTGAGGCTGCGAGACTGCTCGCTGCTGGCCACGGGCGGCAGTCCCCTGCTCCTGCTGCCGGAGATCGAGGTGGAGACCTCGAGCGACGAGGTGCGGCTGCGGCTGCCGACGGTCGCCTGCAGGCCGGCCGCCGCGGCGGTGTTGGCGGGTGTGGCACGGGCCTGGCTGAATGAGCCGGTGCGGTTTTCCAGGGCGTGGGTCATCGAGGTGGGGGCGGTGAACTGGGACGTCCCGCTCACGGCGTCGACTCGCCACGACCCTGCCGCCTCTGAAGGTCGCGAAGCCTTTCCGCTGCGGATCGAGTGCGTTGCGGCCGGTGACTCTCGTGCGGTTCGCATCCACCGTGTCGATCGAGGGCATGAAGGGGACGAGTTGCGGGTAATCGCCACCGCCGGCAGTCCGTGGCGGCACGAGGTTCGCGGAGTGGTTCGCACGCCTATTCCATGGGCCGTGGTGCGGGAAGTGGTGCCCGCGTCACTTGGCAGGCCGGAACTCGGGCCTGCCGCGATGGTCAGTGGCCAGGTGGAGGCGTCGATTGCCAGCGGCGGCTGGTCTGGCGTTGCGAGCGGACTTGTGGAAGGAATTCGTCTCGAGGAACTGGCATCCGGTGCGAGGCACTCCCTGGAGGGACTGCTGACGGTCGAGATCGAGCGGCTCCAATGGGATGATGACCGGCTTGTGTCCGTAACTGCTACCGGGTCGGCCGTCCGCGGCATGGTCGCCCAGTCGTTGCTCGGTGCGCTGGTGACGACCTGTGGGTGTCGGGCCGGTCCCGCGTTTCAGTCGCTCTCCAGCGAGCCCATGCGGGCCTTCGACGACCTCAAGGTGCGGTTGGTGATCGATAGCGGCGGGCTTCGTATTCTCTCTGGCGAGAACCGCAACGGTTCGCTCGTCCGTCGGCAGGGGCTTTCGCTGGTCGATGAGCCTGCCGGTGTGGTGCCACTGGATCGACTGGCTTGGCTTGTCGGGCCCGCCGACGCACCGACAGTGCCGGCCTCGGCGGCGACATCATGGCTGATGCGGCTCCTGCCGACGGCGGTCTCCCAGCCGCGACGCAGCGAAAACACCGCCATCCGCCCCCCCGATCAGACCCGCAAGAAGAGCGATTTTTGACCTGTTTTTGACATCGGTTCGACCGATGCCTGACCGCTTGCGCTGGCCAAACCGCCGGAAAAGGTGACAGTGATAGTGCTCAAGGACATCCTACACAGATGCCACTGCCCCTGCCGCATGCCATACCAGGTCCTGGACGACAAGGAATTCCCATGACTCCCACTGCCTCGCCCACCGAACCCGCCGCCCTCACCGGTCAACGTGGCCAGCCATCGCGCGAGATCGCCCTTGATGACGATTCCTGTTCGTTTGGTCGCACATCGGTTGTCGTGCCGGAGCAGTCTGCCCAGCATCATGCCGAGATCGAGCCGCGGCGTGAGGAAGCCGCCCGCAGCTGGACCGACCTCGACTGGCCAACGGCGATCTGGATCGGCGGCATCCACCTCGCCGCCCTCGCCGCCCCCTTTTATTTCACCTGGTCGGGCTTCTGGATCTGCATGGCGCTCTATTGGGTGACCGGCGGTCTTGGCGTGTGCCTTGGTTATCACCGACTGCTGACTCACGGCAGTTTCACGACCTACCGGCCGGTGCGTTGGCTGTTTGCGTTTCTCGGTGGCATTTCCGGAGAGGGTTCATCCCTGGTCTGGGTTGCCAATCATCGCAAGCATCACGTCTTCAGCGATCAGGATGGTGATCCTCATTCGCCCCGTGACGGTGGTCTTTGGTCTCACATGCTCTGGCTGTTTCCCAGTCATCCCGGCGACGAGGTGGCGGCGCACGTGAAACGGTGGGCACCCGATCTGGAGAAAGATGGCGGCCTACGGTTTTTGCACACCACGTTTCTCCTTTGGCATGTCCTCATTGGTGGCGGGTTGCTTACCGCCGGTTGGATGCTCTACGGACGCGACGTCGGCATCTCGTGGCTGCTCTGGGGGCTGGCCGTCCGCATGGTGATCGTGTTCCACGTCACATGGTTTGTGAATTCGGCCACCCACATGTGGGGCTACCGCAATTACGAGACCACCGACGATTCAACGAATCTTTGGTGGGTGGGCCTCTTGGCCTTCGGCGAGGGCTGGCACAACAACCATCACGCCTTCCAGCGAATGGCCAAGCATGGCCACAAGTGGTGGGAGGTTGATTCCACCTACTGGGTGATTCTGGCCCTCGAAAAACTCGGGCTTGCCTGGAACGTCGTCCACACACCCCATGGCATCAGCCGCAGTGCAAAGTAGGCCCTGTTGCAAAAAAACAGAGGCCGGGTAGACTGCGTCATAACCAAAACGTCATTTCCAAACAACGAATGCCACCCGCGGATGGGTGGAAACGGCTGATGTCGCTCACCAAGGAACGCAAGCACGAGTTGATCGGCGCCTACGGGCGTGGGAAGGCCGACACCGGTTCGGCTGAGGTTCAAATTGCCCTGTTGACCGGGCGGATCTCCCATCTCACGGATCACTTCAAGAAGCACAGCAAGGACTTCGCCAGTCGGCGAGGTCTGCTCATGATGGTGAGCCGCCGTCGTCGTCTGCTCGATTATCTCAAGCGTGTCGCGCCGCAGCGGTATCTCGATATCATTCAGCGGCTCGAGATCCGCAAGTAAGCCCTCTTCTGAGTGGCATTTGTTGGTGCAGCCTCTTGCTGCACGGAAAAGGCGCCCAGGGCGACGTATGCCCTGGGTCGAACTTCACACGCGGCCCGATGGCTACGGAAGAGAAAACCATGAAAGAACGAGTAGAGCGGCAGATCGGTGATCAAGTGTTGGCCATCGAGACGGGCTTTTTGGCGAAGCAGGCCGCCGGCAGCGTGCTGGTGTCGTACGGCGAAACCACGGTGCTGGTCGCGGCTGCCACCGGCGCTCCTCGCGCCGGCATCGACTTCTTCCCCCTCACCTGCGATTACCGCGAGCGGTCGGCAGCGGCCGGGAAGTTCCCCGGTGGCTTCCTCAAGCGAGAGGGCCGGCCGACCATGAAGGAAACGCTCACCAGCCGCCTCATCGACCGCCCCATCCGCCCCCTCTTTCCCGAGGGTTTCTATGACGAAGTGCAGGTGCAGGCCTCGGTGCTGGCCAGCGACCGTCAGAACGATCCCGACGTCTTGGCGATGATTGGCGCCTCGGCGGCGCTGTGTGTCTCGCCGCTCCCGTTTCAGGGGCCGTTGGGGAGTGTGCGGCTGGCCCAGGTGGACGGCCGGTTCATCCCCTTTCCGACCCAGGATCAGCTCGAGGAGAGCGATCTCGACCTCGTCGTATCGGGCAGCCCGACCGCGGTACTTATGATCGAGGGCTTTGCCCGCGAGATGCCCGAGGACCGGATGCTGGAGGCTCTGGAAGAGGCTCACCGCTACATCCGCATCCTGTGCGAGATGCAGGACGAACTTGCCCGCAAGGCTGGCAAGCCGAAGAAGGAATACGTGCTGGCCGATTACTCAGCCCTCCGGGAGCGGCTCACTCGCGACTACCTCGGCGAGCTCAAGGCCGCCAAGGCGATCGCCATGAAGCAGGATCGCGGACAGGCCGTGAAGGCTCTGCGTGAGAAGGCCAAGGCCGCCGTCATGCCGAGCGAGCCGGCCTTCAACTTCCAGCCAGGTGCCGCGGGCGGCATCAGTGAGGCTGACTTTGCCCACGTCTGGCACGGTCTCGAAGAGCGGGCCGTCCGGGAGTTGATCCTCGAGGGCAAACGGCCCGATGGTCGTGACTACACGTCCCTCCGGCAGCTGCACTGCGAGGTCGATCTGCTGCCCCGCGTGCATGGATCGGCACTCTTCCAGCGTGGTGAGACACAGGCCCTGATCACGATCACGCTCGGCACCGGCAAGGATGAGCAGCGGGTCGATGGCCTGATCGACGAGTATTCGAAGAAGTTCATGCTCGACTACTACTTCCCATCGTTTTCGGTGGGCGAAGTGCGGCCGATTCGGGGGCCCGGCCGCCGAGAGATCGGCCACGGGGCGTTGGCCGAGCGGAGCGTGAAGCCTGTGCTGCCGGAGCCGGATCAGTTCCCCTACACGATCCGGGTCATCTCCGACATCCTTGAGTCCAACGGATCGAGCTCGATGGCTTCGGTCTGCGGGGCGACCCTCGGCTTGATGGCTGCCGGCGTGCCGATCACCAACCCGGTGGCCGGCATTTCCGTGGGCCTCGTCAAGCATTCGGAGGACCAGTGGGTGCTGCTCACCGACATCATCGGTGATGAAGACCACTACGGCGACATGGACTTCAAGATCGCCGGCTCCCAAGCCGGGATCACCGGCATCCAGCTCGACCTCAAGATCAACGGTATCTCGCCGGCGATCATCGCGGCCACGCTCAAGCAGTCGCGGGAGGCCCGCATGGAGATCCTCAGGACCATGCTCTCGGCCATTCGTCGGCCACGGGCAGAGATCTCGCCGTGGGCGCCGCGGCTCCTCCGCACCCACATCAATCCCGAGAAGATCGGCCTCTTGATCGGCCCGGGTGGCAAGACGATCCGTGCCATTCAGGAATCGACCGGTGCCAGCATTGAGGTCGAGGACGACGGCACGGTGACAGTGGCCAGCCACGATTCCGAAGGGGCGATGGCGGCCATGGCACAGGTCGAGGCGCTCACCGCATCGATCCAGATCGGCCGCATCTACGAGGGGCGGGTGACGAGCGTGAAGGACTTCGGTGCCTTCATCGAACTCGTGCCCGGCAAGGACGGCCTCTGCCACATCAGTGAACTGTCGGCGGAATACGTGGGCAACGTCGCCGATGTCTGCCGTGTCGGCGACGTGCTCCGTGTGAAGGTGATTGCGGTCGACGAACAGGATCGCGTGAAGCTCAGCCGCAAGGCAGTGCTGCTCGAGGAGGCGGCCGGTGCCGCTGAGCAGCCACGGGCCTGACGCCCACAGCCAGCCGGGCTTGTAACCGAGGGAGGTCGACCATGTCGTCAGCAGACGAATCGTCGTCAGCCCGCGCGGAGACATACGCGGAGTTTGCGGCTCTCGTGGGCGCCCTTGCCCACGAGATCCGCAACCCGCTTTCCACGATCCGGCTCAACATGGAACTCTTGGCGGAGGACTTCGAGACCAGCGATCCCGAATCCACGACCAAGCAGCGGGATCGTCGTGCCAAGGCCAAGATCGACCTCGTGCGGCAGGAGTGTGATCGGCTCCAGAAACTCCTCGGTGACTTTCTCGATTTTGCCCGGCAGGAATCGCTGACGCTCGAGCCGGCGAATCTCAACGTCGAGTTGTCGCAGTTGCTCGACTTTTTTGCGCCGCAGGCCCGTGAGGCCGAGGTCGAGGTCGTCCGCTATCTCGACCCCGAATTGCCCAACGTGCGGCTCGACCGCGAGACATTCCGGTCGGCTGTGCTCAACCTGCTCATCAATGCCGTGCAGGCCATGGACGCCGGGGGGCAGATGGTGGTGCGTACCCGGGCCTCAGGGCTGGGCGTGATCCTTGAACTGATCGACACCGGGCCGGGCATGGATCCGGAGACGTTGGCGAAGGTCTTCCGCGCCTTCTACACCACCAAGCAGGGAGGTTCTGGCCTCGGCCTGCCGACGGCCCGCAAGATCGTGGAGGCCCATGGCGGCACGATCGACGTCGAGAGCGCTCCGGGCCGTGGAACGAAGGTGACGATCTGGCTTCCCGCTCCGCCACGGTTGCCGACCGGCGGACGAGCCCTTCGGGGCGACCCGCAGCCGCTGCAACTGGACGCTGCGCCGCATGGCTTCGTACCATCGTGATCGCCGCGACCCCTTCAAGCCATCACCTTTTTTTCGCTCCGTCGCCATGCCCACCCCCCGTGAATCAGTCGCCCATTCGATCGAGCCTGGATCACAGGAACTCGTCGCCGTGCTCGTGGTCGACAATGACATTGTGCATGCTCGCACGATGGGCGAGTGCCTAAGCCGACTGGGCTACCGGGTCACCGTGGTGGGGAGCGGCACCGAGGGGGCCAAAAAGATCACCGCCGAAACGTTTGACGTCGTCGTCACCGATCTGATGATGAACGACATCGGGGGGCTCGACATCCTCATGCGGGCCAAGGCGGCCTGCCCCGAGACCGAGGTGATCGTGGTCACCGGTCACGGCACCGTCCCCTCGGCCGTGTCAGCGATGCAGCAGGGAGCCTTTACCTACCTTCAGAAGCCACTCGACATGGGGCACCTGCGGACCGCCGTGGAGAAGGCCTCGGAAGGAGTGCGACTGAAGCGGCAGAACATCGAGCTCAACCGCCGGCTCGACGAAAAGTTTGGCTTCGAGGGGGTGGTTGGGTCGAGTCCGCAGATGCTGGCCCTCATCGAGCGACTCAAGAGGATCGCACCGACCGACGCGACCGTGCTGATCCAGGGAGAGACAGGCACCGGGAAGGAATTGGTGGCCCAGGCGATCCACCAGAACAGTCCGCGGAAGACGAAGCCGTTCGTGGCTCTCAACTGCGCCGCGCTCAGTGAAAACATCCTTGAGAGCGAACTGTTCGGCCATGTAAGGGGAGCCTTTACCGACGCCTCGAGCGACCGCGTCGGAAAGTTCGAGTACGCCAACGGCGGTACGCTGTTTCTCGACGAGGTTGGGGACATGCCGATGCCGACCCAGATCAAACTCCTCCGGGTTCTGGAGTCGGGGGATATCACTCGTGTCGGCTCCAACACACCTGTGAAAGTCAATGTTCGTATCCTCTCAGCCACCAATCGCAACCTCGAGGAGGCGATCGCCTCGGGCCAGTTCCGCAGCGATCTCTATCACCGGCTTAAGGTGGTCACGATCGCCATCCCCACGCTGCAGGAGAGAGCCGCCGACATCCCGCTCCTGATCGAGCACTTCGTCAGACAGTTTGCCTCCCGGCACGGCAAGACGATCAGGGGCATGTCGGCGGCGGCCCGGGCGAAACTGGCCGCCTATGCCTGGCCGGGCAATGTCCGTCAGTTACGAAATGTGATCGAAAGCATGGTGGTCGTCGACTGTGACGGTACGCTCGACGTCGACGACCTGCCGCTGGAATTGGAGCCGGATGTTGCCGTCCCGTTGGTCGAAGCGGCCCATGTCGATGCACCAGGCGGCATCACCGCGCTCGTGGGCCGCCCGCTCGAGGAGATCGAGCGGGTCTTCATCAGCGAAACGCTCAAGCTCACTGGTGGCAACCGGGAGCAGGCCGCTGAAATGCTCGGCATCGGCGAGCGGACCCTGTATCGCAAGATCAAGGAATATCAGATCACCTGACCGCGGATGGTTTCTCGGCGGGGCGTCACCATGGGACGGATTCACACGCTACCGATGTCGGTCGTCAACAGGATCGCCGCCGGCGAGGTGGTCGAACGACCGGCGAGCATCGTGAAGGAATTGCTCGAGAATGCCCTCGATGCGGGGCCGACACGAATCGACGTGACGCTCGAGCAAGGCGGCGTGGCGCTGGTGCGGGTGGTCGATGATGGCTGCGGCATGGAGGCGGACGATCTGCCGCTGGCGGTGGCCCCGCATGCCACGAGCAAGCTGCGGGTCGCCGAGGATCTCGAAAGGATCGGCACGCTTGGTTTTCGTGGTGAGGCGCTGGCCAGTATCGGCGAGGTGTCGCGTCTGGTGATCCGGTCGCGGCCCGCCGGAGGTGCTGGCGCGACGCTCGAGGTGGATGGTGGCCGGATGGGGGAGGTGGTGCCCGAGGGCTGCGCTGTCGGTACGACCGTCGAAGTGCGGCAGGTGTTCGGCAACGTGCCTGCCCGGAGGGCGTTTCTTCGCGCCCCGCAAACGGAATGGTCGCACGCCACCGAGGCGTTTGTCCGTACGGCCCTCGCCCATCCCGGAGTGGCGTTCACGCTCACTCACAACGGCCGGCTCGTGCACGACCTGCCGGCGGTAACGGTGTGGCGTGAGCGGATCGGGGGGCTCTTTGGTACGAAGATGGCCGAGCGGCTCATCGAGGTAGAGGCCAGCGATGGAGAGATACGGCTCGCCGGGCTGGTCGGTCGCCCTGCGGATGATCAGGCCAGTGGCCGCCTTCAGCATCTCTTCGTGGCGGGCCGGCCGTTTCGCGATCGTTCGATCCTCCACGCCGCGCAAGAGGCCTATCGGGGTCTGCTCCTCACCGGCCGGCAGCCGATCGTATTTCTGCAGTTCGAATTGCCTCCGGATGCGGTCGACGTCAACGTCCACCCCGCCAAGATGGAGGTGCGGTTTCGGGATCCGCAGCGGCTCTACCGACTGGTGCTCTCATCGTTGCGGTCGAAATTTCTCGAAAGCGACATGGGCACATCGCTGCGGCCACCGACTCCCTGGGATGCCCCGCGTGCCGAGCCGGCGCCCTCCCCTCCGCTGTTCGTGAACGATGCCTTTCCGCTCCCGGCGGCGGCGGTTCCGGCACACCGACCGGCCATGGCGGCACGGACGACCACCGGCCCAGTGCCCGGCATCGCATCGCCAGCCGAGAAGACGTCGCTGCCCATGGCGGCCGAGACGCGCCTTCGTGATGAGGAGCGAGCCGTGCAAATGCTCAACCGGTACCTGGTGGTGGAGCAGGCCGATGGCATCGAGGTGATCGACCAGCATGCGTTGCATGAGCGCGTGCTCTTTGAGCAGCTCAAGGCATCGGTCAACGAGGGGCGGCTGGAGGTGCAGCCCCTGCTCATTCCGGAACAGGTCGATCTCGCCCCGGCGGAACTGGAACTGGTGACCGAATACGCCGCGGCCCTGCAGAAGGCCGGCATGCGGGTCGAGCCGTTTGGTGGCTCGACGGTGATCGTATCGTCGAAGCCGGTGCTGGTTGGCAAGGCGTCGGCTGCGGGAATCGTCCGTGAAGTCGTCGATCGGCTGGTGGCGGCCGCCCCTGCTGCAGAGCCGGCGATGCTGGTTGAGGAGGTGCTCCACGGTCTGGCCTGTCGGGCTGCCATCAAGGCCGGTGACCCGTTGTCGCAGCAGGAGGTCGAAGCCCTTCTTCGCGACCGGCGGAGTGTGCAGGATTCACATCATTGCCCCCACGGTCGGCCCACGTCCCTGGTCTTGTCGCGACAGGAACTCGACCGCCAATTTCGTCGGATCTAAATCCGCTACACATTCCGAAAGAGAAAGCGAGCCACAGCCTCCCATGATCTGCGTTGGAATCGGTCGCGGTCGACATCGGCACGTCATTGCCGAGCACAAGTTTCTTGCCGAGCAGGGGGTCGGCTTGGTGGAGCTGCGGCTCGATTACATCCAGGGCCCCGTGCAGGTGAAGCGGCTGCTGAAGGACCGGCCCTGCCCGGTGATCGTCACCTGCCGGCGGGCCGCCGACGGGGGCCGCTGGGAGCAGTCGGAGGAGGTGCGGCTGCTCTTGCTCCGCACGGCCATCGTCGAGGGGGCCGACTACGTCGATCTCGAGGACGACATTGCGACGCAGGTGCCCCGCTACGGATCGACGAAGCGGATCATCAGCCACCACGATTTTCACAAGACGCCGACCGATCTGATCGGGATGCACGCCCGGTTCGCGTCGCTCGACGCCGACATCGTGAAGATAGCCACCATGGCCAACCAGCCGGGCGACACGCTGCGGATGCTCGAGATGATGCGGGGGGCCACGATCCCCACGATCGGCCTGTGCATGGGCGACATCGGAACGCCATCGCGGGTGTTGGCCGGTCGCTTCGGGGCCCCCTTCACCTATGCCACGTTCAATGACGAACGGGTGCTCGCGCCCGGCCAGATCGGCTGGCGACAGATGCGGGATGTGTACCGCTATGACTCCATCACGGCGACCACGAAGATCTACGGCGTGGTGGCCGACCCAGTCGGGCACAGTCTCAGCCCGCTTGTTCACAACGCGGCCCTGTCTGCCGCGGGGGTAGACGCGGTCTATCTGCCGTTTCGGGTACCCGAAGAGGAGATTGATGCGTTTCTCGAGTCGGCCGGAAGGTGGCCGCTTGCCGGTCTCAGTGTCACGATCCCTCACAAGCAGCATGTGCTTGCCAAGGCGTCCCAGCAGGACGATCTCGTCCGTTCGATCGGTGCCGCCAACACCCTTGCCTTCCGCCCTGACGGTATCGCAGCCTTCAACACGGACGCGACCGCTGCCGTGGAGAGCCTGCGATCGGCGATCGTTGACGATGAGGAAACGGGAGAACCGGTGGCCAAGTCAGGGTTTGGCATTCGCACGGCACTGGTGCTCGGGGCGGGCGGGGCCGCGCGGGCGGTTGCCTTCGGGCTGCGGGAGCGGGGCATCGAGGTGACGGTGACCGCCCGCACGCTCGAGCGGGCCCAGCAGATCGCCAAGGAGGTCGGTTGCAAGGTCGTCGAATGGGATGTCCGTCACCGCATCCCCCACGACTGCATCGTGAATGCCACGCCTGTCGGCATGCATCCTCACGTCAATGAGAGCCCGTTTCCGAAGTCACATCTGCAGTCGTACATGATCGTATTTGACACGGTCTACAATCCGGAAAACACGCTGCTGATCAAGGAGGCCCGCTCGGTAGGGTGTCGGACCGTGACGGGAGTTGACATGTTCGTCAGGCAGGCAGCCCATCAATTCAGGATCTGGAACGGCAGTGATGCCCCGGAGAGCGTGATGCGGGATGCCCTCAAACGAGCCACCGCGTCGGCCAAAATTCCCGACTGATAGCCCGACGGAAGGAACCATGCCCCTCATCACTCTCATCGGCTATCGAGGATGTGGCAAGTCGACTGTGGCGGCATTACTTGCCGAACGGCTGGGATGCGGCTGGGAGGACGCCGACGTTGTGCTGGAGGCAGCGGTCGGCTGTTCGATCGCCGAGTTCATCGGCATGCGGGGAGAAGCGGCCTTCCGGGACACGGAGGCCGCGGTCTTGGCGTCGACCTTGGTGGCATTTGACGGCGTCGTGGCCACCGGCGGGGGCGTCGTGCTGCGGCCTGAAAACCGCCGCGTGCTGCGAGAGGCATTCCGGCCGGTGGTGTGGCTGTCGGCCCCGGCGGCCGTCGTGCGGCAACGCCTCGCGGCTGACCCGACGACAGCCGCCCGGCGGCCAGGGTTGTCGGGGGGCGATCCGCTTGACGAGGTGGCTGCCGCGGTCGTTGAGCGAGAGCCTCTTTACCGCGAGTGTGCCGACCACATTGTCGATACCGCCACGGCCGCTCCTGTGACTGTGGCCGCAGGGGTTGTCGCCTGGCTTCGAGAGGTATGGCGGCCATGAACGATCCGTTTTCGTCCCTGACGGGGTGGGTTGGCGGAATCGTTGCCGTCGTACTCGGAACCCTGCTTGGAAGGCTGCTGACGACCACGGTAACCCGCTGGCTGGGTGAAAAGTCACGGCTTGAGCGGGTCGTCGAACTTGTGGCGGTGGCGGCGGCCGTGGGGCTGTGGTGGTGGGAAGTGCCAGCCGGTCGTCTCACGCCACTCGCGGCGGACGGCAGCCTGTTCGAGGTCCAGCCGACCATCCTGCTTGCCCGCTGGGCTGGCCACCTCGTGTTCTTCACGCTGTTGGCCGCTGCCACGTGGATCGACATGCGATATCGAGTCATTCCCGACTGGATTACCGTGACCGGAGTCATGCTCGGGTTGGTGGTGGCCTGCCTGTTGCCCGAGCCGTTTTTGCCGGTGGGCTGGGAAGTTGAACGTTCGTTTGCTCCGCCGGCAATCCTGCCGGATGTGCTCGCCGCCTTCGGTGGACTCCGGTCAGTACCGGGCCCAGTCTGGCTGGGCGGGATGCCGCACCTTGGCGGCCTCGCGGTGGCTGGGCTCATTTTCTTGACCTGGTGGTTCTTCTGCACGGCCCCCTTCATCGAGGCCGAGAGCAGCGGGCGGTCGTCGCCGCTGCCAAGCGCTGCGCTCGAGCCGAGAAACATGGTTTTCGTCGCCGGTCTCGGCGGGATCGTCGTTGTGTGGTTCATGGGGGGGCATCGTTTCGACGCCCTGCAAGCGGGGCTCATCGGTCTCGCCGTGGCTGCCGGTCTGGTGTGGGGCGTTCGCGAAGGGGCCAGCCACGCCATGGGCCGCGAGGCCATGGGCTTCGGCGACGTCACCCTGATGGCGATGATCGGCGTCTGGCTCGGCTGGCAACCGGCGATTCTTGTTTTCTTTCTGGCGACGTTTCTTGGGTTGGCGCATGGTGTGTTGGGGCTGCTCCTTCACCGTGACAACGAACTTCCCTATGGCCCGAGTCTCTGCCTGGCGACCGTGCTGGTCGTGGTGGGCTGGCGGCCGCTTTGGGCGGCGGTGGGTGGGTACTTTGCCGATCCGGTGCTGCTGGCGATCATGCTCGTCGCGGTGGTGGTGCTCACGGCTGCCGCCTTGTGGGTGTGGCAGTGGGTTCGCGGCGCCCGCTGATTCTGCCCGCTGTGGTGACGCGCCGCCGGGGCGGGTAAAGCCTCGGCTTCGGGGCGAGGATACGCCAACTTGCCTCGACGTCACCCGCCCCGGCTGCATGGTTGGGTTTCGCCAGACTCGAATGCAATCCACTTGGTGCATGTGGAGGCTTGGGGCAGTGTGGGGGTTTGGGGGCCGGTGGCGTCGGCTTGTTTGCGGTGGGGGTGTTTTCTACGATCCCGCCGCGCTGGTGCAGCGACTGGGCTGATGATCGGCTGCTTCCAAGGGCGTGTGTGGAGGATGTGCGGGAGCATGCGAAGTCGCGTGGCTGGAAGCGTCGGGGCGATTGTGGCCATCATGCTGGTGGCTGGTGGAGGCTGCGCCGGCAATCCCTTCAAGAAGGCGACGCCCGGACCGATCAGCCTTGAGCCCCCACCGGGAATCGCGGCGCCCGCGCATACGCTCGGGCAGCTTCAGCCGCCGGTGGTGAGTGGGCCGGTGATGCCCTCCTATGCCAATCTCGATGGGCGAGAACTCGAGGCAGCGCTCTCCCGCAGCCAGCAGGAGTCGCAAGTGATGCAAGATGAGATTGCGGCGCTTCGAGAGCAGTTGGCGAGCACGTCGACCCAACTGGCCCAGCAGCGATCGACCACTCAGCCGGCGGCGACAACGGTCGCGAAGCCAAATGCCACTCCACCGTTGGTCATGGAGTCGGCGATCAGTCAGTTGTCACTCCCCGGCTTCGAGACGCGATTCGATGGCAGTGTGGTGCGAATTGAACTGCCCGCCGACAAAATCTTCGAGGAGGGCACCGCCAACATAGTACCGGGAGGCGTTGCGATGCTCACGCAGGCTGCGGAGGAGATCGGGCGGGTCTACCCTGGCCATTTCATCGGTATCGAGGGGCATCTCGATACCGAACCACTCTCGGGTGCCTCGTGGGCATCGCCTCACGAACTCGCTGCTGCGCGAGCGACGTCAGTCTTTGATTTCTTCACCAGCCGCACGCCGCTGGTACAGGGCCAGCTGTTCATCGTGGCCCACGGAGCGAATCACCCCGTTGTATCGAATGCCACAGCCGCCGGTCGGGCCCGCAACCGACGCATCGAACTGGTGGTCTATTCCGAACGGGCAGGCGACGGCGGTGCACACCCCGCCGCTGCCGCGGCGGCCGGGGCCTCTCAGCCGCATTGGCAGTCAGCTGCGCCGTAAGCTGGCCGAAGGCGGCCTGCCGGCGTTGTGTTTCGCCGCCGTCGTCCTACACTCGCTCCATGGTCACGATCGTCGATTACGGCAGCGGCAATCTCCGCAGCGTCCAGAAATCATTTGAACGGCTTGGTCATGCGGCTTTGATCACGTCCGATCCTGACCGGGTGGCTGCCGCCCACGCGGTCGTTCTGCCCGGGGTGGGGGCGTTCGGTGATGCCGTGCGGGCCCTGCACGACCGCGGTCTCGTCGCGCCGCTCCGGTCACACCTGCTCGCTGATCGCCCCTTTCTCGGCATCTGCATGGGGCTCCAACTTCTCTTCGAGACCGGCTGGGAAGGCGGTCGTCACGAAGGGCTCGGGGTCCTGGGGGGCGACGTGGTACGGTTGGATGTTCCGGTCGGCAACAAAGTGCCCCACATGGGCTGGAATACGGTCTCGTGGCGGTCGGCCATTCATTCGAAGGCTCAGGCGGGATTGTCTGGTGACGACTGGTTTTACTTTGTGCACTCCTATGTCGCCCGCCCGACGGACGAGTCGGTGATCGCTGCGGTGACCGACTATGCCGGGCCATTCTGTTCAGCGGTGTCGCGGGGACGTCTGTTCGCCACGCAGTTCCACCCCGAGAAGAGCCAGGCGGCCGGCCTGCGTCTGCTCCAGACATTTCTCGAGTCCGTCTGACACCGAACCGTCGTTTCAGTCTTAATTCTTTCGGGAGCCTTGCTCATGGAACTCTGGCCAGCGATCGACCTTCGTGGCGGAAAATGCGTGCGGCTGCTGCAGGGAGACTATGACCGTGAAACGGTTTTTGGACACGACCCCGTCGCCATGGTGGAGCGATTCATTACAGGGGGAGCCCGGCGGCTGCATATCGTCGACCTCGACGGTGCCAAGGCGGGTGGACCGGTCCAGGCAGACCTGATCGGCAGAATGGTGAGGGCTGCCGGCGTGCCCGTGCAGCTTGGCGGTGGAATCCGCTCCTTGGACATCGCCCAGGCCTATGCGGAGGCCGGTGTCCAGCGGCTCGTTGTCGGCAGCGTGGCCATCGAACGGCCCGACCTGCTGGAGTCGTTGGCGGACGCCCTGCCCGGCCGGATTGTGCTCGGTCTCGATGCCCGTGATGGTCTCGTCGCCACGCGCGGCTGGCTGGAAACCAGTCGGCTCGCAGCCGTTGACGTTGCGAGACGGCACGAGCGACTGCCACTGGCCGCGATCGTCTACACCGACATCGCGAAAGACGGCATGATGGCAGGGCCCAATCTGGCCGCGCTGCGGGAGATGATCAACGCGGTCAGTCTGCCCGTCGTGGCATCCGGGGGCGTCTCCACGGTCGACGACATCCGCGCGGTGGCCGCTTGCAACGCGGCCGGCTGCATCGTCGGCCGCGCCCTCTACGATGGGGCAGTGACGCTTGCCGAAGCCGCTGCGGCCTGCGGCGAGTCGGTCTCATGAGCGGGGTGGACCTGCTTCGGAACAGACTACCTGGCTTACCGAGAGTTTGGAGGGAACGCGGTTCCCGAGAGGAGAAGGCCAACGCGGCTCAATTTCCCCCCGTCGTGCCGCCGACCGCTTATGGGCGGGGCGCTCCGCAATTTGCCACGGCGTCCGCGGCACCCTTACCATCTTTGTCATGGCCACCGACGTTCGCATCAAGGAACAATTGCCCGATCTGACGAGGCGGATCGTCCAGACGTATCACGACACGCCGACGATCCACTATCTCGGCCACTGCCCGCTACCCAACTACGAGTCGATCGTTGCGATCTGCGAGGACCTGAAGGAGATTCTCTACCCCGGCTATCGCAGGCGGGAGAATCTTCACCTCGGAAATGTCACCTACCACGTGGGTGATCTCGTCGATGGTCTCCACGACAAACTCACCACCCAGATCGGCCGCGCACTGCGACACAGCCTGTCGGCCCAGGAGACTGCCGCAGCGCAGGGCATGGATCCACCCGCGGTATCCACGGCCGTTCAGCACTGCGTCGAAGAGGCCGACTTCGAGGCTCTCGGGCAGGCCAAGGCGGTCGAGTTCCTCGAACGGATTCCAGAGCTGCGGAAGATTCTTGCCACCGACGTCCAGGCCGCCTACGACGGCGACCCAGCGGTGCGGACGCTCGACGAGATCATCTTCTGTTATCCAGGCCTCGAGGCGGTGACGATTCACAGGCTTGCCCACCTGCTGCACTCACTCGAGATTCCTCTCATCCCACGAATGATGGCGGAGTGGGCCCACTCGCGCACCGGGATCGACATCCACCCGGGTGCCACCATAGGCGACCACTTTTTCATCGATCATGGCACCGGCGTGGTCATCGGCGAGACGTGCGAGATCGGCGGCCATGTGAAAATCTACCAGGGCGTGACGTTGGGGGCGGTGTCGTTCCAGACCGACGCCGACGGCCAACTCGTCCGGGGCACGAAGCGGCATCCGACGATCGAGGATTGGGTGGTGATCTACGCCAACGCCACAGTCCTCGGTGGGGCCACGCGGATCGGGCATCATTCCGTGATCGGGAGCAACGTCTGGCTCACCCGCTCCGTCGATCCGCACACGACCGTCGTGCTCGAGAAGCCGAAGCTGCGGATGCGGGGGGAAGCCCCCGAACCAGAAAACGATTACCAGATTTAGGCGACTCTCCGCCTTGATCTGTGACGCGTCGGGGTTGCCCGTGCCACGTCGCCGGACGTTCGCTACGGGCATCCTGCCCTTCGCTCACTCGGAGGAAACCTCGCTTCGCCATCCTGGCTACGCTCGGTTTCCTACGCCGGCTCTGTGGCACGGGCAACCCCTCAACCGTCCTCTGCAACGCTAGTGCCCACCTAGTGGAACTGTAGCGACGATGCAGCAATCCAGGAAAGGTAGGCTCGGGGGTCGGCGAACGCTCGACGAGCATTGGGCGTATCCTCGCCCGCGAGGAGACTTTTGCCGCCCCCGAGCCGGCGCTACGCGTAGGCTTGATAAGCTCTACCGGCCGGCGGTGCGGGCGAGGGCGCGGGCGGCCTCGATGGCCTTGAAGCGGGCGGCGATGGCGTCGTCACCGACGGCCTTTGAGGCCTGAGCCGTGGCGAGTTCCGTACGGGCCTGATCGGCGTCTATTTTCTCGGCATGCAGGGCCCGCTGCGTGATCACCGTGACGGCGTCGTGCCCGACCTCGACGAAGCCCCCCTCGACGAACACCTCGCGAGGACGGTCGGCCGACCCCCCCTGCTCACCAACGATCCGCACCGCCCCCACGCCAAGGCGGCCAATGAAGGGAGCATGGCCGCGGGCGACGCCTAACAGGCCATCGAACAGTGGCAGTGTGACGAACCGGGCACGGGCATCGAGGATCGTCGTCTCGGGCGTGACGATCACGCAGCGGACGCCGGCGTCGGTCTTGGTGTCGGCCATGATTGGGCTCCTGTCGGCGGGGGACGACCTCAGGTCTTGGCGGCCATCTTCTTGGCCTGCTCCTCGGCCTGCTCGATCGGGCCCACGTACATGAAGGCCTGCTCCGGAAGGTGATCCCACTTGCCGTCGGCGATCTCCTCGAAGGACCGAATCGTGTCGGCGAGGCTCGTGATTTCACCCGGCTTGCCGGTAAACACCTCGGCCACGAGGAACGGCTGCGAGAGAAACCGCTCCATGCGGCGAGCCCGATGCACGATGAGCTTGTCTTCCTCCGACAGTTCATCGACGCCGAGGATGGCGATGATGTCCTGAAGCTCGCGATATCGCTGCAGCGTCCGCTGCACCCGGCGGGCGATCGCGTAATGCCGTTCACCAACGTACTGGGGATCGAGAATGCGGCTCGAGGAGGCAAGTGGATCGACAGCCGGGTAGATTCCCTTCTCCGAGATCGATCGCTCGAGATAGAGGAATGCGTCGAGATTCCCGAAAGCTGTCGCGGGGGCCGGGTCGGTGGGGTCGTCCGCTGGCACGTACACCGCCTGCACCGATGTAATGGCCCCCTTGGAGGTCGACGTAATCCGCTCCTGCAGGGCGCCCATCTCGGTGGCAAGCGTCGGCTGATAGCCGACCGCGCTCGGCATGCGGCCGAGGAGTGCGCTCACCTCGCTGCCAGCCTGGGAGAAACGAAAGATGTTGTCGACGAAAAGGAGCGTGTCCGCCCCGGTGGTATCACGGAAGTACTCCGCCATGGTGAGGGCCGACAGCGCGACGCGAAGCCGGGCTCCCGGCGGCTCGTTCATCTGGCCGAACACCATGCACGTCTGCTCGATAACGCTCCGGCCTGTGTCACCGATCTTCGCCTCCTGCATCTCGAGCCAGAGGTCGGTTCCCTCGCGGGTCCGCTCACCGACACCCGCAAACACGGAGTAGCCGCCGTGGGCACTGGCGATACGGGCGATGAGTTCGGTCAGGATCACCGTCTTGCCGAGGCCGGCACCACCGAAGAGGCCAGCCTTGCCACCACGGACAAACGGGGTGAGCAGGTCGATCACCTTGATGCCCGTCTCAAACAGCTCGGTCTTCGTCGAAAGTTCGGTGACGGCAGGGGCATCCCGGTGGATCGGCCATCGCTCCTTGGTCTCAACGGGACCGCGATTGTCGATCGGTTCCCCGAGCAGGTTGAACACGCGGCCGAGCGTCGCTGGCCCCACCGGCACAGAGAGCGGTGCCCCGGTATCGATCACGTCCTCACCGCGGATCAGGCCGTCGGTCGATCCGAGGGCCACGCAGCGAACCTTGCCACCGCCAAGGTGCTGTTGCACTTCGCCCGCGAGATGCAACGACACCCCTTTCCCGTCGGAGTCGATGCGAACGGCGTTGTAGATCGCCGGGATGTGGTCCTCCGGAAACTCGACGTCGAATGTCGAGCCGATGACCTGCGTGACCTTGCCGATGTTCGTGCCGGAAACTGTTGCCGTCGCCATCTCGCTGCCCTTCTCGAAAAGTGAAGTCTGGTGCTGGGGAGGAATGAATGTGCCGAACTTATTTCTTCAAGGCCTCGACGCCGCCGAGGATTTCCATGATTTCGCCCGTGATCTGTGACTGCCGGGCCCGGTTGTATTGCCGCGACAGGTTTTTGATGAGACCGCTGGCGTTCTCGGTGGCGGCCTTCATCGCCACCATCCGCGCCACCTGCTCACTGACGGCCGCGTCGAGGAAGCACTTGAAGAGGCGGGCGAGGAAACTCGCCGGCAGGATCTCCTCCAGAATGCTTTCGGCCGAGGGATAGAAGTCGTACTCCTGAGAGGCCAGCTGCGTCGGTCGTTCGGCGCTGCCGGCCGGCTCCGGCGGCTTCAGGGGCAGGAGCATTTCTGTGATTGCCTCCTGCTTCGCGATGTTGTGAAACTTTGTGTAGACGACGTCGAGACGATCGATCTCACCTGCGGCGTACGCGGCCAGATACCTTCGCCCGATCGGCACCACCGCGTCGAACTGGGGCTTGTCCTCGAAGGTGGTGAACTGTTCCGCCATCTCGATGCCACGGAACTTGAGGGCAGAGATGCCCCGTTTTCCCGACACCGTCACATGCGTCGCCACCCGCTCACTTTTCCACTGACCAAGAATCGCCAGCGACTGCCGCACGACGGTCGAGTTGTAGCCACCACACAGGCCACGATTCCCGGTCAGTACGAGCACCGCCGTGCGCTGAGTGGGGCGGACATCGAGCAAGGGATGCACCGCACCGGCACCGGCGGCAGCGATGTTCTCCAGAATCTTCGCCAGCTGCGTGGTGTAATCGCGGGCGGCGATCGAGCGGTCCATCGCCTTCTTGAAGCGGGCCGTGGCGATCAATTCCATCGTGCGGGTGATCTTGCGGATGTTCCGCACCGACTTCCGCCGTCGATCAAGTGCCCTCGCCTTTGCCATCGTTGGTGTGCCCTACGCTCCGTGGTGCCAGGTCGTCTGAGTCTGTGGATCAGCCTGCCGCGCCGGCCAGTTGCCGCTTTCCCTCACCCGCTCCGGCGGCCCACTGCCGCTTGAACTCCGCGATTGCCGCCTCCAGCTGCCGCTCGCTTTCGGCGTCGAGTTCCTTCGAGTCCTTGATTCGGTTTCGCAGTTCCGACACCTGCTCTCTGACGAACGTGAGGAAGCCCTTCTCCCACGCCGCCACGTCCTCCCGCTTTACGGCATCGAGGTGTCCGCGGGTTCCCGCATAGATCGAGAGCACCTGATCGACCATCTCCATCGGCTGGTACTGTCCTTGCTTGAGCAACTCGACCATCCGGTAACCGCGGTCAAGCCGTTGCTGGGTGGCGGCGTCGAGGTCGGTGCCGAGTTGGGCAAAGGCCTCGAGTTCACGGAAGCTTGCCAGATCGAGACGGAGGCCGCCGGCGACTTTCTTCATTGCCTTGGTCTGGGCGGCACCACCCACGCGGGAGACCGAGATGCCGACATTCATGGCCGGCCGCTGACCGGCGAAGAACAGGTCGGGCTGCAGATAAATCTGACCGTCGGTGATCGAGATCACGTTGGTCGGGATGTAGGCCGAAACCTCGCCTTCGAGCGTCTCGATGATCGGCAAACTCGTGAGGGAGCCCCCGCCAAGTTCTTGGGAGAGTTTGGAGGACCGTTCGAGCAGGCGACTGTGGGCGTAGAACACGTCACCGGGGTAGGCCTCACGCCCTGGCGGTCGCCGCATCAGGAGGGAGAGCTGACGGTATGCCGTCGCCTGCTTGGAGAGGTCGTCATAGACGATCAGGGCGTGTTGGCCATTGTACATAAAGTGCTCGGCCATCGCGGTACCCGAGTAGGGCGCAATGTACTGCAGCGGAGCAGCTGTGCTGGCCCCTGCCACGATCACGGTGGTGTAATCCATGGCGCCGTGTTTGCGGAGCACATCGATCGCCACGGCGACAGACGAATCCTTCTGCCCCACGGCGACGTAGAAGCATTTCACGCCACTGTTCTTCTGATTGATGATGGCGTCGATGCCGATGGCAGTTTTGCCGGTCTTTCGGTCGCCGATGATCAGTTCGCGCTGGCCGCGGCCGATCGGTGTCATGGCATCAACGGCCTTGATGCCGGTCTGCAATGGCTCGCGCACCGGAGACCGTTCGGCCACGCCGGGCGCGAGGGTTTCCACCGGCCGCCGCTGGTCGGTCACCACCGGTCCTTTGCCATCCAGCGGATTGCCGAGCGGATCGAGCACGCGGCCGATGACGGCGTCGCCTACCGGCACCGACAGCAGCCGGCCCGTACTCTTCACCTCGTCTCCCTCGGTCACCTTGAGGTAGTCGCCGAGGATGATCACACCGACAGAGTTTTCTTCAAGATTGAAGGCGAGGCCGGTGATGCCTCCAGGAAACTCGACCATCTCGCCCGCCATCACGCCGGAGAGACCCCACACGCGGGCGATGCCGTCGCCCACTTCGAGAACCCGCCCGACCTGACGGACATCGATGCCCGACTCGTAGCGGATGATTTCTTCACGAAGGACGGATGCGATCTCGTCGGTCAGGTTTGCCATGAGTATTCCCCAGTTTGGAGGGCGGAAATGTTTCGTTGCCGAAGCCGGTCGCCAAGCCGCGTCAGACTGGTGGCTACCGATTGGTCGTAAATCGTGTCGCCGACCCGCACGATGAGGCCGCCGACGATGGCTGGGTCGACGAAGAACGAGGGCCGCAGCGAGATCGCCAACGCACGTTGTACCTCCGCGACGACACGTTGCTGCCCATCAGGATCGAGGGGCACGGCGGTGGTGAACACCGCCTCGTGAATGCCCTCCAACTCATCGGCGAACCGGCCAGCAGCGGCTGCCACCTCCGGCAGGACCCCGAGACGACCGTGGCGGGCGAGCACGTGGAGCGCGTGGGTCGTGGTGGGACGGAGCCGCCCGGCGGCAAGGCGGTCGATAATCGCCTGTTTTTGATCGATCGAGACCTTTGGTGAGGCAAACACGCTTACCGCCTGGGGCACTCGTGGCAGCACATCGCGGGCCAAGGCAGTCAACTCGTCGATCACCTCGCGACGGCAGCCGGCAGCATCGGCAGCCTCAACGATGGCCCGCGCGTACACCTTCGCTACGTGCTCGGTGCCGATGTCGACGCCGAAATGGCCTGCCGCCCCACCGGTCTGTTCTGTCGTGTCGTGCCCCATGGGCATTCCGCGTGGCTCCGGTTTAGTTGACGCTCGGTCGGCTCGAAATGGAGGCAACCGAATCCCTCACCAGCCGCGACTGGTCATCGGGACCAAGTTTCTCCCGCAGGAACTTCCCCGCCACCTCGACGGCCAAATGACCAGCCTTTTCGGCAATCTGCGCCAGTGCGTCGTCCTTGGCGAGACCAATCTCATGGCGGGCACGGGCCCGTTCCTCTTCGGCTGCCTTGCGGGCGTCGGCGATGATCGACTGGCGGGTTGTCTCCGAATCGCGGCGTGCCTCCTCGAGCATCCCGCGCACCTCGTCCGACGCTTCCGCCAGCCGCCGTTCGTATGACGAGAGCAGCCGTTTCGCGTCGTCATGAGCCGCCTGGGTGGAGGCGATCATGTCGGCGATCCCCTGCTCCCGCTTTGCGAGCCCTTCCATGATCGGCTTCCAGGCGAACTTGGACAGCAGCGCGAACAGCGCGAGGAACACGACGAACGACCACAGCGCCAGGTCGGTCTGAAACCAGGCTGGGCTCTCGAAGTCTTTCTGGGTTGTTCCCGGCGGTATGTTGTGGCCGATCTCGGCGTGGTGGCCATGGTCGCTCGCATGGGCATCGGCATTCGCCGCCGCGTGCGTGGAGCGTGCTGTGAGGCCGGTCGACGCAAGCAGCAGACCCACGACCATGCAGTGGATGGTCATCCCAACGCGGGTGGACGAGGCGTGGCGGAAAGAAGGATTCAAGTTTGTTCTCCCAAAGACGGGCGACGTGATCGCTCGTTCAATCGTGTTCACAGGGGGGCTGCCGACAGGCAGACCACGATCCGGGAGCGGACCACTGTGCGATCCGCTCCCGGAGCCGTGCGAATGGCCTACTTTTGCGAGCAGATGAACAACGCGTAGAAGGTGAAACCCTCGATGAGGGCCGCCGCGATGATCATCGCAGTCTGAATGCTGCCCGATACTTCGGGCTGCCGGGCCATGCTCTCGTACGCTGCCGAGGCAAGCCTGCTGATGCCGAGTGCAGCGCCGATGACGACCAAGCCGACGCTGAACGCCGCGGAGAAATCGATGAGGGAGCGGCCACCCGTGGCCTCTTGGGCGCTGGCAACATCGGCGCACATCAACATAACGACGACAGCGGCCACGGTGTACAGCGATCGGGCGGAAAGAAGCGAGCGAATCATGACGGGTTCAAACTCCTTGGGGAACGAGGGGCCGATGCCGGCCCAGGGTTGGGAAATCAAAAAGTAAGAGAGGTTTACGCGATGTTCTACGGTCTCGTGGTCGTGAAATACAGAGGCGTGTCGCCCGAGCCTAGTGTTGGTGAACCGACGCCCCGATAAAGAGAGCCGAGAGAAACGTAAAAATGTAGGCCTGCAGAAAAGCGACGAAGAGTTCCAGGAGGCTGAAAAGCGTGCAACTTACGACGCTGATGCCCGTGACGGTGGCCCACATGCCCGTGGAATAACTGGCAGCTGCAGTGATCAGCCCCATGATCCCGAGCAGGACGAGGTGGCCGGCGACCATGTTGGCCAGCAGTCGCACAGCCAGGATCAAGTGCTTGATGCAGAGCCCCAGCATTTCGATCGCGAAGATCATCGGCTTGAGCAGAATCGCCAGGGGAAGGGGCAGATCCATGGTCGGGATCTGGTTTTTGAAGAATCCAAAAAATCCAAACTTCTGCATCCCTGCCACCACGACAGTCAGCATCGTCACACCAGCCAGCGCCAGCGTGACTGAAAACGACGCGGTTGGCGACCCCGCCCACGGGACCATCCCGAGGAGATTGCAGCCCAGCACGAAAAAAAAGAGCGTGAGCAGAAGCGGGACGAATTTGTCGCCGTCATGGGTCTTGTGAACGGTCGCCGGCGCGGTCACCGTGGAGCGGGCCCCGTGGTGGTCGAGCGAGTCATGCCCGTGATGGTCGTGGTCGTCATGGCCATGGTCATGGCTGTCGATCGCAGGCCTGGCGATCTGGTCACGGACGAACAGGATCATGGCCTCAAAAAGATTGCCAAACCAGCCGCGAGGCGGCTGCCCGGACTGCAGCGTCCGCGCCAATCGAGTGAAAACGGCCAAAAGGATGGCCGCGAGGGCGACCTCGAGAATCATGTACTTCGAGATGCCGAAGCCCGATTTCACCGCATAAAGGCTATCGAGTTTCGCGAACGGCTGCGGGATGAGAATTTTACCGTCCATTGCCGCATTGAACGCTGCGACATCGGTCACGTCGGGGCTGCCATCTCGCAGGAACAGGGGCACATCGTCAATGGTCTTCCATCCCTGGCGCCACATTGCCTTGGGGACTTCGAAGAAGTAGCTGTCCTTGAGGTGGTAGATCGGGTTGTGATCAGCCATGGATTGGAGCGTTTACAGAAGGGCTCAGGCCTGTCGGTTTGCGACCCGTGGCAAGAGTGTGCGGTACGCCACCGATGCCGTCAATTCGCGATTGTGATGTGCCGGGAACCGGCCGTTTTCTTCGTGAAGATAATGTTTAGAACGATGTCGGTCGCCCACAGAAGCAGGTAGAAACCAGCGAGAAGGCGGTCGGCTCCCGCCTCCCGGTACACACGTCCCTCGGTCTGCAGCCAGGCCAATGCGATTAACGGAATCGCCAGCCGCGAAAAAACGGCGGCAATGCTGGCGGCAACGGCTGTCGCGGGCGCGCGACACGGCCACCGTGAGATGATCCATCCCGCTCCAGAACCCGCGCCACAGACGGCCGCTGTGAAAGCAACCGCGCGATGAGATGACGATGTTCCGTCACCGAGAGCGAGTGCGAACAGACTGGCGACCAGAAGCATGACAGTCAGCACAACACCACCGATGAGGGTGTGGCGAAGGTCGCCTGCCGAGGTCGGTGCAGTCGATGACCTATCGGCTGTCATGGTTTTCTCCGCTTCTGGAGCTGGATGAGCCAGGTAAGGCCCGAGGTGAAACCCAGCACGAGCCCGATGGGCGCGAGAAACGCCGTTCCGAGTCGCTGATCGAGCCATCCCCCCGCCACGGCCGGCAGAAACATGACGAGTCCGATAGCGATAATTCGGGCGGCCCACGCCATTGCATCGCCGACCGGAGACGCTGCCATAAAGAGAGGATTGGAGCCTCGCCAGCCAAGGGTCCTTCCGCCTGCGAAAGCCCCCGGCGCCTCACCAACCAAGGGTCCTTCCGCCTGCGAAAGCCCCCCGGCGCGTGAGGGAAAAAACTGGGGAACTAGGATTCGAACCTAGACTAACTGGTTCAGAGCCAGTCGTGCTACCGTTACACCATTCCCCAATGGGTCGAGAGCCACTTAGAGAGAGTACCGTGAGATCCGCGGTCGGGCAATCGCGGACGAAACGGCGTGGTACCATGCCGCCAGTTTCGCGAGGAGATTTCCGTCGTGGCCGAACTCGTGTTTGTTTCCGGTAACCGCGCGGGCCAGCGCATTGCGGTCTCGACACCACGGGCCGTCATCGGTCGCCATCCCGCCTGCGACGTCGTGCTCGACATCTCGTCGGTGAGCCGCCAGCACGCCGCCGTGACCATCGAAGGCGACGATGTCTTCATCGAAGATCTTCGCAGCCGCAACGGCACGACAGTCAACGGCCAGCGGCTCACGGCCCGCCAGCGGCTCTCCGATGGCGACGAGGTGGTGATTTGCGATCAGTGCCTCCGTTTTCAGGATGCGGAGCATTTCGATGCGACCATCCTCTCGGCGGAGCCGAGGACCGACGAAGCCGACATGGTCGAGGCCGATATCAGCGATTCTCACATCGTATCGCAGCTCGACATGCGGGGACTGTCCGGCGATGCTCCGGCCGGACCGCAGTCGGAGGCGCACCTGCGGGCAGTGGTCGGGCTGCGGCGGGCGCTTGGTGGTTCGCTCTCGCTCGACGAAGTGTTGCCGCGGATGCTCGATGGACTTTTCGGGATCTTTGCCCAGGCCGAACGAGGGTTTGTCCTGCTCATCGATCCGAAGTCGCAGCGTCTCGTGCTGCGAGCCAGCCGATTCAAGAATGGGCCAGAGCCAGGCGCGCTGCGACTGAGCCTCTCACTGCTCGACAATGTCGTCAAAACGAAACGGGCGATCCTGTCGGCCGATGCGGCCAGTGACAGCCGCTTTGACAGCAGCCATAGCATCGTCGACTGTCAGATCCGATCGGTGATGTGCGTTCCGGTGATACGGAGCGACGGTGACGTGCTCGGTGTGGTGCACGTCGACTCCCGCGATCCACGGAGTCGATTCGAGCAATCCGATCTTCAAGTGCTTGCCGGAATTGCCGGAGATGCTGCCCAGGTGATCGGTCGGGCGGTCGCTCACGACGAGCGGATCGGCCAAGAGCAGCTCAAGCGCGACTTGGAACTCGCCCATCGGGTGCAGCAGGGCCTGCTCCCGACGCGGCCGCCGGCGATCGACGGCTATGATGTGTTCGATTTTTACGAGTCGGCCCAGCACGTGGGGGGTGACTTCTTCGCCTATGTGCCGCTGGCAGGCGGTGCACTCGCCACCGTCATGGCGGACGTCTGCGGCAAAGGTGTCTCGGCCGCGTTGATGATGGCCAGCCTATCGGGCGATGTGCGGTATTGCCTCGCCAGCGAACCTGACGCCGCCGTGGCAGTGGCACGGATCAACGATGCCTTTTTGCGGAGCGGGTGGGATGATCGGTTCGCGACGATGATTGCGGCCGTGCTCGAGCCGCGTTCGGGCCGCGTCACGCTGGTGAACGCCGGTCACCTGCCGGCGCTCATTCGAAACCCACATGGGAAGGTGCGGGAAGTTGGCGCCGAGGCGGCAGGCCTTCCGCTCGGCGTGGACACCGGTGCCAACTACGTCAGTTGCACCGAGGTACTGGGGCCGGGCGAGACTCTCATCCTGTTTACCGACGGCATTACCGAGGCGATGGATCATGAACACCGCTGCTACGGCACCGAGCGGCTCACGCGGGTGCTCGAGGATGAGGTGAAAACGGCCGAGGATCTTGGCAGGCGGATCCTCGCGGATGTCGACCGGCATGCCGCCGGTCAAATACGGAGCGACGACATCTGCCTGATTTGTCTTCGCCGGTGGCCCGCCTGAGAGACCGTGTAGTTTGCGGAACCGGCGCCGAGCAAGGCGGAACAGTCCGCCCAAAGGCCCAGAACGGACGTCGGCCGGCCTGCCGTGTATTGGGCCCCTCCTGTGCGTCGATATTCCATCGTGGGTCGCCCAGGCCCGCCACTGGGCGTGGCGGTGCAGATGGAAGTCGACGATGCGGGGAGCCAACGATGAGTTTTTTCGAGTGGTTGCGGGAAGGTGTGCGGCAGGCTGTTGTGCTGGGACTGGCCGATGCGGTCGAGGATGTTGGCACGCGGAACCGGGGCGAAGACCTTGGCCCCGCGTTGGCCCAGTCGCTCCGAGAGCGGCTCACGGAGTCGAGCGGCACGGCCGTGTTGGACTCTGATCCGACCCTGGCAGGAAAGGCAAAGGGCCGCCGGCGACTTGGCCGCTCGCTCGATGTGACTGTGGATTCGTTGCGGAAAGCAGCCTGAACCAGCGGCATGGCCGGAGGGCCTACGACCGATTGGGCGGGGGAGATTTCGGCACGTCAACGACGTGGGTAATGCCGTTGAGTTCATCGGGGGGCACGGCTGCGAAGGTGATCTCCGGGAGGGAAACGATGGCCCGACGGAGTTCTCGTTCCCAACTGGAGCGGATCTCACCGAGTTCGGCGTCGGGCACTCCGAATCGTCGATAGCGGCGGACGCACAGGTCGTCGTTGGCGTAGACGAGCAGGTCGATCGGGGGGCCGACTGCCACGTTGGAACGCATCGTGGAGTCGATCGAAATGACGGCATACTTCACGGCCTGCTCGAGCGTTGTTTCCGCGTAGCGAATGCCCCGGTCGAGGATCGGCCTGCCGTACTTGCTCTCGCCGATTTGAAGAAACGGCGATGATTGGGTGGCCCGGAGAGGGTTGCCCTGAGCGTAGATCATGTAGACCTGCGGAGCTTCGTCCGCGATCTGGCCGCCGAGCAGGAAATTGACTCCGCACGAGATGCCGTCCCGCTCCATGAACGGCCGGTCCAGAGCCGTGACCTCCCGCACATGGCGGCCCACGCAGCGGGCTGCCTCGTAGAACGTGCCGGCCGTGACCAGGCCCGCACCGCTGCAAAACTCCTGCTCGATCCGTGTGATGATCGACTGGGTGAGCGAGAGGCTGCCACTGGAAAGGAGCGTGAACATCCGCTGCCCGGGAATCACGAAGTTGTGCATCTTGCAACAGATGTCAACCTGGTCGATGCCAGCGTTGGTGCGGGAGTCCGATGCCATGACCAGCCCCTGCTTGGTACGAATCCCGAGACAGTACGTCATCTTTTTTTCCGGGAAGGCCTCTGGAACCGGCGCGGTATTTGCTGCACATTGACAGACAGACCGAAAGGTAGCGAACCCGTGCGGTGCGTCAAGGAAAACAGATGCGGTACGATCGGGGTACGTCGGCAACTGCGCAGGGTTGAGGCATGGGCAGCCCGTTTCACGAGCAGGTCCGATCGGCGATGACTACCCCCGGCATAACCCAGCGACGAGCGGCGGGAACGGGCTCGGCCGGAGCGGCCGAACCACTTTCTGGTGAATCTGCTCCGGCCACCAGCCTCCTTGCCGGCTATGAGCTGGGGGCCGCGTACGACGAAATGTTTGACCGCGACGAGCGTCCTCGTCCCCACTATCAGCAGCTGGCCCAGCTGCTTGATCGAACGCCGCCCGAGGAATTCCGCCGCCGCAAAGCGATGACTGACCTTTCGATGCGGCAAGACGGTGTCGGCTTTACCGTGTATCGCGCCGACGAGGGCATTGAGCGGGTCTGGCCGATGGATCCGGTGCCGCGGATCATCCCCGCCGACGAGTGGCAGCACATCGAGGCCGGGCTCGTGCAGCGGATCACCGCCCTCAACATGTTCCTGTGGGACGTCTACCACGAGCAGCAGATCCTTCGCGATCGCGTCGTTCCACCCCGACTGGTGCTCCAGGGAAGTTCGTTCCGGCGCGAGTTCGTCGGCGTTGACGTGCCGCGGAAGATCTACATTCACATCTGTGGTACCGACCTGATCCGTGCGGTTGACGGCGAGTATCTCGTGCTCGAGGACAACGGCCGCACCCCCTCCGGCGTGAGCTACATGCTCCAAAATCGGCAGGTCCTCAAGCGGGTTTTTCCGTCGCTCTTCAACGACTACGACGTGTTGCCCAATGATGATTACCCGGCCGCCCTGCTCGATGTGCTTCAGTACATCGCCCCGGAGTCGGCTGCAACGCCGACCGCCGTGCTGCTCAGTCCTGGCATGTACAACTCCGCCTACTTCGAGCACAGCTTCCTTGCCCAGCGGATGGGAATCGAGCTCGTCGAGGGGCGTGATCTGCTCGTCGATGCCAATCGTGTCTTCATGCGGACGACGCGGGGGCTGCAGCGGGTCGACGTGATCTACCGCCGGATCGACGACGACTTTCTCGATCCGCTCACGTTCCGTCCGGATAGCGTGCTTGGCGTGCCAGGACTGGTAAACGCCTATCGGGCGGGCAACGTGGCGCTGGCCAACAGCATCGGCACCGGCATCGCCGACGACAAGGGGATCTATCCGTTCGTGCCGGACATGATCCGCTACTACCTCAAGCAGGATCCGATCCTCAACAACGTCGAGACGTTCCGGCCCGAGGTGCCTGAGCACATGCAGCACGTACTGGCAAACCTCGACTCACTGGTGGTGAAGCGGGTGAATGAATCGGGCGGCTACGGCATGCTCGTGGGCCCCGCCTCGACGGCCGAGCAGCGGGAGGAATTCCGGCGGGCAATCCGGGCCAATCCACGGGATTTCATCGCCCAGCCCACGATCCAGCTGTCGACGCACCCGACCTTCGTCGACGGGCGGCTTGAGGGGCGTCATCTCGACCTGCGCCCATTCGTGCTGTGTGGCGAACGGGTCGTCGTCACGCCGGGCGGGCTGACCCGCGTCGCCCTGCCCAAGGGAAGCCTCGTGGTGAACAGTTCCCAGGGGGGGGGCAGCAAAGACACCTGGATCCTCGCCCAGACCGGCCGGACGTGAGGAACGCATGCTGAGCCGAGTCGCCGACGCACTGTTTTGGACGGGCCGCTACCTGGAGCGTTCGGCCTGCCTGGCCCGTGCCGTCGACGTCACGTTCAGCCTCGATCTCGACCTGCACGGTGTGCTTTCCAATCCGGTGGAGCTCGAATGGAACGCGCTGCTCTCGATGCTTCGGCAGGCGCCGCCGCAGCCGGGCGACAGCGAGCACCCGGTGGCCGCCGTTCAGCGGTGGCTGCTCGTCGATCTCGGCAATCCGGGCAGCGTCATGTCGTGCGTGAACCGGGCCCGCAACAATGCCCGCAGCATCCGCGGCTCGATCAGCCCGCCGATGTGGCGGGAGCTCAACAAGCTTCACTGGCGGCTCTCCGACGGGACGTTTCAGGCGGCAGTGGCTGAGTCACCGCACGACTTCTGCGACGAGGCGCAGGTGGGCGTGCTCCTCTGTCACGGGGTCTGCGATGCCACGATGAGTCATGACGAGGGCTGGCACTTCATCCAACTCGGCACCTACCTCGAACGGGCCGACAAGGTGCTGCGGCTACTCGATTCCAAGTTCGGACTTCTGGAGCGGGGCGACGCGGTCGATCTGCCGGTCCGCAATCTGCAGTGGGGGGCGGTGCTCCGGCAGTGCCGAGCCTACGAGGCCTATCAACGGCTCTACATCAGCCGCGTCGAGCCGGAGCGGGTGGTCGAGTTTCTGCTGGCCAACCCCGACTTTCCCAATTCGGTGCGGTTTTGCCTGGAGCGGGTGCTCGATTCACTCACCGAGATCAGCGGCCGGCTCCCGGGCCGTTGCGACGGCGACGCGATGCGGACACTCGGTAGCCTCGTGAGCGAACTCACCTATCTCGATGGTGAGGAACTCGATGGAGAGCGGCTCCATGGGCTGCTTGGAAACGCCCTCGTCCGCTGCGGGCGAATCGGGCATCTGCTGCAGCAGCAGTACGCACTTCACTGAAACCGGCGGAGACTCTCTGCGATGATTCTCGAGATCCAGCACGAGACGCTGATGGAATACACCGAGCCGGTGACGGAATGGCAGTGCGAACTGCGGATGGAGCCGGTCAGCGATGCGGTCCAACGGTGCCATTCTTTCCGGGTCACGATCGGCCAGCCGACGACGGTGAGCACCTATGTCGACGGGTTTGGCAACCGGGTGCATCACTTCAATCTGCTCAAGCCCCATGCCGCTGTCCGGGTGCTCGCCGCGAGCATCGTGCAGACGGATGACGTGGCAGTCAGCCCGATGGCCAGCCAGGTCATGTTCCCGCTGGAGGAGGAGCGGCTTCCTCTCGACACGCTCGACGCCCTTCCCCTTCGTGGGCCGGTGCGGGATACCCCGTTGCTGGCCCCGCACCTGGAAGCGCTGAAGCCCTCGCCGCGAATGCGGGTGGGCATGTGGGTCTGCCAGGTGGCGGAATACGTCCGCGGCCGGTTTGAGTATGCCCGGCACGTCACCGATGCCACTTCGCCGATCGATCATCTCCTCACCCATGGCAAGGGAGTCTGTCAGGACTTCACGCACTTGATGATCGCTATCCTCCGCTCCCACGGCGTGCCGGCCCGGTACGTGAGCGGCTACGTGCATCGGCCCGCCCAGGAATCGCAGAGCCACGCCTGGTGCGAGGTCTGGCTTCCCGATGCCGGCTGGCTCGGCTTTGATCCCACGAACGGCTGCCCGGTCAACAGCCACTACGTGAAGACGGCTGTGGGGCGGGATTTTTCCGATGTCCCGCCCAACAAGGGCACCTACCGGGGCGGCGGTGACGAGCGGATCGAGGTGCGAGTGGCCACCCGCACGCTCGACAGACTGCCATCGCTGTCATGGCATGACCAACTCGCGCCACTCGACACCCCGCTCCATGCCGTGCTCCGGTCGCCACCGGTTTACGAGTCTGAAGATTCCCGGCCGCTCGATCTCGCCCAGCAGTGACCACGAGGTCAGTCGGCTGCCACGTGGAGTGGCAGATCGACCTCGACGGCCGCCCCCTGCTCTGGCGATGAACGGATCACCGCTTCGCTGCCGAGGAGCCGGGCTCGCTGGCGAATGCCCTCCAGCCCGAAGCGATTCTCCGGCACTCTGCTGGGATCGAAGCCGACACCATCGTCCCGGATGGACACTCTTATGCGTTGCTGCGGTTCCGCTCCGGTCGCCTCGATACACACGTCGACCCGGTTTGCCGCCGCATGCCGACGGGCATTGGAAAGCGACTCTTGCACGATGCGGAAGATCGTCGTTTCGAGTTGGGGTGTCAGGCGACCGGCCGGTAATGAATGGGTGAACATCACGTGGGGCACGTCGATGCGAGCGTCGGCGACGAGCGACTCGACGGCCTCGATGATGCCCAGTTCATCGAGCGTCGGCGGGCGGAGCCCGCTGATCAGCCGCCGCGACTCGTCGACGGCTTCGCGGAGCAACCGCAGGCTCTCGTGGAGTTCGCGGCTCGGGCCGGCCGGCCCGGCGGCATGCTCGAGCGCCTGCAGATGCATCATCGCGCCGGCCAGGAACTGGGCGAGTCCATCGTGAATCTCGTAGGCGACAAGCTGCCGCTCCCGCTCCTGGATCTCGAGCATCTGCCGAAGCACCTGCCGCTCTCGATGGAGGGCGTCCTGTGACTTTTTGAGGGCCAGCATGTCCTCGGAATAGATGAGGGCGGCCTCGACTGTGCCGCCCACCAGGATTGGCACGCCCCGCACCGAGAAGCGGGCCTCTTCGCCAGACAGGAGGCGGACGGGGAATTCCTGTGCCTGCATCGACCCTGTTGAAAACACCAGCTCCAGGCTCTCTCGGATCGCGGCCTCGACATCGGGGGAGGCAAAGTCTCCGGGACCGCGGCCCACGACCTCGTCAGCTGAGCGACCGCCTTCGGCCCGGTTGGCAAAGAGGATGGTGCCGTCGCGATCGATCACCAGCATGAAGCCCGTGACCGCCCGGCAGGCGGCTTCCCACAGGGCGGCCGCGTCGGGGAGCGGTGCTGGGGGGGCGGTCTGGTGCGGGGGATCGGAAACCATGGCGATAGTCTACGGTTGTGGCTCTGCTTAAAAAGCAACATCTCGCTGGCGCATGGGTGGCGGCCTGTGGACGCGGGTTCGGGGCTGCCGATGCCCCGTCGCCGGGCGTTCGAGAGCGAACGGATGTTCGCCAAGCAGGCTGAGGCCACGAGGGCGAAGCCTGCGTGAAGCCAGCGGCACGGGCAGCCCCTCACGGTTACCTGACTGCGCGTGTCGAGCAGAACGGGGGCTCTATTTGGAAAACGAGAGATTCTTACCGTTTTGGCCGCGGGATGCGGCTGGCGCCGCCGCGGTTGCCGCGGCCGCGGCCACGGCCGGCGGCGGGGCGTTTGCCGTCCCGCAGGGATGCGATCTGGTCACGCAGACGGGCTGCCCGCTCGAAGTCGAGTTCGGCGGCAGCCTGCATCATGTCGGCCTCGAGCTGCTCGAGCAGCTCCGCCTGCCGACGGCCCGACTCGTCGCTCGTGCCGACCGCCTCGAAGGCGCGGGCTCGCGACGTCGCCTCGGCTTCGATGCCGGCCCGGATTTCCTTGCGGACCGTTTCCGGAGTGATGCCGTGCTCGACGTTATATGCCTCCTGCAGGCTGCGGCGGCGGCGGGTCTCGTCGATCGCCTGCTGCATCGACTCGGTGATCGAGTCGGCATACAGGATCACACGCGCATCGACGTTGCGGGCGGAGCGACCGATCGTCTGCATCAGTGACGTCTCACTCCGCAGAAACCCCTCCTTGTCGGCGTCGAGCACCGCCACGAGCGAAACCTCCGGCAGATCGAGTCCCTCGCGCAGGAGGTTCACACCCACGAGAACATCGAACGTTCCCGCGCGCAGATCGTGGAGGAGTTCCACCCGCTCGAAGGCATCGAGCTCGCTGTGGAGCCACTTGCAGCGGACATTCCTTTCCTGGAAGTAGGCCGAGAGATCCTCGGCCATCTTCTTGGTGAGCGTGGTGACGAGCACCCGTTGTCCCGCCGCGACCGTCTTGTCGATCTCGCCGGAGAGATGCACGACCTGCTGCCGGGCCGGCACGATCTCGATCACCGGATCGAGCAGGCCGGTGGGGCGGATCACCTGCTCGACGACTTCGCCCCGGGTGCGATCCAATTCCCAGATGCCGGGTGTTGCCGATACGTAGACGGTTTGGTGCAGTTTTTTCTCCCACTCCTCGAACTTCAGTGGTCGATTGTCGAGAGCGCAGGGCAGCCGGAAGCCATGCTCGACGAGCGTCGTCTTCCGGCTCTTGTCGCCGGCATACATCCCGCGAACCTGGGGTACTGTCACGTGCGACTCGTCGACGAAGAAGAGGAACTCCTCCGGGAAGTAATTGAAGAGCGTGTCAGGGGTGCTCCCCGGCGGGCGGCCTGACAATGGTCGTGAGTAGTTTTCGATGCCGGGGCAGAAGCCGGCCTCCAAGAGCATCTCGATGTCAAAGCGTGTGCGGGCATTGAGCCGTTGGGCTTCCAGCAGTTTGCCCTGGCTCTTGAGTTCCGCGAGCCGCTCGTCGAGTTCGCGGCGGATCTCGCCGATGGCCGCCTTGATCCGGTCCTCGGGCATCACAAAATGACGGGCCGGGTAGAAATACATCTCGTCCTTGCGGCCCGCGACCTCGCCGCTGGTGGGATGGGTGATGGCGATTGACTCGATCGTGTCGCCCCAGAACTCGACGCGGCAGGCCAGTTCGTCGTATGGCGGCCAGATCTCAACGGAGTCGCCACGAACACGAAACTTTCCCCGCTCCAGCGCCATGTCGCCTCGTTCATAGTGGATCGACACGAGCTGCTCGAGCAATTCGTCGCGGGTCCGGTGCATGCCACTGGCCAGCCGGATCACCATCGCCCGATAGTCGTTCGGCGAACCGAGACCGTAGATGCACGACACACTCGCAACGACGATCACGTCACGGCGGCTCACCAGCGCGCTGGTGGCGGCCAGCCGCAGGCGATCGATCTCCTTGTTGATGGCCGCATCCTTTTCGATGTAGATGTCCCGCTGCGGGATGTAGGCCTCGGGCTGGTAGTAGTCGTAGTAGCTGACGAAGTAGTGAACGGCGTTGTGTGGAAAAAAATCACGAAACTCGGCGTACAGCTGCGCGGCGAGCGTCTTGTTGTGAGAGAGAACGAGCGTGGGGCGGCCCACGCGGGCGATCACGTTGGCCATCGTGAAGGTCTTGCCTGAGCCGGTTACGCCCATCAGCACCTGCGAGCTCTTCCCTTCCTCGATGCCCTGGACGAGGGCGTCGATCGCCGCCGGCTGATCGCCAGCCGGGGCGTAGGGCGCGACCAGTTCGAAGACGTTGGGATCGGGCGTCATGGCTTGCTCAGAGGACGCAGGTGGGGTCGCATGGCGGCGAGAGTCGCTTCGCCGATGCCCGGCACGGCAAGGAGGTCCTCGGGGCTGGTGAAGGGACCGTGGGTGTCGCGGTGGGAGACGATCCGCGCCGCGATCGTGGGCCCGAGTCCTGGGAGTTGGGAAATCTCGGCGGCGTCAGCCTTGTTGATGTCGACCGTGAATCGCACGGTGACGGCTGGCGGGGCGTCGTGGTCGACCAGACCTCGACGCCCCATAAAGGCCAGCCAGACGGCGATGCCGACCAGACCCACGGCGACCGCCGAGGCGACGAACGGTTGCATGGAGCGGGGCAGCGGACCGGAGGGGGAAGCATCGGAGTCCATGACCCTATGGTAGTCGACCGGCCAGGCGGCATACGATGCCGTCCATGACAGACTCACGCCCCGTCGAAAGCCGCTCGTTTCACCAGGTGTCGTGGAGCACCGTCCTCGCCGACCACGTGGCCAAGGCAGCCGCCGACTGGTTCGTTGAAGACCTCGGCCATGAATGCGATTGGACGAGCGTGGGGCTGATCCCGGCGGGCGATTTTAGCGAACTCGATATCGTCGTACGTGACGAGGGCGTGATTGCCGGCCTCGAGGCAGCCGCGGTCGTCGCCCGCGTTGCTGACACCGGGCTCGCGTGGCAGCCGGTGATGTCCGATGGCAGCCGCGTCACACCCGGCACCGTCGTCGCCCGGCTGGCGGGACCGACGCGAAGTGTCCTTGCGGCCGAGCGTGTGATTCTCAATCTGCTTGGCCGGATGTCGGGCGTGGCCTCGGCTACCCGACAACTGGTCGATGCCGTACGGGGCACGTCCTGCCACATCTACGACACCCGCAAGACCGTGCCAGGCTGGCGGCTCCTCGACAAGTATGCCGTGCAGCTGGGCGGAGGCTGGAATCACCGCCTCGGCCTCTACGACGCGATCCTCATCAAAGACAACCATCTCGCTGCCCTGGCAGAGGATGAGATCGACCCCGGCGCGGCGGTGCGGCGGGTGCGGGCCTTCATTGCGAAGGCGTTTCCTCCATCCCGCGCAGCAGCAATGGTGGTGGAGGTCGAACTCGACGATCTTGAGCAGCTGGAGGCCGTGCTGGCCGCGGGCCCCGACGTGATTCTGCTCGACAACATGCCGCCCGAGCTCCTTGCGGAGGCAGTGGCGACCCGCGATCGGGCGGGGGCAGCCACGATTCTTGAAGCCTCGGGCGGTGTTCGGCCCGACACGGTTGCCGCGATTGCCCGGACCGGCGTAGACCGGATCAGCACCGGCTGGCCAACACACCATGCCCCATGGCTCGATGTGGCGTTGGACTGGCAGGGCTAGACGCCGAGCAGGCGGTTGCGCTTGGTGCGGCGCTCAGCACGAAGGCGGGCACGCCGATTGGTCTCGCTCGGCTTCTCGAAGAATTCCCGCTTCCGCATCTCTTTCTTGATGCCACTGCGTTCAACCAATTTGCGGAAGCGGCGAACCGCCTCCTGAATGCTTTCGCGTTCGCGAACCGTGAGTTTGACCATGCGACTCCAGACGAATCCAAAAAACCGAAATCGGAACCAGCAGGGCAAGCCTGCTCCGGCAAGGACCCGAGTATAGATTTTCGGGCTGGTCTCGTCTACATCCTTATCCTCCGGCCTCTTTCTGCCGGCTTTGCCGCTTGCGATCGTGCTCGGAAAGCAGCGCCTTTCGCAGGCGAATCACGGCGGGAGTCACCTCCACCAGTTCATCCTCCTCGATGTACTCGAGGGCCTCCTCCAGCGACATCTGCCGCGGAGGCTTCAAGAGGATGTTGCGGTCGCTGCCGGAAGCCCGCATGTTTGTGAGTTTCTTTTCTTTCGTGGGGTTCACGATCATGTCCTCGGCCCGGGCATTCTCGCCGACGATCATCCCCTCGTAGACTTCATCGCCGGGGCCGATGAACAGGTCAGCCCGTTCCTGAAGGCCGTCGAGCCCGAAGGCCACCGCCTTGCCCGGTACCATCGACACCAGCACGCCGTTGGCCCGCCCGGTCACCTCCCCTTCCATCTCCCGCCAGGCTTCGAAACGGTGGTGCATGATGGCGGTGCCCTGCGTGGCATTGAGCACGCGAGTTCGCAGGCCGATCAAGCCACGGGCCGGAATTGAAAAGGCTGCGTGGGCGAAGTCGCCCCGGTTGCCCATGTGCACGAGCTGACCGCGGCGGGAACCGGTGAGTTCCATCACGGGGCCGAGTTTGTCGTGAGGCACTTCGACCACGAGCGTCTCGAACGGCTCGAGTGTCTGGCCGGCTTCCTTCCGCAGGATGACCCGCGGCTTGCCGACGGAAATCTCAAAGCCCTCCCGCCGCATCGTCTCGATCAGTACCGAAAGGTGGAGCAGCCCGCGGCCCGAAACGGCGAAGTTGTCGGTGCCCTCGATCGGCTCCACACGAAGAGCGACGTTCTTTTCCAACTCCTTGACGAGCCGGTCCCGCAGGTGCCGGGTGGTGAGGAACTTGCCGGACCGACCGGCCAGGGGCGATGAATTGATGCCGAACACCATGCTGAGGGTCGGCTCGTCCACGGCGAGTCGCGGGAGTGGCCGGGCGTCGGTGGGGTCGCAGAGCGTGTCGCCAATTTCCACGTCTTCCAGTCCACTGACGGCGGCAATGTCACCGGCGGTGGCCTCGTCCGCATCGACGCGGCCCAGTTTGTCGAACACTTGCAAGCCCGTAATCTTTGCCGGCACGAGCGGGCCGGCGGCCGTGGATCGCACGATCCCCTGCCCCTTCGTAAGCGTGCCCGACTCGATGCGGCCGATCGCGATCCGGCCGACGTAGTCGGACCAGTCGAGCGTGGTGACGAGCATCCTCAGCGGAGCTGTCGGATCGACGGCAGGGCCGGGAATCTTGTCGAGCACCAGATCGAGCAGTGGCTCCATCGTCCCCTCGCGGACGGCCGGGTCGTGCGACGCGAAGCCTCCCCGGCTCGATGCGAAGACATACGGAAAGTCGGCAAGGTCGTCATCTGCTCCAAGTTCCAGGAACAGGCCGAGGATTTCGTCGAGGACCTCCAGCGGGCGGCCGTCGGGGCGGTCGATCTTGTTGACGACCACCACCGGCCGCAGCCGCGCCTCAAGCGCTTTGGAGAGCACGAACCGCGTCTGCGGCATCGGTCCTTCGGCCGCGTCGACAAGCACCACGGCTCCGTCAGCCATCCGCAACACCCTTTCCACTTCGCCACCGAAGTCGGCGTGGCCAGGTGTGTCGATGATGTTGATCTTCACGCCCTTCCACAGCACGGCGATGTTTTTGGCCAGAATCGTGATGCCACGTTCCCGTTCCAAGTCGTTGGAGTCGAGGATTCGTTCGCCTGACAGTTGGCTCGCCCGAAACTGCCCGCTTTGTCGCAGCAGGCAGTCGACAAGCGTGGTCTTACCGTGGTCGACGTGGGCGATGATGGCGATGTTGCGGATGTCGGCGCGGCGAACGGCCGCACCAGGTGGCATCGTGTCGGCGGGGGCGGTGGTCATGGAGGGACCTCGGGCATCATGCCCTTGGCGAAGGAGGTGGGATGGACAATGGAGACGATGGGGATCGAACCCACAACCCCCGCCTTGCAAAGGCGGTGCTCTCCCAATTGAGCTACGTCCCCGATCGAGTGGACTGCGCGCGCCAAGATTCGAACTTGGGACCTCTACCTTATCAGGGTAGCGCTCTAACCAACTGAGCTACGCGCGCGGACGACTGAGTCGAAGCCGCAAGTTTAGGGGTGCCGGCCCGGAATTCAAAGGGGTGCCGGGGCTCCCGTGGGACGCCCGGGGCGGAAAGTGGCGCTGGCGCATCACCGGGATCTGGATAGGTTGATCGGGAATTCCGAGTCCTCGAGGAGTCTGTCATGCCCGCCTGCTGGTCGCCTCATTTTCGGCATCGCTTTCACCCGCTCTGCAGCGTGGCCCTGCTGGTGCTGGTGTGCCCGTCCGTGCCGGCGGCGCAGCCAACGGTCGAGTATGCACTCGGACTGAAACCATTTCAGCAGGAGGTTGAACACGACCAGCCGACCGGCGACCAGGCAAGCGGGGCGACGATCAAGATGGAAAAAGAAGGGGGCGTGACAGCCTGGGTGGTCCGCGACGCCCGTGGTCAGATTCTCCGCAGCTTCGCCGATACCAACGGCGATCGTGTCGTTGATCGTTGGAGCTATTATCGAGATGGCCAAGAGGTCTATCGAGACATTGACGCCAACTTCAATACCAAGGCCGACCAGGCGCGGTGGCTCAATGCTGCGGGCAGCCGCTGGGGAGTCGACAGCGACGAGAACGGCACGATCGATTCCTGGAAGGCGATCTCCGCCGAAGAGACGACCGCGGAAATCGTCGCCGCCCTTCGTGGCCGGGACGCGGCGCGTTTTCGGCGGCTGTTGCCGACTGCGGCCGAGGTCGAAGCGGCCGGCTTCGAAGGACAGTTGCTGAAGGACGTCACGCAGCGGGTGGCGGCAGCGGCCACCGCGTTTGCTGCTTTGGCCCGTGATCAGCAGCAGATTGGCCCCCAAACAACGTGGAACAACATGCTCTCCACCCGTCCCGGTGTGATTCCGGCCGGCGCGACGGGGGCTTCGAAGGACATCTCCGCCTACGACAACGTCGTCGCCTTGATCGATACCGGTTCCACGAGCGGTCAGGTTTACATCGGGTCGCTTGTCCGCTGTGGGGATGCCTGGAGGCCGATCGATCTGCCGCAACTCCCCGGTGCCAATGGTGACATCGCCGAGCCGCTGGCTTTCTTTTCGCCACGGTTCGACGGCCCTCCTCTGGCCACAGGCCCCCAGGATGATCCGAGGCTGAAGCCGCTCTTGGCCCAGCTGCGTGCCGTCGAGACCAAGCTTTCTTCGGCGGCCCCGGCTGCTCGGCAGGCCTTGGCCGAGGAACAGGCAGATCTGCTGGGCAAGGTGGTGGCGGCTGCGGCTCCGGGCGATCAGCCTTTCTGGGTGCGTCAATATGCCGAGACGCTCGCCGCCGGCGTGCAGGATGGCAGTCTGCCCAGCGGCATTGCGATGCTCGAAAAGCTTGCCACGGCCGCAGCCGATGATGATGCGTTGTCGGCGTTCGTGATGTTTCGGCTGGCCTCGGCCCGCTATGCAGCCGCCATGCAGCAGCCGGGGGCCGACATCGAGTCAGCGCAGTCTGGATGGCTCAAGGAACTCGAACAGTTCGTTGAGAAGCATCCGACGGCTCCGGATGCCGCCGAGGCTATGCTCCAGATGGGTATTGCCGACGAGTTTTCCGGCCGTGAGGAGAAAGCGCTCGAGCGGTACGAAGCCATCGTCGCGGGCTTCCCGGACTCGGCGTCGGCCCGCAAGGCCCGCGGCGCGGCGCGGCGTCTGCAACTTGAAGGCAAGCCATTGACGCTCACGGGCACGGCGGTTGACGGCAAGACCGTGGCTGTCGAGGGGCTGAAGGGAGCGCCGGTGCTTGTCCACTACTGGGCCACGTGGTGTGAGCCCTGCAAGGTCGACATCGCGAAGATCAGGGAGCTGTACTCCAAGTACGGCCCACAGAAGTTCCGCGTTGTGGGCATCTCGCTCGACTCCGACCAGCAACAGTTGTCCGCCTACCTCGCCACAAAGCCGATGCCTTGGCCCCAACTGCATGAGTCGGGCGGGCTGGATGGGCGGCTGGCCGAGGAGCTCGGTGTGCTCACCCTCCCGACCATGCTGCTGGTCGACGCCGATGGCAAGGTGGTCGATCGCAATCTGGTCATCACCGACCTGGAAAAGAAGCTGGACTCGTTGGTCGGGGGAAAATAGGCCGACATCCCTTCGCTGATTTCCGTCTCGAATGGGTTTGTCGGTCCGATCGACCGCCGCTACTGTCCGCGAAGACGGAGCGGAGAACGAGGTCAGTCGAGGAGCGATCGTGCCGTTTTCGATAGGAAATCTCAGCCCTGTCCTGTGTGGAGTGGGAATCGTGCAGGTGCTGGGAGTCGTCGCCGCGATTGCATCGCGGTTGGCCGAGGGCACGCCCCGCGAAACGCTGGGGCATTGGCTTTGCCTTGTTGCGTTGAGTGCCGTGGGAGGCCTCTGCGGGTTTTGCCTGCAGTACGGCCCCGACTCCGGCGCGATGTGCGCGGTCACCTTCACCGTGATGACGATGATCGCGATTGTCGATGTACGGCCCTCCATCGAGCGGCAATGACACCCTGCCCTTCCCGGATTGCCGGGCTTGGCTGTCTTTTCGGTGTCTTCGGGAGAATCGGAAAAAAACTCCCCTTCAGCCGCCCTCGATGCCGAACTGATGTGTGGCGAGGGAGCGCGACTCTCTGGTTCGCCCCCGCCCGTTTTCAAGGAGCCAGGCATGTTGACTTCGATCCGCCCCTTTCGGCTGGTGCTGGCGTGCAGTGCGCCGCTGTTGTTCATGGCGACCAGCGTTGCCGACGACCTTGCGGCACGCGTCACCGCGCAGATTCAGTCCTCGCCCGCACTGCAGGGCAATCCGATTGCGGTAAAGGCCCTCGGTCCGACCGTCTGGCTCTCGGGTACTGCCTCGGCGGCTCAACAACAGGCGGTGGTCGCGATCGCCAGGCAGACGCCGGGCGTTGAGCGAGTGGTCGACCAGCTCTCGGTTTCGCGGCCAGCCGCCACTCCTGGGGCCACGCCCGACGCTTTGCAGCAGTTGTTCCCGCAACAGGCGATGACGCGCCCTGCATCGGCGTCCATGGATCGTTCCGGGCTTCCGCCGCAGCCCCGGGGGCCAGCGGGCAACTCGGCTCCTGCACAGGACGAGCTTGCCACCGCGGTGGCAGCCGGCCTCCGCAACTCTGGCTCACTGAAGGGCTACAGGGTGAGCGTGAAGGCGAAGGATGGCACCGTGTGGCTCACGGGAACGCTCACGAGCATCGAACAGCTGCAAGCCGCCGTTGCGGTTGCCGAACGCACGCCCGGGGTTGAGCGAGTCGTGAATCGCCTCTCCGTTGCCGAACCGGCGACTGCCAAGCAGGATTCTTCGACGGCGTTTTCACTCCCAGAATCGATGCGATCGCTGATCGGCTTGTCGCCCAAGAGCGATGCGGCCGAACGGCAGGATGGGGCGGTGCAGCAGGCTGCCGGCACCATGCAAGGAGGCGGTGTCCAACTGGCGGCTGGAGACATCCCCGATGGCGATTCGGGAGAATTCATCCAACTCACTCAGGCGCAGCAGGAAGCGGTCGGTCGGGCGCAGTATCCGACCCAGCGACGCCCAATGGCGGCCGGTGGCCGCCAGCCGATGCCTCGCTCAGCCGGCATTCCGGCAGGGCGGCCCGTGCCGATGCGAACGGCCGCCAGGCCGGGCCGTGGAGGAGTGCGACCCGCCGGGTACGGCGAGCCGATGGTTCTGCCCGGCCCAAACGAGTACGGAGATTACGGCGTCGATGGCCAGATGGTGCCCGGCTCGATGCAGATGAGTGAGGGCGGCATGGGTATGCCCCAAGGCGGTATGCCGATGGGGGGTGGGCCGGGCATGGGACAGCCGATGCCGATGGGCGGCTCAGGCGTGGGGATGCCAGCCGTTCCCGTTCGCGGCGGTGGGCCAAACATGCCCAACTACGCCTGGCCGAGCTATGCAGCCAGCCCCAACTACGCAGCCCTTCAGTATCCCACGCAGTATTCCCCGACGGCATGGCCGTACATCGGCCCGTTCTATCCCTATCCGCAGGTGCCGCTGGGCTGGCGTCGCGTGTCGCTCGAGTGGGATGACGGCTGGTGGTTCCTCGACTTCGACGAACGGCACGTCCACAGCCACCACCGGTAAGCCCGCACCACGGGAAGCAACCGTGGAGCCCCAAAGGACCGATCATGCCCACTCCCTCGTCGTCGCGAGGGAGTGGGTTTTTTGTTGCCTGCCGATCGGCTCCTTATTCCCCTGCCCCGGCATTCCAGTTTTCGCAGCCGGAAAAATCTGCAAGTCCGGTAGCCCGCAGAGCCGATACAACCGTCACGGTCGGCTTGCATGACCGCCACCCACGAGCGTCGTCGAGGAGTTCGCCATGACGGTTGGCACACGATTCACACTACTGGCCCTGTTCACGGCCGCGACCGCCATGTCGCAAACCGGGTGCTTCTGGCTTACCGCCCAGGGCCCGAACCTCGGCCCGTTGGCCATCCCGATCCCGGTGCCGGTCGGTATGCAGAAGAGCCGTGAGGATCACTTCTGGAACTACGAGCGGTACGAGCGAGCGCCCGTGCTGGGCCCGATCCCGCCGGGAGGTCCCTGCGAGGCGCTCGATGAACCGAGTGATGATGAGGTGATGCGGGCCCTCGAGAAGGCCCGGCCCGTGCAGGGCAACTGGCCGTTCCTCTACGAGATCCAGCGGAATCACGTGCGGATTACGAAGTGCAAGATCTCCGACTATGTCGACCCGCCACGTCACTATCCTCTTGTCGGTCCGGCCCAGTTGCACCATGCCCACTACAAGTGCACGGTCTACTACCAGGAAGTGAAGCGAATCGGCTGGCCCGTGCCTTACACCACCGTGGACGAAGACTGCCAGGAAGTCGTCTACATCGATCACGACCATCTGCACATGGTGGGTGACGTCGACACCGGCTGCGACGCGCAGTTTTAGCTTCACGCCTGCGGGGCCCTCCCGGCGGGCCTTGTCCCACCAGGAAGCCCCGGGCGCGAGCCCGGGGGCTGCGGTGGCGCTGGCTGGTGCGTCATCCCGCGGGCTTGCGCCCTGCGGCTGCGTGTGTGATCGCCCGGGGGCTATCGCAGCGTGGCATGACGGTTGTAGTGGTGGCGGGTGCCGTGGCGGGAAAACTCGTTGAAGCCGGCCGAGCGGAACGATCCTTCGTGATGAGAGGAATAGAGCGTCGGTGGCCTGCAGCGGTGCCCGAAGGACTGGGACCGCGTCGCCGACGGTTTCTTCTCGAGCCAGATACTCACGATCGATGCCGCAATGGATGGCGGTTGATCAGAAGCGGTTTGCCGCCGCGCTCGCGGTTGGAGTGATCCTCTGCACAGCGGCTCCAGCCCAGGCCCAGCGAACCCGCGTGTGGGCTGGCGCAGAAGCGACCACCCCTGCAACGGAATCCTCTGAGGAGATCAGGCTGGCCGCCAACCCGGCAGCGGTATCGGTGCCTCCCGGTCCACCCGCTGGTCTGCCGGTCAACCCGCCCGGCATCGCCTCCGAGAGCTTGCTCTCCACGGTCGTCGGTGGCGGCATCCTGATGATACCGCTGATCGGATGCTCCTTGGCGCTTGCCGTGTTTGGTATCGAGCGAGCCGTCAGCCTGCGGACCGGCCGTGTGGTGCCGCGCATGTTCGTGGACCGCTTCATCGAGCAGTTACAGGACGGGGAATTCTCACGGCAGCAGGCGATCGCCGCCTGCGATTCAAGCGGGAGCCCGGTGGCCCGCGTGTTCGCTGCGGTGGTCAGACGCTGGGGCCGGCCGGCGGTCGAAATTGAGCAGGCGGCGATCGATGCCTGCGAGCGTGAGATCATGCACCTACGACGCTATCGTCGCATCTTCAACGGCGTGGCCACGATCGCACCGCTCCTGGGGCTGCTTGGCACGGTATTTGGCCTGATCCGCTCATTCAACGATGTCGCCGCGGCGGGGGCGATGGGGCGGCCCGACATGCTGGCGGGCGGCTTCGGTGAGGCGCTGATCACGACCGCGATGGGGCTCTTGGTAGCGATCCCGGCGATGGTGCTGCACTCGTTCTTCACCAGTCGCGTCGACCGGCTGGCCCTGCGGCTGGACGAAACCTGCCAGCAGGTGATCGACGAGATCGCAGTCGAGACCGTGGGCGAGGGCCGTCGCCGCGCGGCGGCCTGACCCCGGAGAGCCCTCCCATGCCCCTGGTTCGACTCACCGATGACGACGAGCCCACGCCCAACCTTGCGCCCATGATCGACGTGATCCTCGTGCTCACGATCTTCTTCATGTGCGCCACGAAGTTTTCCGCCGACGAGCGGGCCTTCGATCTCGACCTTCCCACGGCCGATCACGCGGCGGCCGTCGCGGCGCGGCAACCGGAGGTTGTCGAGGTGGAAGCCGCCGGCACGCTGCGGCTCGGCAGTGAATCCGTCAGCCTCGACGACCTGGCAGTACATCTGACTGATCGTCGGGAAGCCATGCCCGACCTCGTCGTGATGATTCGTGGTGAGCGAGACGTATCGCACGGTCGGATGACGGAGGTCTACGAAGCCTGTCGCGGGGCCGGAGTGCGGCACGTGGCGATTTCGGTGCGCGGCAGGTCTCCGCGGTAATCGGCGGTTGCGGCGAGGAAGCGTCATGCACTCCATCTGGCTGGTCATCGGCATTGTTGCTGTGGCGATCGCAGCGGGTCTGGCGCTTATCGTGCGGACGCGCTGGCTGCAGTCCCATACGCTTGCCAAGTGTGTGCTCCTCTCCGTCGGGCTGCACCTACTGCTGGCCGTCGCCTGCGGCCTGCTGGCCGGGTTCATGCCGGCGTCGTGGGGTCAGAACGACGAAGGTCGCATGACGATGCTCATGGTCGCGCCTTCGGAGGAGGACGATGCCGACGAGCAATTCGAGGGCCAGGCACCCGGTGCGCGGTCATCGCGTGCGACACCGCCGGCCGATGTGACCGCCCCTGACGTGATTCGCTCGGCCGAGAAGACGCCGGCTGACGTGCCCGCGGCGGAAGGGGTCCCTGACAATGTCGTCCCGCTGCTGGAGGCTGTTGTCGAGGAGGCGAGTGCTGTGCCGGCGGACGTCAAGCCTCAGCACGTGGTGCCCGCCGCCTACGCCGATCGCGGGCCGGCCAGACGGGCAGCCGCCGCAGTCGCTCGGGGGGGGTCAGAGGCGACCGAGCAGGCCGTTCGGCGGGCGCTCGTGTGGCTGGCGATGAATCAGTCGGCCGACGGTCGCTGGGAGGTGGCTCGGCATGGTGGCGGCCGGGGCCACTCGGGGCTGCACCGCAACCAGGCGACCGGTGTCGGGTGTGACCATGGCGTGACAGGGCTGGCACTTTTGGCATTTCTCGGCGCTGGCACGACGCATACCGACGGCACGCATGCCGACTGTGTGGCGCAGGGCATACGGTTTCTTGTCGATCGCCAACGAGCCGATGGATCGCTCGCTGGCGACGCCGAGTTTTTTGCTGCCCTTTACTGCCATGGGATGGCCGGAATCGCTTTGGCCGAGTGCGCGGCGATGACGGGTGATCCGGCGCTGCAAGGTCCGCTCGAGCGGGCTGTCGGCTACACGCTCGCGATGCAACATCCCACCACCGGCGGCTGGCGATACGCTGCTGGCGACAAGGGCGACACGAGCCAACTCGGCTGGCAGGTCATGCTGCTCGAGGCCGCCGCTCAAGCTGGAGTCGAAGCCGGACCTGGAAGCGGCATCGACCAGGCCCGCCAGCGTGCCCGCGGGTTTCTCCAGAGTGTCTCCTCCGGGAGAGCGGGCGGCCTGGCAGCGTATCGCGCCGGTGAGCGGCCGACGATGCCGATGACCGCCGAGGCTCTCTTCTGTCGAATGCTGCTCGGGGCGGCGCCGGATCACCCGAGCGTCAGTGAGGCGGTGGGCGTGATCGCCGGGTCGCTTCCCGACCCGGCGCAGCCAAATGTCTATGCTTGGTACTACGCGACTGCTGCGTCATTTCATACGGGTGGCCCGCAGTGGGAGATCTGGAATAGTCGGCTGCGAGCGACCGTCCTCACGCTGCAGCGGAAGGACGGCGGGAGTCTCGAGGGCAGTTGGGATCCCGATCCCTTGTGGGGCGGGCACGGCGGTCGCGTGTATGCGACGGCCATGGCGGCGCTCACGCTCGAGGTTTACTACCGCTACGCCCCCCTCCACGGCGAGGCGATGCATGTGGCCAAAAACCACTGAAACGCGAGTGCGTGCTCGGCGCAGGAGTTTGACCCTCTCGAGGGCGAATGTAGACTTGAGGTGAGTTGAGGAAGCCCGACAGCATTTGCAGGAGACCCTCCCCGTGCATCAAGCGTTTGTTCCCCTGATGGCGTTCATGGGCCTCGGTACCGTGGAACTCCTGGTGGTGGGTGGTGTGGTCCTTCTGCTGTTTGGATCGCGACTGCCCAAGGTGATGCGGTCGCTCGGTCAGGGCATCGTCGAATTCAAGCGGGGTGTGCAGGGCATCGAAGACGACACCCATGCCTCGTCGTCTCGCAACGCCGACCACGCTGATCATGCTGCGGGCAACGGCTGAGACCTGCGGTCACAGGAGGCTGCATCATGTTTGGCTTGGGTCCCGTGGAAATCTGCATGATCGGGGCGGTTGCCGTAATGCTATATGGCAAACGGCTTCCTGAGGTTGGCCGGTCGGTGGGGGCGAGCATTGCCGAGTTGCGCCGCCATTGGTCGACACTCTCGCAGGAACTCGACGTGGCGGCACACATTGATGGCCGCGTCGGTGACCCGCGTCCGGCCAAGCGGCGGCTTGCCGGCGGCGACGCCATCGACCGTGTGGAGGCCTCGCACGTGGCGACACCACGGTTTGATCCGCCCGTGAATGCCGGTGGTGAGGGCTGAGCACGGGAGCGCGAGAATTGGCGTACGGCGGCAGGATTTTCGCCGATGCGTGACGAACGCCATGACGTGCGTTAAATTCGGTAGCTGAAGGGCAGCTAGCTCAGTTGGTTAGAGCGCCACGTTCACACCGTGGAGGTCACAGGTTCGAATCCTGTGCTGCCCATTTGCCGGTTTTCTGAAACCGGTGTGAGTGGTGAGGCCGCCCACGGCCACCGTGGTTTGCTGGGTCGGTTGCTCGTGACCACGGGCGACGCGTAATACGTCCGCCTTTTGAATCGACGTGTTGCAAAATGCAACGCGAGCCAACCTTCCTGCGATCGCTGCGTCGCAGACTGAAACCTCCCTGGCGAGGGGAAAACGGACATTTCAGATTTTGACACGTTTTGGCACGCGGGCTGCTGTCCATCTCCTGGGTCGTTCGATTCATTCCCGATACCTGTCCGACGCAGGGAGAGATGCCATGGCCACGGTTGACTGCTTGCATGACGGCGATTGTGAGATCGATGATCTGCCGGAAGGGTTTGTTCGGCCGTGCGGTGGACGCACTTCCCAGCAGACTCAGCGGCGGTGGCTCCACCGCGTTGCAGCAGTTCGGCAGCAGCAGCAGGTTTCCTTGCGCAGCGTTGCGCGGCGGCTGCAGCTCTCGATCGCCGAAGTTCGCCGCCAAGAGCAGGCAGACAGCGATCTGACGGTGTCGCAACTCCTTCGCTGGCAGCAGGTTTTGAATGTGCCTATGGCCGAACTGCTGGTCGAGGCGGACGGGCAGTTGGCGGGGCCCGTGCTGGAACGCTCACGTATGGTGAAGCTGATGAAAACCGCGGCGGCAATCCGGGAACAAACCCGGGCCACCCCTACGGCGAGGCTTGTGGCCATGCTGATCGAGCAGCTGGTGGAACTCATGCCCGAGGTCGAAGGCGTGACCCCCTGGCCGGAATCAGGGCAGCCTCGCCGCCTGGATGACCTGGGCCGTACGGGCCGCTTTCCGGTCCCAGATGAGGTTTTCCGGCCGTAAAACGGCCGGCTACCTGTGATTTCGGTGCCGCTTTGGCCCCCGGGCACTTGGTCGCTTGCCTTTACATTCTTGCGGCTGACGCCGTTGTAGGCATTTGCCGAACGTGGTAGCCTTCCGATAGTCCGACTGACTATTCGTCTGCACCCTCCGGTTCGATCGGGAGTTGCGGTTCGTGCGTCCGGCGATGGTCGATGAGTCGATTGGGTTTGGTTCAGCTCCCGAGAACTGAGGTTTCTGTTTATGTCCCGGAAGATTTACGTGGGGAACCTGCCTTGGTCCACCACGTCTGCTGATCTCGAGGCAATGTTTTCTCCGCACGGCGCGGTGCGGAGTGCCGAGGTGATCTCCGATCGTGAGACCGGACGTTCCCGTGGTTTCGGTTTCGTGGAGATGGAAACGGACGAAGGCCTGCAGGCGGCCATCTCCGCGCTCAACGGTCACGAGATCAATGGTCGCCCGCTGACGGTCAACGAGGCCCGCGAGCGGACGCCGCGTCCAGGTGGCGGCGGCGGTGGCGGCGGTGGTCGTGGTGGCTACGGTGGCGGTGGTGGTGGTGGCGGTCGTGGTGGCTACGGCGGCGGTGGCGGCCGTGGTGGCTACGGCGGCGGCGGCGATCGGTACTAGGATCCGTCCTTGGCAAAAGTCATTCGTGACATTGCCACGTGCTGTTCAACATCACGGGAGCCGGTGGCTTGAGCCCCGGCTCCCGTGAGCTTTTCAATCGGCCGCTCTTGCATTCATGTGAAAATCGTTCATTCTGTTGTTCCTTAAAGCAATCAAGACAGTCTTCACACCCATCCCGCACACCGAATCGACTTCATGAGCCCTCCCCCAGCCAAGTTTGCCAAGTTTGCTCGCAAGAAAGCCAAGCCGCGCACAAAAGTGAAGCGGAAAGACCCGATCTACATCGACGGGGTGCGTCCGCGTCCGATGTACGTCGATTACAAGGATCTCGAGTTGCTGGGCAAACTGGTGAATCGGCAGGCCAAGATCATTGGCCGTCGCAAGAGTGGCTGCACGGCGGCCAGTCAGCATGCGGTTACCAGTGCCATTAAGCGAGCCCGCTTCATGGCGTTGCTACCGTACGTTGGAGAGTAGTCTCCTCCGCTTACCAGGCGCCCCTCGTGACCACTCCCGCCCCTGAGTCTCGCCACGCCGGGGGGCCGCTGCTGACGAAGCGGCGGGTCGAGTTTCGGGATACGGATGCCGCGGGGATCGTTCACTTCTCGGCGTTTTTCTTCTGGATGGAGTCGGCGGAGCATGAGCTCCTGCGGGCCGCGGATGTTTCTGTCGTCGACCGTCTGCCAGACGGTGTCGATGCCAGTTGGCCCCGGGTCTCGGTCTCCTGTGACTATGTGTCGGCCGTTCGCTTTGGTGACGAGGTGGCGATCGCGGTCGCGGTCGCCGAGATCGGTCGCACAAGCATCACCTATTCTTTCCAGTTTGAGCAGGCTGGTCGCCTCGTAGCGAAGGGTCGCGTGGTGGCCGTTCGTTGTCTCATGCATTCGGGACGAAAGCCCGAGGCGGTGTTGATCCCTCACGACATCATTTCCCGACTCGAGCCCTTCCGCGGATGATCAGCGGGGAGTTTGCGGTGCTTGAAGTCGAACACCTCGTCAAAGCGTATCCATCGCCCGCGGGGCCGCCGCTATCGGTTCTTCAAGACGTGTCGCTTCGCATGGAGTCGGGGCAGCGACTGGTCGTGATGGGGCCGAGCGGCTCCGGCAAGAGCACGCTCCTGTCGATCATCGGCACCCTCGAAGAGCCGTCGGCCGGCAGCGTCCGTCTCGATGGCATTGATCCGTTCGCGGTGTCGCTTGCCGAAAGGGCGGCATTTCGGAACCGACGAATCGGGTTCGTATTTCAGGAGCATCACCTGATGGCGGGCTGTTCGGCGATCGATAATGTCGTGCTGCCGGCTCTCGCCACTGGTCGGGTCACGGACGAAATCGAGGCCCGTGGGCGGCGGTTGCTCGAGCGCGTTGGGCTGGCGGACCGAGCCGATCATCCGCCCGCTCGCCTTTCCGGTGGCGAACGGCAGCGGGTGGCAATCGCCCGCGGCCTCATCCATGCCCCGCGACTGATCCTTGCCGATGAACCAACCGGTCAGTTGGATGCGCACGCGGCGGCGGCTGTCGCCGATCTGCTCGTGGAGTTGGCCGCCGAGACCGCTTCGATGCTTGTCGTCGTGACACACGCCACGTCGATCGCCGATCGGGTCGTCGCCGGAGGAGGCGCTGTGCAGCATCTGGTCAATGGCCAGCTCCAGCCACCGACATTGCAGGCAACGCGTCCATGAGTGGCACGGCTGCGGTTCGTTCGCTCGTTGGCTTGGCCGGTCGGTCTGCTCGCCAGTGGTGGCCTCAGGTGGCCACGCTGGCGGCGGCCAGCGGGATCGTCACGGCCACGATCGCCGGCGCTCTTGGCGTGGGAGACGCGATGCATCGTGGCCTGCTGCATGTGGCCCACGCCCGCCTGGGGCGGATCGACGCGGCTGTGATCGCCGATCAGCCGTTTCGCGCGGACCTCGCTCGTGAACTGGCCGCCTGCCTGGCGACAGGCCCTGCTCAACCGGTCGTGGTCCCGGCCCTGATCCTGGAAATCGCCGTCGAATCGCCCCCCTCTGGTCCACGAGGCCGAGTCGCTGCCCGGGCCACGCTCTTGGCCTGCGACGATCCTGCCACGCTCGGCTTCGCCTCGCCGCCACCGCTGGCAGCCGACGAGGTGGCGATCAACGCAACACTTGCCGAGGCCTTGGGTGTGAACGGCGGGGAGCCGCTCGTGCTGCGGCTGGCGGTGCGGTCTGACGTGCCGGCCGACAGTCCACTGGGTAGACGATCGATGGAATCGATGAGCCGTCGACTGCGGCTGGCCGCCGTGCTGCCCCGCGGCAGTCTCGGCGACTTTTCGCTCCAGCCCGCGCAGGTCACGAGCGGACTGGTCGTGACATCGCTCGCCGTCGCCCAGTCGATCCTGCGCGAAGAGCAGGCCGCCAACGCCCTGCTCTGTGTGTCGCCGACCGCAGCCCGAGCCGCTGCCAATGACGCACTGGCCCTGCGGGTGGCGGACTGTCTCAGGCCGCAGCTGGCTGATTACGGGCTCGCGGTTGCCCGTGTTGCCGCGACGGACGAGTCGCCCGGCGCGCTGCGGCTCGTGAGCCGCCGTCTCGTACTCGATCGCCCGATCGATCGGGCGGCTGCCGCCGTGCTCGGCCCACGCGGTGGTCGACCGTCGCTGGTTTTTCTCGCCAACACGTTGCAGCCGGTGGGACGCAAGGCCTCCATTCCCTACTCCACCATCGTTGGCCTCGACTCCACGACTCACCCCGCGGGCACCCTCGTTGATGATGACGATCATCTGCTCCCGCTGCCTGGTGCCGACGAGATCATCATCGATCGTTGGATGGCCGAGGATCTGGCGGCCCAGGGCAGTCCGGTCGCCATTGGCGACATGCTGGACATCACGACGTTCCTGCCCGAGACACTCCACGGCCGCGTCGAGGAGGCGACGCACCGACTTCGAATCAGCGGAATCACCGCGATGCGGGGAGCCGCCGTGGCGCGGAGCCTCGTTCCAGAAGTCGAGGGCGTGACCGACGAGCAGTCGATCGCCGATTGGGATCCCCCCTTCCCCTTTGATCGACGTCGCGTCCGCACCACGCCCCCCGAAGACCAGGACGATCGCTACTGGAAGGAGTATGGCGCCGCACCGAAGGCGTTCGTGTCGTTGGCCACCGCCCGGGCGATCGCGGGCAGCCGATTCGGTGAGACGACCGCCTGGCACGTGCCCACCGCAGCCGTCGAGAATGATGAATCGCTGCGGCTCGAACTCGCGGCGGCCTTGCAGCCAGAATCGCTCGGATTTCGCATCCTGCCGCTGGCGGCGCGCGCGGAGGCCGCGGCCCGCGGTTCGACGCCCTTCGGTGCACTCTTCATCGGGCTGTCGCTGGTCGTGGTAGCCGCCGGCCTCCTGTTGGAGTGGCTGCTCTTTCATCTGCTCGTGTCAGCCCATCGCCGCGAGGCTGGCATGCTTGTTGCGATTGGCTGGCCGGCCCGTCGCCTGGCCCATCTTCTTCTCATGGTGGGGGCCATTGCCGTCATGGGGGGTGGAATCCTCGGGCTGATCGTGGCGCCGATCTGGTCGGCTGCGCTCTTGGCATGGCTGGGGCAGTCGTGGGACGCGGCCGTGGCAACCGGCTCACGGCAGGTATTCGGCGCAGCGGTGCCGCGGCTGGCGGCGATGTGGCCGGGGATGGTGGCGGCGGCGGCTGTCTCACTGGTGGCGGTCTGGTGGGCAGCGCGGCGGGCGGCGGGAGCAGAGCCGTTGCCCTTGTTGCGTGGCGAACCGCCACGGCACTGGCAGGGGCGGGTGCGGGCCCACTCCGTCATTTGTTCGCTGGGGCAGCTGGCCCGTCGTGGCCTGGCATACCGTCGATCGCGAACCATCTCCGTGATCGCGATCGTGGCTCTCGCGGAGTTTCTGATTGTTGTCGTGTCGGCCTTCGCCTTGCGGCCGGCCGAGCGGGCCGGTGACCGCGGGTCGCCCACCGGAGGTTGGACCCACATCGCCTCGTTCGGAGAGCCCAACGGGATCGATCCGTCTGATCCGGAGGTGGCGGCCATGCTCGGCCTCAGCGATCCGGAGCGGGACCTGCTCGCCGAGTGCCCGATCGAACGCATCCGCTCCAACGGCGGTGATGATGCCAGTTGCACGAACCTCTACGCCGCCACACAACCGACCGTCTTCGGGGTGGGGCCGGCGTTTGTGCGACGAGGCGGCTTCCGCTTTGTCGGCCATGAATCGCTCGAAGCGGGGGCGAGCAATCCGTGGACGCTGCTGGAAGCGGATCCCGACCGGGATGGATCGATTCCCGCCATTCTGGATCAGGCCACCGCACAGTGGGCGCTCAAACTGGGTGGCGTCGGAGCACGGTTTACGCTGCCGACCGACGACGGTGGCAAGACGCCACCGTTGCGCATCGTGGGCCTGTTGGAGCCGGGCATCCTGCAAGGGGCGGTGATCATCTCCGAGCACAACTTCACCCGACTTCTACCGCGCCGGTCGGGCTATGCGCTGGCGCTTGTGGATGCCTCGGCGGTCCCGGCTCAGTCTCGACACGCTGTGCCCCGCGCGATCGCTGCCGCCTGGGCCGATGTCGGCGTGTCGGTGCAGTCGTCCGTCGATCGACTGCAGAGCCTGTATGCGGTGCAAAATACGTTTCTCTCGGGGTTTCAAATGCTCGGGAGCCTCGGCCTGCTGTTGGGCACGCTGGGCGTGGCGGCCGTCCAGATGCAGGGCGTGTTCGAGCGGCTCGGTGCGCTGGCGGTGCTCCGGTCGATCGGGTTCACGATTGGCCGCGTGCGTGGCCTGATCGTGCTGGAAACGATCATGCTGGTAGGCGCGGGGCTCGTTGTAGGGGCGGCCCTCGGCTGCCTGACATTGCTGCCGCTGCTCGTTGCCGGACAGGCGATTGTGCCCTGGGGCTGGCTGGCCGCCTCCGCCTTCCTCACGCTGGCCGCCGCCTCGGGCGCGGGCATGATCGCCGCCCGCGACAGCACGATTCCCGTGCGTCCGTCGGCTGAGTGATGGTGGGTGTTTTGCATGGCATCTGATAGTGTTTCGCCCATGCATATCGTGGTGATCATGCCCCGCTGGGTGGGTGACATCGTCATGGCGACGCCAATGCTGCGTGGCCTGCGGCGGCACGTCGCCGGTCGCGGGCGGATCACCGGCGTGCTGCGGCCGCTGGCCGTCGACCTCCTTGCCGGGTCTGAATGGTTCGACGATACGATCCTCTACGACCGCCGCAGCCGTGATGCGACCCTGCGGTTTTCGGCAGTTGTTCGGCGACTGCGAGCCGATCAGGCCGATGTGGCGATCATCGTTCCCAATTCGCTGTCGAGCGCGGCGCTTGCCGTCGCGGGAGGGGCCCGGCGACGAATCGGCATGGCCATGCACTGGCGGCGCTGGCTCCTCACCGATCCCGTACTACCTCCCAGAAAGCATGGGCGGATCGAACCGTTCTCGTCGGCAGCGTATCCCGTTCGCTTGGCCGAGCATCTGGGGATGCCACCCGAGCCGTTACGGCTGGAGCTGGCTATTTCTCGCGATGACGAGAGCCTCGGCGACGCGGTGCTCGCCCGGTTGTTCCCCAGCCCTCTCCCGCAGGGGCCGCTTTTCGTGCTCAACGATGGGGCGGCGTTCGGGCCGGCGAAGCAGTGGGGTGTGGAAAAGGTTGTCGCGTTGGCCCGCCTGCTCCTTGATCGCGTGCCAAACGCGCGGGTCTTGATGCACTGTGGGCCGGGGGACCGCGACGAGGCTCGGGCCGTGGTCGAGGCAGCCGCTCACCCGGCTGTGCAGAGCCTTGCGGGCGAGGCCCAACTCCCGTTCGGCCTGTCGAAGGCAGTCATCAGCCGGGCGGCTGTGATGGTCACGACGGACAGCGGTCCGCGGCACATCGCTGCGGCATTCCAGCGGCCGACCGTGGTGCTGCACGGCCCGATGGATCCCCGGCTCAGTCGCGCCGTCCATGACCACCTCGTGGAGATGCGGCTTGAGCTGCCCTGCTCCCCGTGCGGCCGGCAGATCTGCCCGCTCGAGCATCACGATTGCATGCGGCTGCTTTCCGTGGAGGATGTGGGGGCTGCTGTTTTGAAACTCCTGGAGTCGACCCGATGATGCAGATGCTCGGAATGCTGGCCGCGATCGCCTTGACGGCGCTTTGTTGGGGGCTCTACGGCCCAGTGCTCCACTTCGGCCGCGAGGCCATGCAGTCGGCCCTGCGCCCCTTCGTGTGCGTGGGAGTCGCCTACTTCCTGATCGCCGTGCTGATTCCGCTGGCGCTCCTACGGCGTGGCGAGCGTGGTGGCTGGACTACGAAGGGAGTCATCTGGAGCCTCCTCGCCGGCACCGCCGGAGCGCTCGGGGCGCTCGGCGTGATCCTCGCCTTGCGATTCGGTGGCAAGCCGATCTACGTGATGCCGCTGGTGTTCGGCGGTGCGCCTGTCGTCAACACGCTGCTTACGGCGTTCATGAACCGGGCCTTCAACCAGCTGAAGGCGCCCTTCCTCGCCGGTCTGATCCTGGTGGTCACCGGCGCTGTAACGGTACTTGTCTTCAAACCGCAGCCTCAGCCACATGCCGAACCCGTCGCGGTGGTGGCGGGGGCCGATGTCGCGGACGTGACCGTCGTCGCCGAACCGAAGCCTGCGACCGTCGGCACGGCCGCAGCCGGAGCGGAGCGATTCGTCGAGGTGCTGCTCTCGGTCGCGCTGGCGATGTTTTCCTGGGGCGCGTACGGGCCGGTTCTCCACCGTGGGCAGGCGGCGATGGGGGGCAGTCGCCTACGGCCGCTCATCTGCATCGGAGCCGCCTACTTTCTGATCGCCGTCGTTGTACCGCTGGCGTTGCTCGTGCCGCTGGGCGACACCGGCACCTGGGCCGTGCGGGGCAGCATGATGAGCATGGCTGCCGGAGCGCTCGGGGCCGTCGGAGCGCTCGGTACGATTCTTGCTTTCACCTGCGGCGGCAAGCCATTCACCGTGATGCCGGTGGTGTTTGGCTGCGCTCCTGTGATCAACACGCTCGCCACGCTCGCTTTCGCCCACACGCCCCCGAGCGCGGTGAGCCCCTGGTTTCTCGCCGGCATGCTCATCGTGGCCGTCGGTGCCGCGACCGTGCTCGTCTTCGGCCCACGCGGCCACGCCAAGTAGGTCCGCTTTCATGTGCCGCGCCGGTGCCCGAACCAGTCGACATGGTGGCGGTGAGCGAGGCGGTAACCGCGGCTTTCGCAGGCGGCGGAGAGCCACGCGGTGGTGCGGGATAGGTCGTCGGCGGTAACCCCCTGCGGCATCATGAAGACGGCTCCGCCGGCCACCCGCCCGCCGAGACTCGAGATCCACCCGTCCGCCTCGTCGAGGTCATCCGGAGAGTCGATCACAAACTTCAACTGCCACGGTCCGTCGCTCATCAGCGCCTCGAGCACGTCATCACGACGGCGGGCCGATGCGTGCCGGGCGGCCCAGCCGGCCGGCGTGTCGGCCGGAGGGCCGGAGGAGGCGAGCTTTGGACTGATCGACATGAGGTCGGCGATCGGCGCGACTCCCGGGGGTGCGGTGAGCACCGTGCCAGCGGTTTCGATCGTCACGTGGTGCCCCCGCCGTCGCAGTTCGCGGCACAGGTTCAGCGTCTCGCCGAAGAGGAGAGGCTCACCGCCGGTGACCACAACATGCCGCCGACCGAGGCAGTCGACGGCGGCGACGATGTCGTCCACATCCATGGAGTCGCCGGTCGGCTGCCACGATGTGAAGGGCGTGTCGCACCAATGGCAGCGCAGGTTGCAGCCGCTTGTCCGCACGAACACGCTGGGCGTGCCGGCGAGGAGTCCTTCTCCTTGGAGTGACTGGTAGATCTCGGCGATCTGCATGCGGAACGTTGTCAGCCGGAAGTGAGTCGGGGATCGGCCGCACCCGCGGCGGCGAAACCTGCCGCCCGGAGGCGGCACGAATCGCACTGACCGCAGGGGTGACCGACGGGAGTGGGATCGTAGCAACTGGAGGTGGAGCCGTAGTCCACATCCAGTGCCAGACCGAGGCGGATGATCTCCTCCTTCGTCAGCGCCACCAGCGGGGCGAGAATCTCAAGCGGCCGGCCCTCCACTCCCGCCTTCGTAGCGAGTGTCGCGACCGCTCGAAAGGCATCGAGATACTCCGGCCGGCAGTCTGGGTAGCCGCTGTAGTCAACGGCGTTGATCCCCAGCACGATCGCCTCGGCCTGCCGGGTCTCGGCCATCGCGAGGGCGAGCGACAGAAAGATCGTGTTGCGGGCCGGCACGTATGTCGATGGGATACCAGTCGCCATGGCGTCGATCGCTCGTCCCTTGGGCACGGGGATCCCGGTGTCGGTGAGGGCGCTACCGCCAAACACCGACAGATCGATTGGCAGGACGACATGGTCCGTGATTCCGAGGTTCGCCGCGGTGCGCCGGGCACAGTCGAGTTCCACGCGATGCCGCTGTCCGTAGTCGAGGGAGAGCGCCGCGAGCCGATAGCCCTCCCGCCGTGCCCAGGCGGCGGCAGTGGCCGAATCGAGCCCGCCGGAGAGCAGCACCACGGCTGCCGCTTTCGATCCGAGGCGATTCATGGCACACTTTCCTTCATGACACACTCCGCTCCATCGCGTGATACGCTCGAAACCTTTGCCAACCAGTTCCCCGGACGTGACTACACGATCGAAATCGTCTGTCCGGAATTCACGTCGGTCTGCCCCAAGACGGGCCAGCCCGATTTCGGCACGCTCACCTTCCGCTACATCCCGGAGGGAAAGTGCGTCGAGCTCAAAAGCCTCAAATTGTACCTCCAGGCTTTTCGTAACGAAGGCATCTTTTACGAAAACGTCACCAATCGCATCCTCGACGATCTGGTCGCCCTGCTCCAACCCCGACAGATGACGCTCGTGGCCCAGTTCACGCCCCGTGGCGGGATCTCATCGCGGATCGTCGTGTCTCATCCGTCGGGGCACCACCTGCCGTCTGCCACCTGAGACGTCGCCGGCAGCGGCTCCGTCCCCGAATCACTTGCTCCCGGAGAATCGTTCCATGGCCCAGGCATCGCGTGTCCTGCTTTCCGCCCTCGCCGATGAGGCCGCCTTCGACCTTTCCGCCGTCGAGCAGTTTGCGGCGCTGGCGGCGATCGGCCTGGAGTACTACAGCATCCGGCACATCGACGTCGGCAAGGGCGTGAAGAACGTGATGAAGCTCACGCTCGGCGAGATCCAGAAAATTCGTCACCTCGAGGATCGTTACGGTCTGAATGTCGCTTCGATCGCTTCACCGATCGGCAAGGTGAAACTCGTCGACAAGGCCGACGGCACGAAAAACGCCTACGTCCCGTTCAAGCAGTATCTCGCCAAGGACGTGGCTCGTGCCTGCGAACTGGCCCATGCGTTCGAAACGAAACTGATCCGTGGGTTTTCCTTCTATCACCCGCGGGGCGAGCACGCGGAGGACCATCTGGAGCAGGCTGTCGACCAGATCGGCCGGATCGCCGAGGCCTGCCATCGTTCCGACCTGACCTTTGGGCTCGAGGTCGAGGCCAACCTCGTCGGGCAGACGGGGAAGTTGCTCGCGGAGATTCACCGGCGAGTGAACCATCCTGCGTTGGTGCTCGTGTTCGATGCCGCCAATCTCATCGTGCAAGGATTTTCCACCAAGGAGGTGTACGCGGAGTGGGAGGCGATGAAGCCCGGGCTCGGCTGGGTGCACATCAAGGACTACCGACCCGTGAGCCGTTCAGTGCGGGGCAAGCACGTCGAGGAGGATGCCCTTGCCAACTTCGTGCCGGCCGATCTCGGCGCGGGGGGGCACGAGCGAATCCTCCGTGATTTAAAGACCATGCTGCCGGCGCTCACCAAGAAGCTGAGCCGCCGCGGCATTCCTGGGGTATTTGTCGACCTCGAGCCGCATGTCCGTGGCGGCGGTCAATTTGGCGGTACGAGCGGTCCGGATGGCATGGGTATCGCGTTGCGCGGGCTCTGCCGGGTGCTCGACAAGGCGAGCGTGGCCTATCATCTCAGGGATTTCGATGACCTTCTGGCGGCCCGAGGCATGACCTCGGCCTGACGGCATGAGCGAGACGACGGAGCCGGGCAGTTATTTTGTCGCCAACTATCCGCCGTTCTCGCGGTGGACGGGCGACGCGGTGCCGGCCGTGCTGGCGGCCTTTGATACCCCGCCGACTACCGAACCGCTCGGCCTCTATCTGCACATCCCGTTCTGTCGCAAGCGGTGCAAGTTCTGCTACTTCCGCGTCTATACCGACGTCGCTGCTGCCGATGTCGAGCGATATTCCCAGGCCCTGGCCTATGAGGCTGCCCTCGCGGCGGCGGAGCGAGCCGTGGCCGGACGATCGCTCCGGTATGTCTATTTTGGTGGCGGCACGCCCTCATTTTTGAGCGTCAGGCAACTGGAAAAACTCGTCGACGGACTTCATCAGAGCTTCGGCTGGGACGACGCTCAGGAGGTGACGTTCGAGTGCGAGCCCGGCACGCTTTCCGAGCCGAAGGTGCAGGCCCTCAAACGGCTCGGCATGACCCGCATCTCGCTGGGAGTGGAGAACTTCGACGACGCGGTTCTCGAAGCCAATGGACGGGCCCATCTCTCGGCCGAAATCCTGCGAGCCTGGGAGTGGATCAAACGGGCCGACTTTCCCAACACAAATGTCGATCTGATTGCCGGCATGGTCGGGGAGACGACCGAATCGTGGCAGCACACGGTGGAGAAGACTCTCGCGCTCGAGCCCGACAGCGTCACGATCTACCAGATGGAACTGCCGCTGAATACGACGTTTGTCCACGATGCCCGCGAGTCAGGCGGCCAGACGCCGGTGGCCGACTGGCCCACCAAGCGGGCTTGGGTGGATCATGCTTTCGAGCGGTTCAGCGAACACGGCTACACCGTTTCCAGTGCGTACACCCTCGTTCGTGATCCCACGCGGGTGCACTTCCGCTATCGGGACATGCTGTGGGAAGGGAGCGACCTGGTGGCGCTGGGGGTGGCGAGTTTTGGCCATCTCTCAGGACTCCACTATCAGAACGCCACGCATTGGGACGACTACCTCGCGGCCGTCGAGGGCGGCCGTCTCCCAATCGTTCGCGGCCTTGTCCCATCCAGCCGGGAACTCCTGATTCGCGAACTGGTGCTCTGCCTCAAACGTGGCTGGCTCGATACCGGCCGTCTGGCCGCGAAGTTTGGGGTCGATCCTCTGGCCGCCTGGGCACCCCAGTGGCAGACGCTTGAAGAGGAGGGGTTTGTCGACATGGCCACGGGCCAGCCCCGTCTCACGCGGGAGGGGCTGCTCCGGATCGATTCGCTTCTGGACCGGTTTTTTGAGGCCGGCTGAGGGCGTTCACAAGGATTTTCGTTAGGCTTTCTCGGACCGCCCGGTTTTCTTCCTAGCAGCCATGAAAGCTCTCATGCCGAAAGCCCCGTCTCCGTCGGCCTCCCGGGAGGAACTCTCCTGCCCGAACTCCAAGGCGATACGAGAGCGGCTGCGAGCGATGGCCTCGGATCTCGCTTCTTCATGGCGGTCCGGCGCACTTCCGGCCGACGTCAAGTCTGCCGCCGGCCTCCGCAGGCAGGCGGAGGCGATCGTCGCGAGGGCTGCCGTAGCCAGCGATCACATCGGCTGGACGATGGTCACGATCGTCTCGGAATACTGGCGGGAGCATCTTGCATCCGGACCGTCCGGCAGGAGGCTTTTGTTGCTACCCGACTGCCCGCTGGCAACGGGCCCGAGGGTGGATGGCGTGCCTCATGTCTGCGGCCCCCGCTGCACGATCACCACGCTGTGGTCAGCGGCCCGCGACAGTGGGTGGGTCGTGGAGTCGACGTCGCGGGCTGTCGGCTCGATGGCAAGCCTGCTCGCCGGTCAGTATGACGGCATCCTCGGGGTGGCGCGCCTTCGGGACCTCGAGAAGGCATTCTCCCGGCTGCCTGCGTTTGCCCTTCCTGTGGCGGCTGTTCCATACGATGAGGCGGCAATTTGCGACGCGGCGACCGGCCGATTTGATTCGTGTGCTGCCGCAGCGGCCGCACAGGCGATCGACCCGGAGTGGATTCTGAGCCTCCTCGGTGTCGCTGGCGGGGCTGCAGCGCCGGTTGGCGATTATCTGCCACTGCTCCGCGAGGCGGCCGAGATGTTCGCGCCAGCGGCGATCGAGGCCCTCGTGAGTCGACTGGGCATCGACGACTCGCTTGGTTCGATGGCCTCGGCAGCGGGACTTCAGCCGCTTCATGCGACCGGAGTCCTCGCCGGCGAGTTTCTCGGCCGGGGTGGAAAGTTTTTGCGGCCGTTCATCACGCTGGCCTCCTTCGATGCGGTTGCCGCTGACCGAGAGGCGTCGAGCGATTGGCAAAAGGGCGAGACTCCCCCTTCCCGGGAGTCGGTCAAGGCGGCTGCCGTGGCCATCGAGGTTTTTCACAAGGCGTCGCTCGTGCATGACGACATCGAGGATGACGACCAAATGCGGTATGGTCGCCCCACCTTGCATGTCGAGCGGGGCGTACCCTGTGCGATCAATGTCGGTGATTATCTCGTCGGCCTCGGGTATCGCATCATCGCCAGTCTGCCCGGTGTCGAACCGCTGATTCAGAGAGACGCCGTCGCTCTGCTCGCCGATGCCCACGTGCGGCTGGCCAAAGGCCAAGGCGCGGAGTTGTGGTGGCGAGATGCGACCGACAAGCGGCTTTCGCCGGCGGAGTCTCTGGAAATTTATGGCCTCAAGACGTCGCCCGCCTTCGAAGCGGCGGTGGCAATGGGGATTCGGCTGGCGGGGGTCGAACCCGAGAAGGCCGGTGCCATCCGCCGGTATTCGCTGCACGTCGGCACCGGCTTCCAGATTCTCAACGATCTCAAAGACTGGAGCGGCGACCTCGAGAACGACCGCCGCGTCGCTGGCGACCTCCTCGGAGGCCGCCCAACGTTGATGTGGGCCCTCGCCATGGAGCGGCTTTCTGCTGCCGAAGCCGAATTGCTGCGGGATGTGGCCGCAACAGCCGGAGCACCGAACGCTTCCGCCGATACCATTGCCGCAGCGATTGCCACGGCTCGGGCCCTGTTCACATCGGCTGACGTGTTTCATCGGGCTGCGGCCATCGTCGATGAACAGCGAGCCCGCGCGGCTGCCGCCGCAGCCACCTGCCGTCATGCACGGCTCCGCGAGGTGCTCGAGTTTCTGCTCGACCTTGCGGTGCCTGAGCAGGCAGCGTTGAGCATGGTGGGCTGATGGTGGCTGGCAGTCATCCTGACGTGATTCGGGCGGCCGACATGCTCCGCCTGTTTCATCCCGCAGCGGAGGTGTTTGCCGGAGTTCGGGCTGTCGAGGCTGGGTTTGTCCCCGAGCCCTATCGGAGACTGCTTGACCACACCAGCCATATGACCGTGGCGATGGAGCGGCACCATGGCGGACCGGTCTCGCTGCACGTTGTGCGGGTGGCCGAGGGTTCGGCCGCTGGCCGTGGATACGCTCGAGAAATTCTGCTGGCCCGCGGTGATGGGCTGGTGGTGCAGTACGGTATCGTTCGGATCGATCTTTCAGCCATTGACGGCGGCACGGCTGCGGCGATCCGTGCCGCCGAAGTGCCGCTTGGCCGGCTGCTCATCGAGGCCGGTCTGTTGCGGGATGTGCACGACGTCGGCTTGCTCGAGGTCACCCCGGGGCCAGGCCTGTGTCGACTGTTTGATCGCGTTGGCTGTCCGGCCACGTTCGGCCGGGTGGCCGAGATCTCGATCTCCGGCAGGCCCGCGATCGAACTTCTCGAGGTTGCCGCACCACACACTAGCTAGCCCCGACTACCAGGTAGGCAAAAATTTGGCTGCCAGTTGAGGCGACTTGCCGAAAGTCTTGCGGCGACGGTGTTTGCGGCGATTTGAGCGATATTGACTCAATGCGCAAGATGGCGGTAGAGTTCAGTGTCTGGCAAGGATGGCAAGCAAGGAGGCTGGTTCTGGAGCGGATCCAAACCTTTTTTGGAACAGGATTCCTTCTCTGGCTTTCGCCGCTTACGTCCCCCGGGCGTGATTCGTCGAAATGGAGTGCGACGACGGATGTTCGGGCCGACTGGGAAGCCGGCGGTCCTGGCATCTGCGAATGGCAACAGGAGGCCTTAGGAATTCGGGGCTGAATCGCGGACGAGAATGCCCTGACTTCCGTATTTGACTAGCTGTGCCACGGCTAGGCAGAGGAAAGAGCACATGCAAAAGACCGTGTATACCACTGGTGAGGCGGCAAAGATCTGTAAGGTGAGTCAGCAGACGATCATTCGCTGCTTCGACTCAGGGCAGCTGAAGGGGTTCCGGGTGCCGGGCAGCCGGTTTCGCCGTATTCCCCGAGACCAGCTGTTTATGTTCATGCGTGACAATGGCATCCCTACGGATGCGTTGGAGAGCGGTCGTCGAAAGGTTCTCGTTGTCGATGACGATCAGGATCTCGTCGAGCTGATCACCGACGTTCTCGAACGAGATGGCCGCTTCGAGACCCGGAGCGTCAATAATGGTTTTGATGCCGGCATGCTGGTGAAGGACTACCGTCCCGATCTGATCGTGCTCGATGTGATGCTGCCCGATATCAACGGCAAGGAAGTCTGTCAGCGAGTCCGCAGCGACTCCACGATGGACGAGGTGAAGATCATCTGCATCTCAGGTATGTGTGAGCCGGATAAGATCGAGGATCTCAAGGCGTCGGGTGCCAACGAGTTCCTGCAGAAGCCGTTCGAAGCCGAGGTCCTCGTCGATCGGATCTGTGGTCTGCTCGACATGGAGTCGGTGGTCGCCGGTTCCTGATGACAGCACCGTCTGGAGCCTGGCTGCTGCTCGACCGCGCCAGCCTGCCTCCCGTTGCACTGCCGGTCCCTCGTCAGGCCTGCCTCGGCCTGACGAGGGCCGTGCTGTTTCATGGCGAGGGCTGGCAGAATGGGAACGCGGGTGTCGATGCGTCTTGGAAAATAGCGTGGGAGTACGCCGGCGCCGACCCGGCCGTGGCCGTCTGTCTCACGGCGTGGCAGCGGGATGATGACCTTGCGGAGCGATCGCCGTTGCGGTGGATCGCTGCGGCCCTCGTCTTGGGAGACGATGTGCGGTCGGGTCGAGCCGCTGGTGCGCTGTTCGTGAGAGAGGCTGACTGGGCCGATTTTTCGTCGACAGGCGGTGGGCTGCGCGGGGGCGAACCGATTCGATCTCTGGGCGATGGTGATCGTCGCCGTGAAGACATTCAGGGCCTCTCCGCTGCCGTGCTCAGTGGGGCGATCGACGCGGTCGCCAGTCCCCTGCCCCCGGCAGCCGGCTTCGAGCCGTCGACGGAGGCTGTCGTGCTTCGCGAGGCCGTGCAGGCCGCGGTCTCGCTTGAGGCATGTGGCCGTCGGTTCGACGTCGCGGTGCGGGAGAATAGGCTCGCGGCGATGCGTGAGTTGGCCTACGGGGCCGGGCATGAGATCAATAACCCCCTGGCAAATATCGCGGCTCGGGCGCAGGCTCTGCTCCTGGAAGAAACCGATCAGGAGCGTCGCCGCCGGCTGTCCACGATCGTCGATCAGGCATTCCGGGCCCGTGACATGATCGGCGGACTGATGGTGTTTGCCCGACCGCCACGGCCACGTCAGGAGACCACCGAACTGGGGCCGCTGCTGACCGGCGTGCTCGATGCGTCGCGGCCGATGGCCGCTGTCCGAGGAGCGCGACTGGAATACGCTGCTTCGAATGAGCCGCTGACGGCATGGGTCGACGGCACGCACGTCGAGGAGGCCGTGCGAGCGATCGTGGTCAACGCCCTCGAGGCAGTCCATCCTGGAGGTCGTGTCCTGCTGTCGGTTGCAGCCGCAGACGGGGCCATGGACGACGTGGATGCGGCCTGCGTCATCAAAGTCATCGACGATGGGCGGGGGATGGATGTGGAGACGGCGCAGCGGGCGATCGATCCCTTTTTCAGTGGCCGGGAAGCGGGCCGGGGTATCGGGCTGGGCCTTTCCAAGGCCTGGCGGTTGATCGATACCAATGGTGGTGTGTTGGAGATCGATTCCAAGCCGGGACGAGGCACGTGCGTGACGATCCGTGTGCCACGAACACACCCGCCGATGTCACCAGCCGCGCGTTAGAGTTTTCCCATCTTGCCGCAACCATTGAGCGATGGTGGGCCGGGGGCATGGAAGAGGGTTTCTTCCCCGGGTTCTCCTGTTGCCCGGGGTTGTTGGCTTTCGCAGTGTTCTCTATTCTTCGCGGATCAGATACCCAGCATGCTTGCATGACCTTGGGTATTTGACGGCGTTGTATTGTTTGCCTCGTATGCACGGATGCATCGATGAGCCTTCTTGGATCACAGGGTGAGACGGGCCTTCAGGAGGCCCCTCGGAGCGGAGCTGGCGACAGTCTGCGGACGGTGACGGACAGCGGCCGTCATCGACGCCTTGGCCAGCATCACGCGTGGCATGCACGAGTCGCGATTCAGGACGATTCGCATGGCGTGCTTGGACAACAGGCCATCGCGAAGACGGCGGTCTGGCTGCTCGATCGACAGGGAGAAGATGGTCACTGGCGTGGGCCCCTCGAGGGCGACACGATCCTCGAAAGTGAATACATCATCATTCTCGCCTGGGCCGGCAGACTCTCCTGCCCGGAGGCGGCGGCATGCGCCAGCAGGATCCTGCGGGAGCAACTTCCGTCGGGTGGATGGGCGATTTATCCGGGTGGTCCAGTCGACGTGAGCGCAAGCGTGAAGGCCTACCTGGCACTCAAGGTAACGGGGCACGACCCGTTGTCACCGGCACTTGCGCGTGCGCGGGCCGCCATCCGGATGGCCGGCGGCCCATGGGCGGTCAATAGCTTTACCCGCTTCTACCTGGCGCTCCTCGGGCAGATTCCCTATGCGGCGTGCCCGGCCGTACCGCCAGAAATGGTGCTGCTGCCTGCTTGGTTTCCGATCAACCTGCACCGCGTGTCGGCATGGTCGCGGACGATGATCGTGCCGCTGTCGTTGATGTGGACGTTCAAGCCAGTGCGGGAGATTCCTGCCCACTCGGGAATGCTCGAACTGTTCGAGCCCGGTGAACTCGATCGGCCTCCACCGACCGGTGGCAGTGGCCCGTGGGATCGATTCTTCCGGGGTGTTGATCGGGTTATGAAAGCCTGTGAGGCCGTCGGCCTGCAGCCGTTTCGGAGTCGTGCCGTGCAGGCCTGCCGGCGGTGGATGCTCGAGCGATTCGAGGGCAGCGACGGCCTCGGGGCCATCTTTCCACCCATCGTGTGGAGCATTGTCGCCTTGCGGGCGATGGGGTGCGACGAGGACGCGCCGGAAGTCGAGGAGTGCTGGCGGCAACTGCATCGGCTCGTCGAGCCGGAGGATGATGGTGGTGTGCGGATCGAGCCCTGTCGATCACCGGTGTGGGATACGGCCATCTCGCTCCGGGCGCTTGCCGATGCCACGGCCGCTGGTGCGTGTGGCGGGGAACAGGCTCGGCGGCAGCTCGATCGGGCGGTCGACTGGCTGCTTGACAACGAACTCCGCACGGCGGGCGATTGGTGCAAGGGTGTACCCGCCGCGCGGCGTCCCGCGGATGCTTCGGGCTGGTGCTTCCAATATGCCAACCGCTTCTATCCCGATGTCGACGACACGGCGATGGTGCTGATCGCGTTTGCCGAGTGGCGTCGATCGGTCGCGCATGCGATCACGGCCGAGGAGATCGACCATGCGGACACGCGGCGGCTCGACCGGGTCGGAGCCGCGATTGGGCGGGCAGTCAGATGGTTGGCTGCCATGCAGAATTCGGACGGTGGCTGGGCCGCCTTCGATCGTGACAACGATTTTGAACTGCTTTGCCGGGTGCCCTTCGCCGACCACAATGCGATGATCGACCCCAGCACACCCGACATCGCCGGCCGGGTGCTCGAGGCCCTTGGTCGGCTCGGCGTGCGGTGTGGCCATCCCGTCGTGGATCGCGGCGTCGACTATCTCCGGCGATGTCAGGAAGCCGAGGGCGCCTGGTTTGGCCGGTGGGGTGTGAACTACATCTACGGAACCTGGCAGGCGATCGAGGGGCTGCGAGCGGTGGGCCTCGCGGCGGATGATCCGGCAGTGCGTTCGGCTGCGAATTGGCTCGTGTCGCGTCAGCAGTCCGACGGTGGATGGGGAGAATCGCCCGACAGCTATGCCGATCCAGCCTTGGCGGGCCGGGGTACACCAACACCCTCACAGACGGCGTGGGCCATTGCCGGCCTTGTCGCGGCCGAGCGGTTGGACGGAGCCGCCGCACGCGGTGTCGGTTGGCTCGTCGATCGTCAGGCACTCGATGGAGACTGGGAGGAGACAGAATTCACCGGCACGGGGTTTCCCAAGGTGTTCTACCTCCGCTACCACTACTACCGCCTGTACTTTCCGCTCATGGCCGTGGCCCGTTGGTGTCGGGCCGAACGGGGTTTGATTCGGCACGGCGGGATCGCCAGGGAGATGGTCGCATGAGTGTTCCTGTAGGACAGATGCTGGCGGTGTTGCGGCATGTGGCCGTGCAGAAATTACGGGGAAACCCCCGCTATCCGCTGGTGCTCATGCTCGAGCCGCTCTTTCGCTGCAATCTCGCTTGCGGCGGATGTGGAAAGATTCAGCACCCTGTGGAGATCCTTCGATCGCACCTGTCAGCCGAGCAGTGCCTGGCTGCCGTCGATGAGTGCGGGGCGCCGATGATCTCGATCCCCGGGGGTGAACCGCTCCTTCATCCGCAGATCGAGGAGATCGTCGCCGGCATTGTGGCCCGGAAGAAGTATCTCTACCTCTGCACCAACGCCATCAAGCTGGAGGAGATGCTGCCCCGTTTCAGGCCGTCTCCCTATTTGGCGTTTTCCGTGCATCTCGACGGCCCCCGCGAGGAGCACGACCATGCCGTTTGTCGCGAAGGGGTGTATGACGTTGCGGTTGCGGCGATCCGAGCTGCCCGGGCGGCCGGGTTTCGTGTGACGACCAATTCCACGCTTTTCACCGACGCCGATCCCGAACGCTATCGCCGCTTCTTCGACGACTGCATGGCTCTCGGTGTCGAGGGCATGATGATCTCGCCGGGGTATTCTTATGCGAAGGCCCCGGACCAGGAGCACTTCCTCCGCCGCGAGCGGAGCCAGTCGTTGTTTCGTCGGATCCTCGACAATCCGTCGGCTGGCTGGCGGTTCAACCAGTCACCGGTGTTCCTTGAGTTTCTCAAGGGGGCGTGGGATCTCGAGTGCCGGCCCTGGGGTACGCCCACCTACAACCTCTTCGGCTGGCAGCGGCCCTGTTATCTCCTTGATGAAGGCTACGCGAAGACCTTTCGTGAACTCATGGACGAGACCGATTGGGATGCCTACGGTCGGTCGAGCGGCAATGCGAAGTGCCAGGACTGCATGGTGCACTGTGGTTATGAACCGGCGGCTGTGGAGGCGACGTTCGGGTCGCTCGGCGGTCTGCTGGCCACCGCTCGACTG
>CAMCYH010000003.1 GCA_945883745.1 Candidatus Kuenenia stuttgartensis
ACCACCGTGGCGTCGGCTGCGTACTCGCCCTTCTGCGTTGTCACCGACGTGACCCGCCGCCCCTCGAAGCCGAGCGATTCCACGGGCTCGTCATAGTGGATCTCGACGCCCATGTCGGCGGCGATCCGGGCCATCGCAGCCGAAATCGCGCCGCAGCCACCGATCGGATGGTAGACACCGTGCTCGTATTCAAGGAACGACAGAATCGAGAACAGACTCGGGCAGCGGAAGGGCGACATGCCGAGATATTTCGACTGGAACGTGAATGCCAGCCGGATTCGCTCGTCTGAGAAAAAGCTGCCGAGTTCGGAGTCGAGGCTCTTCCAGGGCTTCAGAATCGGCATCAATTTGAGCAGGTCGGGAGAGGCCAGATCCCGCCACCGCTCGAAAGGCTGCTCCAAAAATGGCGCGAATCGCTCAAACTTCTCCCTTGTCTGGACCATGAACCGCGTGAATGAACCGCGGTCGGCGGGCGAGAGAGCCGAGACGGCAGCCTCCATGCGGTCGATGTCGGGCGTGCAGAGTAACTGCCCACCGGCGCCGAACACGAGCCGGTACTGCGGGTCGAGCCGCACCATCTCGACCTCGCTCCGCAGATCGAAGCCGCAGGAAGAAAAGATCTCTTCGAGGACACGCGGATAGAGAAAAAAAGTGGGCCCGAGGTCGAACCGGAAGCCCTCTGGCGTTGTGATCGTGCTCGTGCGGCCCCCTGGCACCTCAAGCCGCTCCAGCAGCCGCACGCGAACACCCTCTCGAGCCAGAAGCATCGCTGTCGCGAGGCCGCCGGGGCCGGCACCGATGATGTTAACCGTTCGAGTCATCCGCTCACTTTCAACGATGCCACTATAGGAGTAACCCAAAAACGGTCAAGAAACCGTGGGCACTGGGCGGTGTTGGCCGACCGCAGGCACCGATGGACCAGCGCCGACCTGGAGGCCGAGTTGCGGAGATGCTGCACGGCCGCAGAGGCGGGGGCAGCGGCCATTCAGTAGGGGTAATAGGCCGCCCGCACTGGACGGTACGCACCGAAAAGACCCCGACGGTAGAGCGGTACAGCGACGGCTGTCGGAGCCAAGGGAACAACTGCCGGTGCATAGTAGCTGGTGACTGGCGCGGCCATGATCGCCGGGGCGGGGGCGTAATAGGCCGTGGTGGCCAGAGGCACGGCTACCGCCGCCGGTGCGTAGTACGACGTGACCGGAACGGCAGTCGTTACCGCGGGAGTCGCCGGTGCGAAATAACTTGTCACGGCAACCGAACTGGCCGGCATCGAAGCCACAACCGGCGGCGAGTACGCGGTGACGGCGGCGTAGTTGCCTGCCGGTGTGTAGTAACTGGTCACGGCAGTCGGAGCGGCCACGACTGGCCGGAACGATTCATACACCACAACCTGGGCCGAGGCGTTGCTAGCCGCTTGGGCGATAACACACGCAGCGATCGCCAAGGCTGCAGTACGAACAAGGCGGATATGGGGCATGATCGAAACTCCGGTTGGCGTCCTTGGCAGAAATACGTTCATGGCGTAGGAGTTGACCGCGTCGCGTCGGACTTGCTCAAACTCCGCCAGTCCTTTGAGAATACGTAGCGGCGAGGGGCTTGTGCAAACAGGCCTCAAAGTCGATGACTTCGCCACGCGGTGGCGGGCAGGTAACGCGGGTTGTGGTGGTTGGGTAAGGCAAAAACGCCCTTTCTCCTCGGCAATCGCCGCTCGGGCCCTCCGCGGCGCTCCCTCAGTTGGAAAGACACTTGTGCCACGCTCTCCAGGTTTCACAACGCTCTTGGCCGTACGGGCCCTCACCGTCGTCAACGACAATCTCGCCCGCTGGCTGATTATCGGCCTCGGGAAGCGGGCTGCCGCGGTGACCGGCGCGACGCCTGCCGCAGTGCTGGCTCTGGGCACCGTGTTTTACGTGCTGCCGTTTATTCTCTTCGCGTGGCTGGCTGGCTGGCTGGCGGACCGATTCGTGAAGCGGTCGGTCGTGGTGGCGGGGAAGTTGGCGGAGGTATTTATCGGCGTGGTGACGGCTGCCGTGATTGGCTGGGGCGCGGCATCCGGCGGCATCCTGGCGGGCATGCCGGCCGGCCTCTGGCTGCTCCTGGGGGCGATTGGACTGTTCGCCATTCAGACAACCCTTCTCAACCCGAGCCTCATCGGCACGATTCCCGAGACGGTTCCTACCTCGCGGCTCTCGGCGGCCAACGGCGTCTTCGCGCTGGTGTCGCTGGCTGCGACGCTTGTCGGCATGTCGGCCGGCAATTGGCTGGCCGACGCGACCGCGATCACTCCCTCACCTGATCAGGCGGCGGCAGGATCGGGCTGGCTCTCGGCAGCCACGGGGGGCCATGCGGCGTTGGCGGCACTGGGCCTTGTCGGCGTCGCCGTGGCCGGCTGGCTTATCTCGCTGCGGTTACCGCGCATTGCGGCGGCGGCCCCGACGGAGGTGTTCCCCCGCAACCCGCTCGTGGCGACCTTTCGGGATATCGCGAGCCTGATGCGGCTTCCTCGGCTGGCCGCCGCCGCCGGAGGGATCGTTTTTTTTTGGGCGATCGGGGCCGTGGTCCAGCTCAACATTGATCAATATGCCTTCGAATCGGGGGCGACCGCCCAGTCACAGGTGGTGCCGCTGCTGCTGGCCCTCGTGGCCGGCATCGGCGCGGGCAGTCTGGTGGCCGGTCGGCTTTCACGGCGGGGCATCGAGGTCGATTCCAAGGTTGACCTCGGCCTCGTGCCGCTCGGTGGCCTCGTCATGGCGGTGGCCTGCGCCGCTCTGGCCCTCTCTCCGGGCGACATTTTCGGGGGCGATGCCTCCCCTGCCCTGCAGCTCGCGATGCCCGTCTGCTGGCTGGCACTGTTGGGGATCGGTGCCGGCATGTTTGATGTGCCGCTCGAAGCCTATTTACAGGCGCAGAGTCCGCCGGAGCGACGTGGCACGGTGCTGGCTTCGACCAATCTGCTGGTGTTTACCGGGATGCTCATCTCGTCGATCGGCTACTACGGCCTGCGGGTGCCGATCGGCCAGGGCGATGTGGCACGGCCGCTCCTTTCCGCCCGCGAAATCTTCATCCTCTTCAGTACCTGTTCCTTACTCGCTGCCGCTGTCAGCGTCTGGGCAGCGCCCCGGGCCTCGCTCCGGATTTTCGTCGCCGGGCTGGTCAACGCCGTCTGGCGGTTTTGCTCACGGAATGAAGAGCGGGTGCCGCTCACCGGGCCGTTGGTCATGGTGGCCAACCATGTTTCCTGGCTCGACGGCTTCCTTCTGCCGCTCGCCGCACCCCGGCCGGTACGGATGGTGGTCTACGGCCCAAACATCAAGGGCCGTTTTCTGAACATGCTCGCCGATCAGTGGCGGTTCATCCTGTTCGACCCGAAGCCCAAGTCGATCGGCAGAGCACTGAAGACCATCCAGACGGGTCTTGCCGCCGGCGACTGCATCGGCATCTTTTGTGAGGGGGGCATCTCGCGGACCGGCCAGATCATCGGATTCAAGCGGGGGCTCGAGTGGCTGCTGGAGCGGGTCGAGGCCCCGATTCTGCCGGTGCACATCGACGGCATGTGGGGCAGCCTCCTGTCGTTTTCCGAAGGGCGATTCTTCTCCAAACGGCCGCGAGGACTGCGGCGGCCGGTCACACTGCTCTTCGGCGACCCGCTCCCCGTCGGTACTCCGCCCAGCGAGGCGCGGCTGGCATTGCAAGAACTCTCTGCCGAGAGCGTGTGCAGGAGGGTGCGCCTGGCAGCGCGACAGCACCCACCTGGAATCAGCGTTGGCGACTGGGCGGCGCATCTTGCGACAGCGGAGGCCTTCGACGGCTGTTGTCTTGTTCGCCGCGATGATCGGCTCCTCTCGTCTCTCGCCCCGGGCGACCCGCTTCACGACTCGCTCGGTACCCATGCCGCAGCGATCCTGGGCATTCCGGCGACCACCGTCGAGCCCACGGCGGTGCCGACTCTCCTGCTCGAGAGACTCGTTGCCTTGCGTGCGACCATCTGGCTGGCCACGGTCGAGCAGGTCGCCACCCTGGCGAGGCAGGCGGATCAGTCACCGGCTAGCCTGCAGGTCGTGGTCATGCCGCTCGGATCGGTTGCCGAACTTCCTGCCGCAAATCGGGCGGCGGCAGCCTTTACGGAGGCCTTCGGCATCGAGCCGGTGACAGCCTTTGCTCCGAGTGAGGCGGGTGGGCTGGTGGCGATGAACTCGCCGCCGGCCCGCGGCGTCACCCATGAGGTCACACTGAAGCGCGAGTCGGTAGGACGGGTTGTCAACGGCGTGGTCGTGTGGCCGCGGTCAGGCGATCGCGAGCGGCTTGCTCGCCCCACGGTTGTTGGCGTCCCCCCCGCAGCCGCCGGCCGTTCGCTCGCGATCGGCGCGACGCTGCCTGGATCGAGTGGCGATCAACCCCGCGGGGTGCTGCTTGACGAGGTATTTGACGTCGACGCAGACGGCTTTCTGATGCCGCATTGCGGATGATTCACCGCTTTCGTCCGGTAGCGTGCCGGCGGGCTTTTTGCCTTAACCTTGGTGGCGGCCCGCGTCTGCGGTATTCTTTGATCTACGAGCACCCCTAGCTCAATTGGATAGAGCATCGGTCTACGGAACCGAAGGTTGCTGGTTCGAGCCCAGCGGGGTGTATTGGAATCGATTGCTCTTGGGTGATTGTGGCCGGGAAAGATAGCCTGCCCACCAATGGGCAGCACCTGCATTCGCGTCGTCGGGTTTGATCCGGGCCTCAATGTCACTGGGTACGGGGTCATCGAGGTCATTCAAAACGTCGTGCGGCTCGTCGAGGCGGGCACGGTCCGGTCGAAGGGTGAATCGCTCGAGGCTCGGCTGCAGACCATTCATGCCGGCGTCTGCGAGGTGATCAATCACTTCAGGCCGGATGCGATGTCAATCGAGCAGGTCTTTTCGCATTCCCGGTTTCCCAAGACTGCGATCCTGCTTGGTCATGCCCGCGGCGTCATCTGTTTGGCAGGGGTTCAGGCGGGCCTCGCGATCCACCATTACCTTCCCAATCGCGTGAAGAGCACGCTCACCGGCAGTGGCCATGCGGGCAAGCCACAGATCCAGGCGGCGGTGCAACGTGAACTGGGGCTGGCCGCCAAGCCGGAGCCAGCCGATGCGGCCGATGCCTTGGCCGTGGCACTGGCCGACTATCATCTCCGCCTGCGGCCGCTGCTCTTCGGCAGCGCCGTCGTGCGAATCAGGAGTCGCCGCGCATGATCACGAAAATCTCCGGCACCCTCGAGCGGGTGGATCCCACTTCAAACGCCGTCGAGTTGGCCATCGGTCCGCTCGTACACGAAGTGCTCGTGACGGAACTCGTCCGCCGCGGCCTCCAGCAGCAGATCGGCAAGCCGATCGTGCTGCACACGCTGGAATATCTCGAGGGCAACCCGACACGTGGCAACCTGGTGCCCCGGCTCGTCGGCTTCCTCTCCGAGGTGGAGCGGGAATTCTTCGAGCTGATCTGCGAGGTCGATGGGGTCGGCGTCCGGAAGGCCCTGCGGGCAATCATCCGCCCGGTCGGTGAGATTGCGATGCTGATCGAGGAGCAGGATGCCAAGGCGCTCTCCACGCTGCCGGGTGTCGGCGCCGCGACAGCCGAGCGAATGATCGCCAAGCTGCGGCGTCGCATGCCGAAGTTTGCCCTGCTCGTGGCCCGCGAATCCCCAGGCGATGTCGGTGCCGCAGGCGACGTGTTTTCCGAAACCTACGAAGTGCTGCGGTCCCTTGGCCACTCTGAATCGGACGCCCGCCGGCTCGTCGATGCCCTGCGGAGCGAAAAGAAAAAGCCCAAGGATGTCCAGGAAGCCCTCGAATCGATCTACCGCACGATCCACAAGCGGTAGGGCGAGGGGTTGTCCGTGCCAATCGAGCGGCGTAGGAAACCGAGCGCAGCCCGGAGGGCGAAAGCGAAGTTTCCTCCGAGCGAGCGGAAGGCAGGACGCCTGAAGCGAGCGTCCGGCGAGATGGCACGGGCAACCCCTCGCCGCGTCACCAGCCAGGCCCGGCAGATCCTCTGATCCGACGATGCGGTGGCCTTTTTCTAGGCCAATCGTTTACGCTCTGTACTCGTGAACAGCATGAATCAATTTCGCGAGCCCAGTATCAAGGCGGCCGAGGAACCGGTTGGTGAGGATCGTGCGCTGCGGCCGCAGCGGATGGCCGAAATGATCGGCCAGTTGGCGGTGCACGAACGGCTCTCCATCGCCATCGATGCCGCCCGCAAGCGGGGCGAGGCGCTCGGCCACATCCTGCTCGACGGGCCCCCCGGCCTCGGCAAGACGACGTTCGCCACCTGCATTCCCAACGAACTCGGCACGACGCTCCAGATCGCCAGCGGCGCGGCCCTGGCGGCCCCAAAGGACCTGCTGCCCTATCTGACCAATGCCTCGGAAGGCTCCGTGCTCTTCATCGACGAGATCCACCGGCTGCCGATCGCGGTCGAGGAGTTTCTCTATCCGGCGATGGAGGATTTCCGCATCGATATCACACTTGGCGATGGTGTGAGCGCCCGCACCATCAACATGCCGCTGCGGCCGTTTACGCTTGTGGGGGCCACGACACGGGCCGGATTGATCTCGGCTCCACTGCGAGATCGATTCGTGATCCGTGAACACCTCGACTATTACTCACCTGCAGAGCTCGCCGACATCGTTCGGCGGTCAGCGGTCAAACTCGCCATGCCGATGGATGACGCCTCGGCCAACGAGATCGCCCATCGCAGCCGAGGTACGCCACGGCTGGCCAACAACCGCCTCCGTTGGATTCGCGATTTCTCCACCAGCCGTGCCGCTGGCGCCCTCGACGTCGAGATCGCGAAGGCGGCTCTGGCAATGCAGGGCATCGACGAATTGGGGCTCGACGGCTTCGATCGCCGTTACCTGGAGACGATCCAGCGGGTCTTCGCTGGCGGGCCGGTGGGTGTCGAGGCGATCGCCCACACGATGAGCACCGCCGCCGACACGCTTGAAGACGACGTGGAGCCCTTTCTGCTCCGTTGCGAGTTGGTCGTTCGCACCCCCCGCGGCCGCAAACTCACCCCCAAGGGCGAAGAGCACATTGGGGGGGCGACAGCGGGCCGCGGGCGTCTTTTTTAAGATCCATTTGACCGTCCGCCCCGATTGACTGTACGCTCTGAAATCCTCCAAGAGAATTTCCCATGGCCGTTCCTAAGCGACGTCAATCAAACCAAAAGACTCGTTCCCGCCGGGCGCACGATTTCCTCACGCCGCGGCAACTGACATTTTGCTCCAACTGCGGCAAGGCTGTGCCGACGCATCATGTGTGTGGATCCTGCGGCTATTACATGGGCCGGCAAGTGATCAAGACCGCGGAGTGAGCCGGGTTCTGAGTTGGCCGAGAGGGGCTGAGGGATAGATCTTGTCGTCAGGCGGCTCCACCGCGGTTCTGTTCCCTGGTCAGGGAGCCCAGTCCATCGGCATGGCGGGAGAGTGGTGCCTCGCGAATCGCGCGGCGACAGATCTGTTCGCGCGGGCCTCGGAACTTCTCGGCTACGACCTGCTTGCCATCTGCCGTGACGGCCCCGCCGAACGGCTCAATACGACGGCGGTGAGCCAGCCGGGAATCCTGGTGACGAGCCTGGCCGCGTTGGCGGTGCTGCGGGATCGCGATCCCGCTCCACTCGAGGCAGCAACGGTGACGGCCGGGCTCTCGTTGGGGGAATACACCGCCCTCGTGTTTGCGGAGGTGCTTTCGTTCGACGACGCCGTGCGGCTTGTCGATATTCGCGGTCGTGCGATGCAGGAATGTGCGGAACACAGTCCCGGCGGTATGGTCGCCGTCCTCGGCCTCGAACGGGAGCAGGTGTTGAAGGTATGCAGCGAAGCGCGTGGAAGCGACGTGCTGGAACTGGCGAATGTGCTTTGCCCCGGAAATATCGTGGTGTCTGGATCGGTCGATGCCTGTCGGCGAGTGGAGGCGGTCGCACTCGCGGCCGGGGCGATGAAATGCGTGCCGCTCGACGTGGCCGGCGGGTTTCACACGCGGCTGATGGAGCCGGCCGTCGGGAAACTCCGGGCTGCGCTTGCGGACGTGCCGATGAAGCCGCCGCGGATTCCCGTGGTCAGCAATGTCGACGCCCGGCCCCACGCCGATCCCGAAGAGATGCGAGCGCTGCTGTCCCGCCAGGTGTGTGGTGTGGTCGAGTGGCAGGCGTCGATGGACGTGGTGCTCTCGACGGGGGTGCAGTCGGTGTGGGAAGTTGGCCCGGGCCGGGTGCTTCGCGGGCTGCTGAAACGGATCAGCCGCGGCACGGCCTGCCACGGTGTCTTCGATTGAACGCGAGACCGATGATTCCATTCACGAGGGAGTGCAGCGATGGCTGACGAGGGCAAGCAGGTGGCGGCGCCGAAGATGTTGCGGGTTGATCTGTCGGGCCAGGTGGCCGTCGTGACGGGCGCCTCGCAGGGAATCGGCCGGGCGATCGCTGAGACGCTCGCGGCGAACGGTGCAACAGTCGCTCTCGTCGCCCGCAGCGCGGGGAAACTTGCCGACGTGGCCGATGCCATTCGGGCTGCGGGGGGCACGGCCGAGGTGTTTTCCTGCGATGTCACCCAGGGAGAGGCGATTGCCCCGGTGATCGAGGCAATTGTCGAGAAGCTGGGCCGGCTCGATATTCTTGTCAACAACGCCGGCGTCACCCGCGACACCCTTCTGCCCCGGATGAGCGACGAAGAATGGGATGAGGTGCTCACGACCAATCTGAGGGCCCCCTTTCTGTTCATGCGAGCTGCCAGTCGGCCGATGATGTCGCAGCGGTACGGACGGATCATCAACGTGTCGAGCGTGTCGGGACTGATCGGCAACCCTGGCCAGGCCAACTATTCGGCCTCCAAGGCGGGGCTCGTCGGCCTGACCCGGACGGTGGCCAAGGAGTTGGCCGGCCGAAAGATCACCGTCAACGCGGTGGCCCCCGGGTTCATATCCAGCGACATGACCGCGGCCCTGGGGCCCGCTCTTAGTGACGAGGTCAAAAAACGGGTGCCCGCCAAGCGGCTGGGCGAGGCCTGGGAAATCGCCGAAGCGGTTCTTTTTCTGGCCGCTCCGTCGTCGGGCTACATCACGGCTCAGACGCTTGTGGTCGACGGCGGCCTGATCGGGTAGGTTTTTCCCGCGGAGCGGATCGTCCGTCCGGGCTGGACACGTGCGGTGGCCAACGGGTATATCTTCCCCGGTCCCCGTGGTCGCTGTGGTTGCCCTGGTTGGCCGGCCCGCCCTACCGGGTTCGTTTTGCAGGTATGTCAGGAGGATTACAAAGGTGGCTTCAGTCCAAGATCGCGTGATCGACATCGTGGCGACCCAACTGGGTGTGAGCAAGGAGCAGATCACCCCGGAGACGTCGTTCATCAATGACCTCGGTGCCGATTCGCTCGACACAGTTGAATTGGTCATGGAACTCGAGGAGGAGTTCGAGATCAATATCCCGGACGACGCTGCCGAGAAGATCCAGACCGTCGGCCAGGCGGTTGAGTTCATCGAAAAGCACCAGTCCTGAAACCGCGGGCGCGTGACACGGATGAAGCGTCGGGTCGTGGTGACGGGATTGGGTGTCGTCACATCTCTGGGACGAGCAGTCGAGACGTTCTGGGATCGCATCGTGCGCGGAGAGAGTGGCGTTGGGCCGATCGCGCTCTTTGACGTGTCTGGCTACCGCGTACAGTTTGGCGGCCAGGTGTTCTGGGAACCGGAGAAGGAAGGCGTCGCCGGCCCGAAGGAGCTCAAGCGGCTCGACCGTTTCACCCAATTTGCGATCGCATCGGCGAAGGATGCGGTAGCCGACTCGGGAATCGACTTCTCCAAGGAGGAGCCCTTCCGGTGCGGTGTGGTCATCGGCTCCGGCATCGGCGGACTGTGGGAGTTCGAGGTGCAGGAGGAGCGACTGCTTCACAAGGGCATCGACAAGGTCTCTCCGTTCACGATCCCCAAGTTGATGGTCAATTCCGCCAGCGGTCATGTGTCGTCTCTTTACGGCATCAAGGGGCCCAACTTCGCCGTTGCCACAGCCTGCGCCAGTGCCGCCAATTCCATCGGGTCCGCCCTGCGGGCCATTCAATACGGTGACGCCGATGTGATGGTGACCGGCGGGAGCGAGGCGGCCCTCACCCCGATCGGTCTTGCCGGCTTTCAGAACATGCGGGCGCTTTCCTTCCGGGGCGATGCACCGCAGCGGGCCAGCCGCCCCTTCGATGCCGACCGCGATGGATTCGTGCTTGCCGAGGGGGCCGGCGTGGTCGTGCTGGAAGAGCTCGAGCATGCTCGCGGCCGAGGAGCGAGGATCTACGGTGAGCTGATGGGCTATGGGGCCAGTGGCGACGCCGGCCACATCACACAGCCCGACGACGAGGGCCGCGGTGCCGCTCAGGCGATGTCCATGGCCCTCCGTGACGCCGCGATCAATCCCGACGCCGTGCAGTACATCAACGCCCACGGCACGAGCACGCCGCTGGGCGACAAGGCCGAGACGGCCGCCGTCAAGAAGGTATTCGGCCCTCATGCCCGCAGCCTGGCTGTATCGAGCACGAAGAGCCAACTCGGTCACACGCTCGGTGCCAGTGGTGGCATCGAGCTTGTGGTATGTGCGTTGACGGTGTCCCGCGGCCTGATCGCTCCCACGATCAATCTCGACACACCCGATCCGGCGTGCGACCTTGACTACACGCCCAACGTGGCCCGCGAGGCGAAGGTCGACGTGGCGATGAGCAACAGCTTCGGGTTTGGTGGGCACAATGCCAGCCTCGTGATGGGCGCGCTGAAATAGCGTCGCACACAGGGGATCAGGGAAACCCTCCACTTCGGGGCGAGGATACGCCAACCCGCGTCGGGTTCAGCCGATCCCCGGCTCTCGTTGTGGTTTTTCAGAAACCGCCGAGGGCGGGTGAAGCCTCAGCGTCGGGGCGAGGATACGCCAACTCGCTTCGACTTCACCCGCCCTCGGCTCCCCAGGTAAGAAGACAAGGCAATCCACGTCGCGGGTATCGCTCGTCTGGAGAGGTTGCTGTGATGCGTTGTTTTCGTTCGATCCTCCTCTGGCTGGTGCTGATCTTCCTGCCCGTGGTGAACCTGGCGGCGGAGTTGCCGGCGGATGCGGGGCAGGTCTGGCAGACCTATGACATCGGGCCGTTCGTGCAGGTGGCCGGGCCGGGGAGCCAAAAGCATGTCGTCGACTGGGTGCTCCAGGAGACCGGCTACGAGGCATGGCACGGTGATACGGTCGCCTCGCTCACGGCGTCGGATGCCGCGTTGCGGGTGTTTCATGCCGCGGAGATGCAGACCCGCGTGGCCGACGTCGTGAAGCGATTCACGGTCGATGCCAGGGCGCCGCATCGATTTTCGGTGCGGGTGCTGGGGATTGGGAGTCCCGCGTGGCGGGCCGATGTGGGGCCCGCGATGCAGCCGATCGCGGCAGCGACTCCGGGCGTCCATGCCTGGATCCTCTCCCGAGAGGCGGCGGCGATGCTGGTCGGGCGGTTGAAGGCGCGAGGCGATTGCCAGGAGCTTCCCACTGGCGCTACGCTGGCCGCCAACGGCGTGCCGACCGTTCTGGCCGGGGGGCGGACGCGGCAGTATGTGAAGGATGTGGCTGTGCGGCCCGACGCGTGGCCTGGCTGGCAGCGGCTCGACGCCAACTGCGGCGAAGGTTTTGAACTCGACGTGCACCCGTTGATCACCACCGACCGCATGGCGGTCGAGGCGGTGGTTCGCTGCCGGATTGACCAGATCGAGCGAATGGCAGCCGTGACGGTGACCGCCCCAACCGCCGATCGCCAGCGTGTCCAGATCGAGGTGCCGCAGATGTCGGCCGTGCGAATCGGAGAACGGTTTCGGTGGCCGGCCAGCCAGTGCCTCGTGATCGGTCTGGGCTTGGTGCCTTGGCCGGTTCCCGGTCAGAATGCTGCCTCCACCGCGGCACTGCTCACCGATGCCAAGCGGACCGATGTGCTCGTCGTGGTGGAGCCGCGGCTGGCCGCAGGTCCTTAGCCTCATGCTAGGATCGCGGCCCGATCTGTTCCCCGTGTGGAGTGTCAGGAATCCTTTGATGAGTCAGCCAGTGAGCCAACCAGCAGAACGTCGTGTCGTTGTCACCGGGATGGGTTTGGTATCGCCGTTGGGCCTCACGCTGGACGACCTGTGGGCGGGCCTCGTCGAGGGCCGCAGCGGAGTGGGCCCGATCGAGTCCTTTCCCTGCTCCGGGCTACCGTTGACCCATGCCGCCGAGGCCCGCTGTTTCACTGGCAACATCGATGATTTCGGCATGCTGCCGGCCGAGTGCAAGAAGGCGATTCGGAAGGGGCTGAAGGTCATGTGCCGCGAAAGCCAGATGGCCGTTGCGGCAGCGCAGCGGGCCCTCCACGACGGCGGCTTCGCCCCGGAGGCCCATGAACCGGAACGCTTCGGCTGCGTCTTTGGCTCGGATTACATGCTGACGTTGCCTGAGGACTTCACGGCGAGCGTGGCCGCATGCCGCGATCCGGACGGGCGATTTTCGTTTGCGCAGTGGGCGGACCGCGGGCTTCCGTTGCTCAACCCGCTCTGGCTGCTCAAGTATCTGCCCAACATGCCCGCCTCCCACATCGCGATCTACAACGATTTGCGAGGACCGAGCAATTCGATCACCATTCGCGAAGCGAGCGGCCACCTCGCGATCGGTGAGGCGGTGATGACGATCCAGCGGGGAGCGGCCGACATCATGCTGGCCGGATCGACTGGCACTCGCGTGCATCCCATGAAGACCGTGCATGCCCTGCAGAACGAGCAGGTCGCCACGGGTGGTATCGGTCTCACGTCGCCCGATGCCTGGAGCCGGCCGTTCGACAAGGGGCGTACCGGGATGGTGCTGGGCGAGGGGGCGGCGGTGCTCGTGCTGGAGGAACTTGAGCATGCCCGCGGCCGCGGTGCCCGCATCTATGGTGAGGTGATCGGCCACGCGGCCCGTTCGGCCACGCGACCGGATCGTCCAGGCACGCGACGAGAGACAGTCAAACTCGTCATGCGTCAGGCGCTTGCCGGAGCCGGCTTGGCGGCCGCCGCGGTCGGCCACATCCATGCCCAGGGGCTGAGCACCGTGGGAGGGGATCGCGATGAGGCGGCCGCGATCCACGATGTGTTTGCCGATGCAGCGGCCTCGATACCGACGGTGGCGGCGAAGAGCCATTTCGGCAACCTCGGGGCGGGAAGTGGGATCGTGGAGTGCATCGGGAGCCTGCTGGCCATGCAGCATGGCGAACTGTTTCCGCTGCTCAACTATGAAACCGCCGATCCCGAGTGCCCGGTGCGGCCGGCTCGACGAGGCGATGCCCCTGGCCAGATCTTCATTTCATCTGCCGTCACGCCGCAGGGACAGGCTGGGTCGGTCGTGATTCGTGGCTGGAAATCCAGTTGATCGCGGTTCTGTTGCAGCTGCCCAACCGCCGCCGCTCCTTGACAGTTTGCAGCCGGCACCGTACCTTTTCCAAGTTGCGTTGACTGTCGATGGCAGAGGCTGCTGGTTCGCGGATACTGTTCCAAACATCCTGCACAAAGATCTCGTGGTTGATGGATCTTGTGTTTTGGGAGGGTGTTTCGGCGCCCATGATGGGATTGGCGTCGCCTGTTCCGGCACTGCCATTCCATGGGATGCGCATCGCCCGAAACACGTAGGTGCCGAACAGCCACGCCGGAAACGGCGTCCGAGAATTCCATGAAGCCAGACGAAATCCTTCGTATCGTCGACGCCATCCATCGCGACAAGAATATCGACAAGGAAATCGTCTTTCAGGCGATTGAGTCGGCCTTGGTAACCGCTCTTGTCCGCCAGTACGGTGAGGGCGCCGCGATCACGATCCAAATCGATCGCCAGGATGGCCGCCTGAGCGGTACCCACGACGGTGTCGAAATCGATACCCAGGAACTTTCTGGACGCATCGGTGCGCAGACTGCCAAGCAGGTGATCATTCAAAAGATCCGCGAGGCCGAGCGTGATGCGATTCACGACGAGTTTGAAGAGCAGATCGGGCAGATGGTGTCTGGCGTGGTGACGCGGAGCGAAGGTGCCGCCGCCACCGTCTCGCTTGGGGGTACAGAGGCGATTCTGCCGCGTAGTGAGCAGATTCCCGGCGAGAACTACCACGCGAACGAGCGGATACGGGCCACCATCTTCGAGGTGCGGAAGGTCGGCAGCCGTGTGAAGATCATCCTCTCACGGATTCGCCCGCAGCTCGTTCAGCGCCTCTTCGAACAGGAGATTCCGGAGATCGCCGATGGCGTTATCGAAATTCGTGCCATCTCCCGCGAACCGGGGTATCGAAGTAAGGTGGCGGTCATCAGTTCCGACGCCCGTGTTGATTGCGTTGGAGCCTGCGTCGGCGTGCGGGGGAATCGCATCAAGAACATCGTCGAAGAACTCGGAGGCGAGCGGATCGACATCGTGCGTTGGAGCGACGACCTGCAGGTACTCGTGCCCAACGCGTTGCAGCCGGCCGAGATTGACGAGGTGATTCTCTGTCAGATGCTCGGTCGTGGCATCGTGTTGGTTCGTGAGGACCAGCTTTCGTTGGCGATCGGGCGACGCGGGCAGAATGTGCGTCTGGCCAGCAAGTTGTGTGGCTGGGACATCGAGATCATGACGCGCGAGGAACTCGATCAACAAATCGAGCGGGCCATCGCCGGCTTCTCGTCGATCGAGGGTCTTGATGAATCGGTCGCTGAGCGGCTCGTTGGCGAGGGTTTTCTGTCATACGATGATCTTTCGGTGATTGAGCCCGAAGATCTCATGGAGATGGGTGAGTTGTCGGCCGAAGCCGTTGATGCGATCGTCGCACAGGCTGAGGAGCGAGCCACGATGGCCGAGGTGGCGGCTGCCGATGAGCGGCGCAAGCAGCGGGAACTCGAACGGATTGCAAAGGCAACCGCCGATGCTGATGCGGCCGAAGCGGCCGGTGACGGTCAGGCCGACGAGACAGCCGGCTCGGCGGATGAGACTGTCTCCAGCGAGGCAGTCGCGGCAGATGGTTCTCAGGCGGCCAGCGGCGAAGCGTCGTGATGAAGACGGCGGCGCCACAACGAACATTGGTCGGTGTGCGGAGGAAGTCACAGCGGTCGCAGGACGGACAACAAGACGGTTTGGCCCGGGGAGTTTGGCGTGGCAGTTCGGATTTATACACTCGCAAAAGAACTGAAGATCGACAGCAAAGAGCTTGTCGAACTGTGCGGCCGCGCTGGAATTCACGACAAAGGGTCGGCCCTGGCCAGCATGACCGACCAGGAGGTGGCCAAGCTCAAGGAATTCATCGCCAGCAAGTCTCGGCCGGCTGAGCGGCCGGCCCCGGCGAAGCCACCCGTCAGGCCACCTGCGGCGGGGACACTCCGCCGCGAAGATTACATCGCTCCGGCGGGTGTTGCTGCACGCGTTGGCCAGCCGGAGGTACCGCCTGCCGCGCCGGTTGCCACGTCCAAGCCTGCCGAGCCAGTGGCCCCGGTGGTCAAGCCTGCAGCTCCGGTGACTCCGGCACCTCCAGTTCCTACGGCTCCTGCGGCGGGCACTCCCCCGCCTGCCGCACCGCGGCCTCGGCCAGGGGGCGGTCGCAGCACCGCAAAGCCAGTCCCTCGGCCTACGTTCAAGCTTGCTCCGCTGCCCGCCGCTTCGCGGCCCCCCGTGACTCGCTCCAGTCAAGAGCCAGCGGCGCAGAAGCCAGACGTGAAACTCCCGATGGACGCCATTCGCAGCGCCAAGGCTGGTGGCACCAAGCCGCTGGCAGACCACATGCGAAAGCATGAGGAGCGGCATGCTGCCGGTCGTCCGCCGCTGGGTGGACTCGCTCGTGGGGGCGGCCGCGGCGGGCCGATGCCGGTGCCCCCTCCGATGGAGCCGGGCGTGCGACCGCGGCGAACGCCTTCCAAGGGCCAGGATGGCAAGCCTGACGACCTGCTGGGAGGCCGTGACCAGCGTCAGATCGGCCGCAAGCGTGTCAGCGATTCACGGCTTGGAGACGACGAAGAGGGCCGCGGTCGTCGCCGGCGGCCCCGGCAGCGGCGGGGCGCCTCCGTGTCGACAGCGGCTCCGCGCAAGACCAACGCCGCCATCCAGGTGCCGTGTACGGTTCGGGCGTTCTCCGAGGCCATCGGTCTTTCGGCGAGTGATGTGCTTCGCAAACTCCTCGAGTTTGGCATGGAGCAGATGCCGAGCATGAGCTCCATGCTCGACCGCGAAACGGTGGAACTCCTGGCCGCCGAACTCGGTGTGCAGCTCGACATCAAGACACCGGAAGACCTCGAGAAGGAATTGGTCGTCGGTTTTGATGCCATTGACGAAGATCCATCCCTGCGGACACCACGGGCTCCTGTGGTCACATTCCTCGGCCATGTCGATCACGGAAAGACATCTCTACTCGACAAGATCCTCAAGAGCGATGTGGCGGCCCGCGAGAGTGGCGGAATCACCCAGCACATCCGGGCCTATTCGGTCGATCACCAGGGTAGGTCGGTCACCTTCGTCGACACTCCGGGTCACGAAGCCTTCACGCAAATGCGGGCGCGGGGTGCGAACGTCACCGACTGTGCGGTGCTAGTCGTTGCCGCGGATGACGGAATCATGCCGCAGACCGAGGAGGCGATCAGCCATGCCCGGGCGGCTGGCGTGCCGATCGTCGTCTGTATCAATAAGATCGATCTTCCCGGGGCCAACATCGATCGCATCTATCAGCAACTTGCCGCCAACGAACTGCTGCCGACCGAGTGGGGCGGTGACACCGAAGTGGTGAAGACCAGTGCCCTTACCGGCGAAGGCATCGAAGGGCTCCTCGACACGCTGCTGACGATTGCCGAACTGCACGACCTGCGGGCCAATGTGGACCGCTCGGCTGCGGGTGTTTGCCTTGATGCCGCGGTGCACGAAGGACGAGGTGTCGTGGCGACGGTCCTCGTACAGAAGGGCACACTGCGGGTCGGTGATGCGATCGTCTGCGGCGAAGCCAGTGGCCACGTGAAGTCGATGCAAGACACCCTGACCCGTCGCAAGGTCACCGAGGCCTGGCCGTCGCGGCCGGTTTTTGTGAGTGGTCTTGATATCGCCCCCAATGCCGGAGAACGGTTCCAGGTGGTCGAGTCGATCGCCATGGCCCGTGAGGTGGCAGTGAAACGGAGCGACATCCGGCGGCATTCAGCCCTTGTCAGTGCTCCGGTGCATGTCACGTTCGAAAACCTGCTCGACCGTCTGGGGGCCGAAAAGACGCCCACGCTCAACCTCATCATTCGCGCGGACGTGCGGGGGTCGATCGAGGCCATCCTCAAGGAACTTCAGAAACTGGACCACCCGGAGGTCAAGATCCGGGTGCTGCAGGCGACCGTTGGTGGCGTTACCGAGGCTGATGTGCAGTTGGCAGACGCCTCGGACGCTGTGATCATCGGCTTCAACGTCGTGCCCGATGAGCGGGCCCGGTCGTTGGCGGAGGATCGTGGGGTGCAGGTTCGGCGGTACGAAATCATCTACCAGGTCACCGATGACCTGCGAAATGCCCTGGAGGGCATGCTTGCACCTGAGAAGCGGGAAGCCGAACTCGGGCGGGCTGTCGTGCAGCGGACGTTCTCGATCAGCCGGCTGGGTGTTATTGCCGGCTGCCGCGTGATTGCCGGCATCATCGCCCGCAATGGGCGTCTACGGGTGATTCGCGACAGCCGTGTGATCGGCGACTACGGCATCGATTCACTGAAGCGCGAGAAGGATGACGCTCGCGAGGTGCGTGACGGGTTGGAATGCGGCATCAAGGTTGCCGGCTTCAATGATGTGAAGGAGGGCGACATCCTCGAGTGCTACCGGATCGAGGAAGTCGCACGCACGCTCTCGTGAGTTCACGACGATTACTCAAGGCTGCCGAGGCGGTTCGAGAGGTGGTCAGCATGGCCATCCTTACGCAGGTGCGTGATCCGCGTGTGAAAGACGTGACGGTCACCCGCGTCGAGATGTTGCCAGACATGCGATCGGCCGTCATCTATGTGTCGGTGATGGGCAACGACACGAAGCAGGAACTCGCCCTGCGAGGGCTGAACAGTTCCGCTGGTTTTTTGCAGGCCCAGATCGCCGAGCGGATCGAGACTCGCTACACACCGCGGCTCACTTTCAAACTCGACGGCGGTGTGAAACGCTCGCTTGAAATCGCCCGTGTGCTCGACGAAGTGCTCCCGAACACCGCGGTCGCTGCGGCTGCGGACCCCACCCAGGAAGACGCATGACATCATCGAAGAAACGAACGGCTGCAGAGCGGTCGCAGCCGAACCGTCAGCAACTCGTCCCAAAGCTGCAGAAGGCTCTCAAGGCCACCTACAAGCCGGTGCCTGCCAACACGTCGCGTTCGGTGCTCGAGCAGGTGCTCTTCGCCTGCTGTCTCGAGAACGCGCATCACGCCGCGGCGGAGAAGGCATTTGAGACGCTCATGAAGGGATACTTCGATCTCAATGAAGTGCGTGTGACGACGGTTGCGGAATTGGCGGAGTCACTCGTCGGTCTTCCCGATCCGGCTCGGGCAGCCCTGTCGCTCCGCCGCGTGCTCCAGGGTGTGTTCGAGTCGACGTACTCGTTTTCGCTCGATCATGCCAAAAAGCATTCGGTGGCGCATGGCATCAAAACACTCGAAAACCTCCATGGCATTCCCCCCTTCGTCGTTGCCTCCATTGCTTCGACGACGCTTGGTGGCCACGCCATTCCACTCGACCGCGGTGCGCTTGGCGGTCTGTACCTCTGTGGAATCATCTCCCAGGAGGAATACGATACAGGGGTCGCTCCGGGACTTGATCGCCTGATTCCCAAGCGGGGTGGCCCTGAATTCAGTTCGCTTTTGCATCAATTCGGTGCCGACTGCATCACTTCGCTCCACGGAGTGAACGTTAGGAAGATCGTGCAGGCGGTCAATCCAACGGCTGCCAAGGAGCGGTTTCCGAAGCGGGGAGCATCGCTCCCTCTCCCCAACCCCCCTGCTCCACCCCCAACAAAGTCCGGACAAAAGTCGGAGGCTGCCAAGGCGGAGGAATTGCGACCTGCCGGCCCCCAGGCGGCAGCCCGCCCGGCAGGAAAAACGCCGGTACCCCCCCCGGGGGCGGGTCCGAAACGGACGGCAGACGGCAAGCCGGTGGCCGGGGCAAAGCCGGGTCCGAAGCCCTTCGTGGTCAAGCCAAACGTCGGTAAGCCCATCACCATCAAACCCCAGGCACCGGAGCCTCCCACGGCCAAGCCGCCCCTGAAGAAAACGCCCTCCGGCAAGGCGGCGGCTGGCGAGAAGGCGACCGGGAAATCGGCTGACAAGGCACCCGCTTCGAAGAGTACTGGCAAGGCGCCATCAGCGAAGAAGTCTGCGAAGTCATCGACGAGTAAGGGATCATCGAGTGGCCACTCGTCACAGCTCGCCAAGCGGAAGCCACGGTAAGTCGAGAGGGATGAAAGGAGGGACACGTGGCCGGTCATTCTCATTGGGCGAACATCGCCCGTAAGAAATCTCTGGTCGATGCGAAGCGGGGGAAACTCTGGAGCAAGCTCGCCAAGGCGATCATCGTCGCTGCCAAGCACGGTGGGGCCGACCCGTCCGCCAATCTCCGGCTGCGGTATGCCATCGATGCTGCGAAGGCGGTCAGCATGCCCAAGGACAATATTCAGCGAGCCATCAAGGCGGGCACCGGGGAACTCAAGGGAGGCAACCTCGAAGAGTCGATCTACGAGGGGTACGGCGCCGGCGGAGTGGCCGTAATGTGTGAAATCCTCACCGACAACAAGAACCGTACCGCCCCCGAGATTCGCAAGATCTTCGAGATGTGCGATGGCAAACTCGGTGGCACGGGCTGCGTTGCCTATCTCTTCGAGCGAAAGGGTGTCGTCCGGGTGCCGTTGGCGGCGTGTGCCGAGGACCGCATCATGGAGGTCGCCGTCGAGGCGGGGGCGGAGGACGTCACGGCGACTGATGATCGCTGGGAAGTGTTCTGTGAGCCATCGGCAATGACGCCCGTGATCGACGCACTTCAGGCGGCCGGACTGTCGGTCGATTCCAACGAGATCGTGCGGATCCCTGCCACCACCGTGGACGTGGACGATGTGGAGACGGCCCGCAAGGTGCTCACACTCATGGAGCGTCTCGACGATCACGACGACGTGCAGAGCGTGGCCGCCAACTTCAACATTCCCGATCAGGCCCTCTCCGGCTTGGCATAAGCGGTAGCCTGCGCGGCGGCCACGGACTCCCGGAGGAGCGTCCGCCTGCATCATGCGAGCCGAGCTCGCATGATGCCAAGCCTGCGGGGGCCATGGATGGCGCTTACTGGCGCGCCGTCGCATCCCTGTCGGGCCTGCTCCGTCTAATGCGAGGCTCGCCTGGAGGGCGAGCCTCGCAGGTCGAGGCAAACCTCGGCTTTGCCTCCGACCTGCCAAGCCTGCGGGGGCCATGGATGGCCCCGCAGGCGTAAAACTAGTCGTCGGAATGCTCGACAGCGGGCCAGTATTCGTCGAAGTCGAAGTTTGGACTGTTGTCGAGGTCGTGGCATTCGAGGCAGTTGGCAATGACTTTCTCCCGACCCTCGGGAGTGTCGATCGTCATTGCCAGTGCTGACCGCAAAGCATCCCGTTCGACCGTGCTCGCTCGCACATCGCCTCGTTCCACGGCGGCGTGGGCCGCTGCTGGGCCATGGCAGTTTTCGCAACCTTGGTGGGCGAGGTGGGGCGTCGTGGCCATGCCGCTGTAGCCTCCCTCAAACGGTTCGAACCGCTGGGGAGCCCATCCCACCACGTGGCAGGAGAGGCATTCCGGGTCACCATCGCGTCGGGGGTTCTGCTCCTCGAGCGTGACCAAAGCCGTGGCATGCGGGGTTTCTTTCCAGATGTCGTAGGCCTGCTGGTGACATTCGGCACACGCGGCGCTGCCGGCGAAGCGGCGACCGGTGGGGTGGCGGATCGCCTGCAGGCCAAGCCCGTCGAGGCCGAGTGATTCCAGTTGGCTCTGATACGCCGCCAGCAATTTGATCATGTCGACTGACTCACCCCAGCGGGCGTCCAGCGGCACCCGTTGCGATCGCACCGTCGGCTGTTCGGCGAAAAACCCGATGGCTACCGCATACATCCCCTTGTGGCCGAGTTCCACGAACTTCGCCGTTGTGGACAGCGTAGGCAGGATCGCCGCGGGCTCGTCGGCGCCTCCGGCGGTAACCACGACATCGAACTGCGGGAATTGCTCCGCCATCTGCTTCGTTTCGGCGGGGGAGGCCCATGACAGCAGGATCTGATGGGTGCAGCCGGCGGCCGCCAACTCTCCGGCCACCGCCTCGAGGGCTTTGGCAGCGGGCACCACCTCGATCGCATCGTTGCGAACCCGGGAAGCTTCTTCGTCACCCAGCACCGTGGTAATACCGATCTTGATACCCCCGGAGTCGATCACCCGAAATCGTGGTGTGATGTTCGCGTCGAGTCCCAGCAGGCCGACGTTGGCGCTGACGAATGGCGTCGGCTGGTCGCCGACGGCCGCCACGGCCGCCACGAGTTCCTCGGCTGGTAACCGCAAGTCACCCGGGCCGAAGCCGACCGCCGCGTACCCCATCTGCCGCAGGCCGTCGGCGATCGACTGAAACTTGATCTCGGTCTGTCGGCCAAATCGCTTCACCTGGTTGCCCAGATCGACCGACATCACCGGCCAGTCGGCGGCCGCGACGGCACGCAGGAAGTTTTGCCGCCGGCTCAGGCCCCCCTTCTGGTTCTCCTTGCCCGTGCACCCACAGGGCTCGATGTAGCCGTCAAGTTGGCCGGTGATGACGAGGAGGAGTTGTGGACGACCCCAGTCTTTGAAAACGGCTCCATTTCGCTCATTGAACGTCGCGGCCACGTCATCGGAAACCCCCGCCGCACGGTCGGGCGGAGCAGCCACCACGGCGGTGACGAAGATCGGCACCGCGACCAGCACTGCGGCAAGAAGCCCGCCGATCACGTGGGCCATGGTGCCCCGAACGGCGGCAACAAAAATGCGCGTCATGGACAGATTCTAGCCACCACGCGACTCCCGAGCGACCTCGATTTACGGGCCAATCACGACGCTTACGGGCAGCGACACGGTGGGGGAATCAGGCAGTCCAGTCGTCAGCACGATGCGGCCCGACGGGGCCTGGTCACTGCCGAGGTGATTGGCCGTCGGGCTGCCAGGAGGAATCGTCACAGTCACCGGAATCCGCAGTACCGCACCGGTGCCGATTGGTTCTGCCGGCCCCACCTCGACCACGAGTGAACTCGGAACGACATCGCGGACGGTAGGAACGACGAGTTCACGGTTGGGTCCGCGGGCGGTGATGAAGAACGTCGTGGTCAGCCCCGTGCGGCTTGAAACCTGTCCGAGGATGAGTCGCTGTCTCGTGGCATCCCATTTTTGTCCGGCGAACGAAATATCGCCGGCGACGCTCCCCTCGATTGGAATTTCGGCCGTAATTTCCTCAGGAATCCGGAAGACCATCCGCACGGTCTGCCGCAGGGGACCGATCGGCAGGCCGGGCTTCACGGCGACGGTCACCGTAAAGCCGCCGGTGGCCTCCGGCTCCTGGGCACGCTCGGTTTCCGGAAGCTGCATTGATGAAATTGTGAAGAACTCCTTGGTCCGGTCGTCGATCGTTGCGAGCGAATCGACGCGGGGAGGCTCATCGCCGTACGTGAAGACGGTGGTGGTCGCCACGGCATCGGACTTGGTCGACAACTTGGGGAGCGTGATCAGGTCGGGTACGGCCTTCCACGTCGGCACCACGGTGCCCTCGATCACGAAGGCGATCTCCGGGCGACGGGGGTCATTGGTGACAACGGTTGCCTGCTGGCGAAACGGCCCCCCGGACCCCTTCCCAGTCCACTGGATGCTGACGGTCGTCTCACCTCCGGGGGGAACCGTTTTCTCGGTGACTGCCTCAGATGCACCATCACCGTCTTTGGTTGATGGGCCAAGATCGCTGACCGTGCACGTGCAACTGGTTGCCCCCCGCGTGAGCACGAGCGGAGCGACACCCCGGTTGTAAATGACAAACGCATGCTGACCCTTCTCGCCGGAACCAACCGAGCCGAAATGATGCGTCGTCTCAGGTACGTCAGCCTGTGGCGCCGGTGCATCGCTGGGAGTGTTGGCCGCCACGAAGTCACCGACTCGCCACGGCCGCAGCGTGGCCTCGAGCACGGCCGAACCCGTGCCGATCGCCACTCCGGCCACCAGCCCCACCCCCGCCACGGTCCATCCGCTCGCAGATCTCATGACGCTCAGTATGCCCGAGCCAAAACACTTCGGCCACTCACCGGCTTGCCGGTCACGATGCAGGTGCCGGGGGCATCGTTGCCTTCCATGGGGATGCATCGCACCGTCACCTTGAGCGGGTCGAGCATCTCCATCACCGCCGGGTCGTCAGCCACGTGCACCCAGGCAAAACCGGCCCGGCTGTTGTCAGTTTCGGCCGCAGAAAAATAGTCGATTACGGCTGCTGCACTGTCGAGGTGTACCGTCCGGGCGTCCCGGAACGCCCGGGCCCGGTCGAAGACCGCCTGCTGGATCTCCGCGAGAATGGCCGGCACCCGCGCGGCGAACTCCCCGAGCGGTACCGTTTCCCGCTCCTTCGGGCCGCGGTCCCGGCGTGAGAGGCTCACCGTGCCTGCTGTGAGGTCGCGGGGGCCGATCTCGACGCGCAGCGGCACACCCTGCTTCACATGCTGCCAGACCTTGTCGCCACCGCGGATGTCGCGGGCGTCGACGAGGGCCCGCACCGGCGCATCGGCAAACGTCTGCGTCGCCAAGTCCCGTTCGAGCATGCGGCAGGCGTCGAGCACCTGAGTTCGCTCCTCGTCATTGCGGGCGATGGGCAGCAGCACGACGTGCTGCGGTGCGATCCGTGGCGGCAGCACGAGGCCGTCGTCGTCGGAGTGGATCATGATGACCGCGCCGATGAGCCTGGTCGACACGCCCCATGATGTCGTCCAGCAGAACTCTTCGACGCCGGCGGAGTTTTGGAACTTGATCCCCTGCCCCTTGGCAAAGTTTTGCCCGAGGAAGTGCGACGTGCCTGCCTGCAGCGCCTTGCCATCCTGCATCATCGCCTCGATCGAATACGTGTCGACGGCGCCGGGAAACCGCTCCCCCGACGGCTTCGGCCCCTTGATGACGGGCATCGCCAGATCCCGTTCGGCGAACGTGGCATACACGTCGATCATTCGCAGCGTCTCCTCGACCGCCTCTTCCCGCGTGGCATGGGCCGTGTGGCCCTCCTGCCACAGGAACTCCGCCGTTCGCAAAAAGACTCGCGGTCGCATCTCCCAGCGGACGACGTTGGCCCACTGGTTGATGAGCACAGGCAGATCCCGCCACGATTGGATCCACTTGGCATACATCGCGCCGATGATCGTCTCGCTCGTCGGTCGCACCACGAGCGGTTCCTCGAGTTTGCCGGTGGGAATCAGTTTGCCGTCGGGGCTCAATTCGAGGCGGTGGTGGGTCACCACGGCGCACTCCTTGGCAAACCCTTCGACATGCTTCGCCTCCTGTTCCAGGTAGGAGACGGGGATGAAGAGCGGGAAGTAGGCGTTGCGGTGACCGGTAGCCTTGAACATCCGATCGAGGATTCCATGCATCTGCTCCCAGATCGCGTAGCCGTGGGGCTTGATCACCATGCAGCCCCGCACCGGCGACTGCTCGGCCAGATCCGCCGCCCGAACGACCTGCTGATACCACTCCGGATAGTCTTCGGCTCGGGTGGGTGAGATGGCGGTGGCGGGCATGGAGGTCTCCGGGGTCTCGGGGTGAGAAAGGCGGCGCACGAATCGCGGGATTGTAGTCGTTCGCTTGTGAGCCGTGGGGACGGAGCCGTACACTCTGGCGAAGATGTCGAGCGATCCCCCCTCCCGACGTGATGGCCTTCTTCCGAGGCCGGCCCTCGCCCCGTTCCCATCCCGATCATCGGGGCGGAAATGGGTGACGGAACTGCCGGCACAGGGGCCAATCGACCAGGTATTCCTCGCGACGAGAAAGCAGCTGCGGCCCAATCGCCACGGCCAGCTCTATCTGCAGGTGGAACTTGCCGACCGATCCGGCTCGATCACCGGTCGCATGTGGAACGCCTCCGACTTTCAGTTCGAGGCGTTCGACGACGGTGACTTCGTTCATGTCGAGGGGAGCACGCAGGTCTACTCTGGCAATCTTCAGGTCATCGTCACGTCCATCAGCCGAGCCGATCCCCGGGTGATCGACGAGTCCGAGTTTCGTGTCCTGGCGGTCGACGACATTGCCGCGCTCCATGCCGAGCTGGCGGCCATCCTGGCGACGATTCGTGAGCCGATGCTGGCGGCGCTGGTCGCCGAAACCCTCGCCGACGAGCCCCTGATGGCGGCGCTGGCCCGCAGCCCGGCGGGCGTCAAGCAGCACCACGCCTACGCGGGCGGCCTGCTCGAGCACGTCGTTTCCCTGCTACGGATCGCCGATCGCGTCGCCCCGCTCTACGCCGACCTCGATCGCGATCTGCTTCTTATCGGCGTGTTGTTTCACGACCTTGGCAAGACGGTCGAGTTGGAGAGTGAGCGGGGCTTTTCCTACACCGACGCCGGCCAGCTGCTCGGCCACGTGCTGCTCGGACTGGACATCGTCGGAGACAAGATCAGTGCCGTCGAGCAGCGAAGCGGCTCCCCGTTCGACGAAGAGACCGCGACGCGGATCAAGCACATGGTGGCCAGCCATCATGGCGAATACGAGTTTGGCGCGCCGAAACTGCCGATGACGCTCGAGGCGGTGGCGCTCCATCACATCGACCAGCTCGATGCCCGTATGGCGGCCACCACCCAGTTGCTGCGGAACGAGGCCGCACTCGACGGTGGGTGGACGCAGTACCACGCCAATCTCGGCCGCAAGTTCTTCAAGGGTCGGGATCGCTAGCGGGGCCGATCGTGGCCCTCACTCTCGAGCAATGATTGTCATGACACGCCAACGCCCCAAGCCGCCGAAGGCAACAAAGCAGCGTTCCCGTGACGGCTCGGTCGTGGGCGTCTTCAAGCGGGCTGCGGGCGGGTATGGGTTTGTGCGGCCTGAAGGGGCTGCAGCCGGGGATCGCACGGGCGACATCCATGTTGCAGCTCATGCCCAACTCGATGCCGTGTCGGGCGATACGGTGCGGGTGCGACTCACCGGTGGCCGCGAGGTCCGGCGTCCGGGGCCGGCGGGCGAGATCGTGGAAGTGGTGACGCGGCGAACCACACGGTTTGTCGGACGCTACTACGAGGCGGCGCGGACTGGCTGGGTGCGGGTTGACGGCACCGTCTTTGCGAAACCGGTCGCCGTCGGGGATCCCGGCGCGAAGGGCGTTCAGGAGAACGACAAGGTGGTCGTCGAGATGGTCCGCTTTCCCAGCCATGGCCGGGATGGAGAGGGCGTGATCGTCGAGGTGCTCGGCGCCGCCGGGGATCCGGGTGTGGACACGCTTACCATCATCAACGAGTTCGGCCTGCCGGGGCCGTTCTCCGAGGCAGTGCTGGAGGATGCCCGAACGCAGGCGGCCCGATTTACCGAAGAGGTGCCGGACGATCGCCGCGATCTCACCGGCGCGGTCGTGATCACGATCGATCCAGTCGATGCCCGGGATTTCGACGACGCGATCTCACTCGAACGGATCGAGCGGGGGCACTGGCTGTTGGGTGTGCACATCGCCGATGTCTGTCACTTCGTCCGCGACGGTTCGCCGCTCGATCAGGAGGCTGCCGCCCGCGGCACGAGCGTCTACCTGCCAGACCGGGTGATCCCGATGCTGCCGGAGATCGTCTCCAACAACCTCGCCAGTCTGCAGCCGGGCCGGATTCGTTATGCCCGCACCTGTTGGATCGAATTTTCTCCGGAGGGGATTCCCATCGACGCCTCGGTGGAGCGGTCGGCCATCAAGAGCCAGCGCCGGTTCACCTATGAGGAGGTCGATCTCTTTCTCGCCGACTCCGACACGCGGCAGGTCGAGATGACCGCCGCGGTGCGGTCGCTGCTCGGCCGGATGCGGGATCTGGCCCGCCTGCTTCGCAGCAGGCGCATGGCCCGCGGGTCGTTGGAGCTCGTGATGCCGGAAGTGAAGATCGATCTCGATCGTTCCGGCCGGGTCACGGGCGCCCACGTCGTGGAAAACACGGAGAGCCACCAGATCATCGAGGAGTTCATGCTCGCCGCCAATGAGGCGGTTGCCCGGGCTCTTGCTGCCAGCGGCGGTGGCTTCCTCCGTCGGATTCACGCCGCTCCCGACATGCGAAAGCTGCGACAGCTGACCGAATTCGTCACCGAGATGGGGTTTGAGGTCGATTCGCTCGAGAGCCGGTTCGAACTGCAGCGGCTCCTCGACATGGCCCGTGGACGACCGGAGGAACATGCCGTCCATTATGCCGTGCTGCGCAGTCTCACGCGGGCGTGCTATGGCCCGCAGGACGACGGGCATTTCGCACTGGCAAGTGACTGCTACTGCCACTTCACGTCACCGATTCGCCGCTATCCCGACCTCACCGTACACCGGGCGCTCGACCTGCTCGCCGCAAGCCGCAAGCCGCCGCACGAAGGGTTGCAGCAGCTTGGCGAGGAATGTTCGCAGCTCGAGCGGCGGGCCGAGGCGGCGGAGCGGGAGCTCGTGAAACTCAAGCTGCTCCTCTATCTCAGCGGTCGGATCGGCTCCGAGATGGAGGGAGTCGTGACGGGTGTCGAGCCCTTCGGACTGTTCGTGCAGGGAATCGAACTGCCGGCCGAGGGGCTCGTGTCGCTCGCTTCGCTCCCCGACGATCGCTATCGATATGAGCGAGCGAGTCACGTCTTGGCCGGTACGCGGCCGGGCAACACGTTTCGCCTCGGTGATCGGGTGCGGGTTCAGGTGGCCCGAGTCGATCTGGATCGTCGACTGCTGGAGCTGCGGCTCGTGGAACGCTCACCAGGACGGTCCTCCCGGCGAAAAACGCGGGCGAGTGACCCAAAGCCAAAGCCGGTCCGTCGCACCAAGGCGAGGGGGGCGGCACCTGGTCGCCCGCGGAAAAAGTCCAAAAAACGTCGCGCCCTGTGAGCATCCCATGACCGATCACCTCCACGAAACGCCGCTTACCCCCTGGCATGACGCCCATGGCGGTCGGATGGTCGACTTTGCCGGCTGGCGGATGCCGGTGCAGTATTCGTCGATCGTCGAAGAGCATCTGGCCACACGGCAGGCGGCCGGAATGTTTGATGTTTCGCACATGGGCCGCTTGTCGATTGTCGGCCCGGCTGCGGTCGACTGGCTCGAGTCGTTGCTTACCCGCACCATGGCGGGCGTCGGCGTCGGTCGCTGTCGCTACACGCTGGTGACCACCGATGAGGCCGTTCTCGACGACGCCCTCGTCAGCCGGGAGGCCGATGCCTCGGATGGCACGCCGCGACTGGGTCTCGTCGTCAATGCCAGCAACCGGGAGCGGGTCGTGGCATGGCTGCGGAGTCGCCTGCCGGCCACGGGGGTGGTGCTTGCCGACCACACACGCGAGACGGCCATGATCGCCGTGCAGGGACCGCGGGCGATGGAGATCGTCTGCGGGCTGTGTCGGCCGTCGGATGCCGCTCGTGTTGGCGGTCTCGCCTCATACACCGCCACCAAGGCCAGTGTCGCCGGCCACGCCGCCGCCATCAGTCGTACGGGGTATACCGGCGAGGATGGTGTTGAGATCGTCGTTCCCGTCGCGGTGGCCTGCGAAGTCTGGGAAGCGATTCACGATGCCGGCCGGTCAGCCGGGCTGCGGGCCTGCGGCCTGGGTGCCCGCGACACGCTTCGGCTGGAGGCCGGCATGCCGCTCTACGGCCACGAACTCCGCGAAGACTCCGATCCCTTCGCCATCGGGCTCGGCCTGGCAATGTCGCTCGACGGCCGGTCGTTTCCCGGACGTGACCGGTTCTCGGCGATGCGATCGCAGCCCGCGTCGCGGGTTCGCGCGGGCCTCGTGTTTGACTCGAAACGGACCGCCCGCGAGGGGCATACCGTGCTGATCGGTGATCGGACCGTCGGCACGGTCACCAGCGGCAGCTTTGCTCCAACGGTCGGCACGGCGGTGGCAATGGCCCTTCTCGACCGCGCGGTGGCTGTGCCCGGGACGGCCGTGGACGTGCTCGTTCGCGATACGAAGCAGTCAGGCCGCGTTGTTCCCCTCCCCTTCTATCGTCGCCGTGCGTGAACGCCATGGCATGAATACGGTATTCTGCCCCCTTCACGACATCGTCTCACTTCTTCCCCGGAGCATCCCATGGCAGCCCCCCGCCGATACGCTCAGTCGCACGAATGGATCCGACTCGAGGACGATGGCACCGCCACGATCGGCATCTCTGCGTATGCCGTCGAGGCCCTCACCGACCTGGTCTTCATGCAGTTGCCGGAGGTTGGGCGGCACGTAAAGGCGGGCGAATCATTCGGGGAGATCGAGAGCGTGAAGGCCGTGAGCGACATCTATGCGCCGGTGTCGGGCGCGGTGCTGGGGGTGAACGAGGATTTGCCCAAGCGGCTCGAGTCGCTTGGGCAGGATCCCTACGAGGCGGGCTGGATCGCCCGTATCAGACCCGATAACCCGGCCGATCTTGCCGGCCTCCTCGACCAGACGGCGTACGACGCCCTCATCGCGAAGCAGTCTCACTGATGGTGCGTCGTCAGGTGCTGTCGTGAACGGGATCGCGGTGTGGCGAGACGGTGCGGCCGATGGTCCCACCAACATGGCGGCCGATGAATGTCTGGCCGCGGAGGCTGCCCGGCGGGGCGGGATGGTGGTTCGTCTCTATCGCTGGGAGGGCACGACTGTCTCGCTCGGGGCATTTCAGTCGATTGCCACCGCCCGGGAATGCGATGCAATCGCGGGGGTGCCGCTCGTGCGGCGACCGAGCGGCGGTGGCGCGATCGTCCATGGCAGTGACTTCACGTACGCGGTGGCCATTCCGAAGCGGCACGCGTGGGGGGCGAAGCCTCAGTCGCTCTACGACGCGGTGCACGGAGCGATGATCGAGTCGTTGCGGTCATGCGGTGTCGAGACGCGGTTGGCCGATCCCGATCCTGCGGCGGAGGGGGCTTTTTTCTGTTTCGATCGGCGGGCCGGCGGTGATCTGACTGCTGACCATCCGTCCGCCACGGCAGCGGCCCGGAGTGTCAAATTGATGGGAAGTGCCCAGAGGCGACTCGCCGACGCTGTTCTTCAGCACGGCAGCCTCCTGCTTGAGTCCAACCTTGACGTCGGTCCGGCGGCTCGTCACCTGGCCCTCGCCGACCTGACAGGGGCAGTCGGGCAACGGCCAGACGGGTGGCCGGCCTGGGTCGACGAATGGTTGGAGCGGGTCGCCGCCTCGCTGGGGCAGCAGATCGAGGAGCAGCCGGTTTCGTTTCTGGGCACAGCGCCTCTCGGACTCGCCGTTGGACGCGAACGGTTTGCGGCATCTCGATGGACGAACCGACGCTGAGTGCACCACATGTGAGGGGTGTGTCGCATCGTTTCTTCAAGGTCTGCTCTGGCCATGTGGCATTTCTGTTTGCTATAGCTATACTTTCATCCGGTCAATGCTGGTGGGATTTTCATTTTTCATCTTTTTTTGTCGCCGCAGAGACTCTTGCATCGTGAGGTGTTTAATCGCAGCGAGATGAATACATGGGAACCAAGCTGGTCATTGCTTCGGGCAAGAGTGCGGGGAAGGCAATCGCGGTCAAACGCGAGAAACTTCTGATCGGCCGAGCTGAAGAATGCGATATCAGGCCACTCAGCGATGATGTGAGCCGTCGGCACTGTGCTGTGCGAATCGACCCGGGCGTCGTCTGGGTGGAGGATTTGGGCAGCCGAAACGGCACGTTCGTGAACGGCCAACGGATTGCCGAAAAGACGAAAGTCTACGACGACGACCTGATCAGGGTCGGGGCTTTGGAGCTTCGTGTGGCGGGCGGAACGGTCCGCGAGGCGGGCGTCGCTGCCGTTGCCAAGGCGTCCGATCCGGTGTCGTGGAACGACGAAGACGAAGTGTCGCGATGGCTGCTGGCTGACATCGAGCCATCTGGCATGCACGACACGACCCAGACGGCAGCCGCCGTGCCGATGGGAAATGGGGATCAGGGAACGGCTCTTGATGCCGGAGAGACGCAACCCCCGAATGCACCCGCTTCCACCGAGGATTCGTCGAGCGTTACGCGGATGAACATCGAGGCGTTGAAGGCTTCCCGGGGCAACCCCGGGGCGTTGCCCAAGGATCATGGGAAGGCGGCAACCTCGTCGCGGGAAGCCGCTGCCGAGGCACTCAAAAAGCTCTTTGGAAACCGCTAGTCGTGTCGTAGCGGTTGTGCGATCTGGGTGGTTCCGGCAAGCCGGGAGGGCGGCAGAAATTCCCTGATCGGCACGCTCTTCGCAGTCGGCATGGGGAATACTTGCGGAAGAGTTTCCCCACATCGTACAGCCGTTTCCAATTCAACGCTCCCGGGAGAGTTTCATGCCCACCGCCGCCCGTTCCTCCGTATCCGCTCGGATTGCTGCCGTGAAGGGTCCCAAGAGCCTACGCCGCAGGCATATCGATCCCACGACCTGCGAACGCGATTATGGCCCCGAGGAAATCGAGTTCATGCGGGCGCTCGATGCCTACAAACGGTCCAGCGGCCGCATGTTCCCGACGTGCAGCGAAATCCTCCAGGTCGTCCGCGCTTTGGGGTATTCACGGCCCATCGCGTGAATCTGGGCAGAAGGCCGGAACCTCATTGTTTGGGAAAGGAAGCCCGGTCTTGTTCCCGGCCATGGCCCCTGGCTACGGTCTCTGGCCCGTTATGGAATCCCCGGCCCCCTTCATCCCCGCCGATCGGCCCCAGATGTTGCTCCCCCGCCTTTGGCTCTGCGCGGTGGCCCTGGGAGCGTGCGGCTGTGGTTCATTGGCTCGCAATGACAATGCGGAGGGCGTCAAACTCTATCAGCAGGGCAACTACCTCGGGGCGGTGAACTCCTTCCAAGAGGCATTGGCCCAGCAGCCGGGCAACCCGGACTGCTTCTACAACCTCGGTGCGACGTATCACCAACAGGCCAAGTTGTTTCGCCGGACTGACGACCTGCAGACCGCGGAGCAGTATTACCACCTGTGTCTGGCTCGCAATCCTGATCATGCCGCCTGCCAGCGGGCCTTGGCGGTCCTCTTGGTCGAGGAGAATCGCCGTGATGAGGCGGTGGCCCAACTCGAAACGTGGGCAGCCCGTCAGCCGGGGAGTCCAGCGCCGCAGATTGAGTTGGCTCGGCTCTGCCAGGAGCACGGTGATCTTCGGATGGCTGAAAATCACCTGATCGATGCCTTGACAATCGACCCCAACAACGCGCGGGCACTGGTGGCGTTGGGTCGCCTTCGTGAGGCGACCGGTGATTCATCTCAGGCCCTGGTGAACTACTCCCGGGCGCTTTCCATCGATCCGCAGCAGCCGGCAGTGTCAGCCCGGGTGGCAAGTTTAAACGCGGAGCTCTCGGCCACGCGGATGGCGTCCCTGCCGGTGACGCCCGTCTCGACCGCCCCGTTTTCTGTTCAGCCGGTGGCGGTCCAGCCTCCGTTCGCGTCAGGAAGCGTGGCCCGTTGACCACCCGCGGACAGGCTTCTATTCTCGCCGGAATCACGGGGATTGACGGCAAGGTCCGCAGACCCGTGGTGCACCAGGAGAGCGGCTGTGAACGAGCGATCAGATGGAGCGGAGGCGACGCGGGTGTTCAATTTTTCGGCGGGCCCCGCCGTGCTTCCGCTTCCTGTGCTTCGCCAGGCTCGCGACGAAATGCTCTCGCTGCCCGGTGTGGGCATGTCGGTGCTCGAGATCAGTCATCGCAGCCCCGCCTTCGATCGCATATTGGAGGAAACGGTGGCCGACCTCCGGCAGCTGGTGGGGATCAGTGACGAATACGAACTCATCTTCCTTCAGGGCGGGGCGAGCCTTCAGTTTTCGATGGTGCCGATGAATCTGCTCCGCGGGCAGTCAGCGCCTGCGGACTACATCATCACCGGCACCTGGGGCGCCACGGCCGTCAAGGAGGCCCAACGCGAGGGGGCCACGCATGTGGCGTGGGATGGAGAAGCCGGCGGCTACGACCGCCTCCCGGCTGCCGGAGAGGCGAACCTCTCTCCCGATTCCGCGTATGTTCACATCACCAGCAACGAGACAATTCAGGGAGTGCAGTGGCAGCAAGACCCTGATGTTGGCTCCGCCCACTTGGTGTGTGATTGCTCGAGTGATTTTCTCTCTCGTCCGATCGATGTGGCGAAATATGGTTTGATCTACGCATGTGCCCAGAAGAACGCCGGCATCGCCGGCGTCACCGCGGTGATCATTCGGAAAGATCTTCTGGCTCGAAGCCGGGATGACCTGCCCAAGATGCTCGACTATCGCACCTTCGCCAAGAACGGGTCGCGGCCCAACACCCCACCGGTGTTCGCGGTCTATGTGCTCGGGCTCGTTTGTCGTTGGGTGCGAGACACGATGGGGGGGCTGACGGCCATGGCCCACCACAATGCGACGAAGGCAGCCCTTCTGTACGACGCCGTCGATGGCTCCGGAGGCTTCTTCGCCGGACACGCTCATCCGGCATGCCGATCGGCCATGAATGTGACATTTCGCCTTCCGAACGAGCAGCTCGAAAAGGCTTTCGTGCAAGGAGCGGCCCACCATGGGCTGATGGACCTGCAGGGGCATCGTTCCGTCGGTGGCATCCGTGCGAGCATCTACAATGCCATGCCCACGGCGGGCGTGGAGGCACTCAGGGACTACATGCTCGATTTCCAGCGATCCCACTCGTGAATCCCCGGCGAGTGTCTCGAATTTTCTTGCGGAAGGAACCCACATGCCATCCATCATCGTGCTCGATTCCCTGAGTGCCGACGGGCTGGCCCTGCTCGACAAGGCCGCGGCCCAGGGCATCACCTATGAGGTCGTCACCGGGCTCTCCGGGGCGGCCCTCCGCGATGCCTTGGCCGCCCATGACGGGGCGATCTGCCGCAGTGGTGTGAAGATCACTGCGGATGCCTTGGCCGGCAACACGCGGCTGCGGGCCATCGTGCGTGCGGGCGTGGGTACCGACAACATCGACAAGGACGCTGCGACCCGCCAGGGGATCGTGGTGATGAACACGCCTGCCGGCAACACGGTCAGCACGGCTGAGCATGCCTTCGCGCTGATTCTCGCGCTGTCCCGGAATGTGGCCGCCGCCGATGCGAGCCTCCGCGGGCACCGGTGGGACCGGGGCAAGTTCATGGGGGTGCAGCTCGCCGGCAAGACGCTGGGTATCGTGGGGCTTGGCCGTATTGGGCAGGCCGTCGCGGCGCGGGCCAGAGCCTTCGACATGCGGGTGCTGGGCTACGACCCGTTTCTTTCTCCGGAGCGGGCCGCCGACCTTGGAATCGAGCTGGTGTCGAAGGTGGCCGACATGCTGCCGCTGGTCGACTACCTCACCGTGCACACGCCTCTCACCGATGAAACCCGCCACCTCATCGGTAAACCAGAACTTTCCCAGCTCAAAAAGGGCGTGCGGCTCGTAAATTGCGCCCGCGGCGGCATCTACGATGAGCAGGCCCTCGTCGAGGGATTGAATAGCGGCGTCATCGCGGGCGTGGCGCTCGACGTGTTCGAGTCGGAGCCCTGCACGGAGAGCCCCTTGTTCGACATGCCTGGCGTGCTCGTTACGCCGCACCTCGGCGCCAGCACCGAGGAGGCCCAGTCGCAGGTGGCGGTCGAGGGTGTCGGACTGCTCGTCGATTTTCTTACCACGGGGGCAATTCGCCACTCGGTCAATGCCAACGCCATCGATCCGGCGGCGCTCGAGGGAGTACGCGGATTTCTCGATCTGGCGTGGCGACTGGGGCTGCTGTTGGCCCAACTCGACGACGGGCCGCCGCGATCCTGTTCCATTGCCTATCGTGGGGAGATCGCCTCCCGCAACACTCGACTGGTGACGGCCGCGTTCGCGGCCGGGCTGCTCGAGTCGGCCATCGAAGACGTGAACATCGTCAATGCGGAGATGCTGCTGCGTGACCGAGGGATCGAGCTCGTCGAACAAAGTCGTACCGATCCCGGTGCCTTCAGTTCCGTGGTGGCCGTCGATCTGGTGAGCGGTGACCACGTGCACCGCGCCGCCGGTACCCTCTTCGGGCACTCCATGCCTCGCCTGGTGCAACTCGAAGGACATCGGCTCGAGGCGTACCTCGACGGGGTGCTTCTGGTCTTCACCCATCAAGACGTGCCTGGCATCATCGGCAGCGTCGGCACGGCGTTCGGTGGCCAGGGTGTGAACATCGCGCAGATGACAGTTGGCCGCACGGCACCGGGTGGGGACGCAATCGGTGTGCTGAACCTCGACCAGGCTCCCGCAGCCGAGGCGATCGCCGCCGTCGCGGCCTGCCCTGGAGTGCGGTCGGCCCGCGTGGTCAACCTGCCCCCTGCCGGGAAACTTCCGTACTGGCTTGCCAATGCCTCGGCGGCGTCCCGTTCCAGTCGCTCGACTGGTGCGCCACGCGGGTCGATGTGATCCCTGGGCTGTATGCTTAGGAGCCTTTGCGCCGAGCCCGTCCTGTTTGACGTCCTTCCTCCCCATGGCCACAATTCTCGGCATGGGAAGTTCCTCGCCACACCGCCTGGGTCACCGCTGCGTGTTTCACGTGGCCGTCCTGCTGACGGTGGCCGTTGCCTTCGCCGGTGCGGCTGCTCGGGCCGCTGACGGCGAGCCCGTCTCCGTATCTGACGAGACCACGCTCAAGCTGCTCAAGGCGCTCGACCAGCAGCAGATGCCTGACGTCGTCCTCTGGATTCTCGATCGCGTGGCAGCCGACACTCAGGCCGGCAAGACGCTCAAGCAAGAGGTGGCCTTTCGGAGAGCCGCTGCCCTGGTGGGGGTGAGCCAGTCAGAAGGCGATGCCGAAAAGCGGGCAGACCTGTTGAATGGCGCCCAGCAGGCCCTCGACGCGTACCTCGCCAGCGATCCTCCGCTGGAGCGTCGGATCGACGCGCTCATGCAAAAGGGAGGCCTGCTTATCGCCCGCGGCCGCGTGAACCTCGAGAAGGCGAAGCGGCCCGGGGCAGATGCCACGTCGCTGCGGGCGGCGGCGGTGCCGTTCTTCGACGGAGCCATCGCATCGCTTCAGGGGAAAATGGCCGGAAAGAAAGAGGCGATCACCGACCTCGGGAATGCCGAGGATGCGGTGCTCAAGGCGTTGCGTGATGCAGACGCCGAGTTACAGGCCGCATCGGGAGGCGATGCCAAGAACCAAAAAGAGGGAGGCGACGATACGGCCGCGGCCCGGACGTCGCGACCCCGGTCGATCGCGCGGATGGAGGAGGATCGCGAGGAGCTCCGTGGGAAACTCCTGCAGGTCCGCCTGCTGGTGGCCGATGCCTACTTCGACAAGTCGCAGGCTCTTGCTCCGGCTTCGCAAGAGGCGAAGGCCGCGCTCCAGGCATCGACTGATCGGTACGCCGAGCTCTTCAAGAAGTATCCCAATCGCGGTGCGGGATTGCTGGCACGCTGCAACGAGGGACGCAACTACGCGGCGGCTGGGGATTGCACCAAGGCCCTGGCAACGCTCGCTGAGATGCTGGCGATCGAGGGCAACGGAGCATTTTTCACCTCCCTCCGCAGTAAGGCGCTCAACGCTTCACTGCAGTGCTGGCTGGCCGAAAAAAAGTACGAAGCCCTCACCGAACCCTTGCTCCGAATGGCCCTGAGCGGTGTTCCCGCTGATCAACTCGATGGCGACGTTCTCGGGATGAAGTATCACGGCGCGTTGTTGCTTCAGAAGCAGGCCGCTGCCATGCCCGAGGCTGAGCAGGTGAAGCGTAAGCCGTTGCAGAGGGATGCCGGCAAGCTTGCGACCGAGGTCGCCAAGGCAGGGCGTGAGTATGCCATCGAAGCCCGCGACCTCCTCGCCGCGCTCGGATCCGATTTCGACAGGGCGATCGCCGAGGGGGCGTCGTTTGAGACGTTGATGGATCAGGCGAAACTCGCGCTCACAACCATGCAGGAGCAGAGGACCCTGGCGAAGCAGGCGACAGCAGCCAAAGACCAGGCTGCTGCAACAGCGGCGACGACGGCCGGCGACGCGGCCCGCACGCAGGCGATTTCCTTCCTGACCAAGTCGCTGGCTGCCGCGGAGGGCACCGAGATCGATGCGGTCAATGAAACGCGTTACCTGCTTACATACCTGTTCTACGAGGCTGGCCGCTGGCATGACGCCGCGACACTCGGCGGGTTTCTGGCGAAACGCTATCCGGGCAGCCGGGGCAGTGATCAGGCTGCCATGATCGCGATGGCAAGTTGGCAGCACCTGCAGAAACAGGCTGATCCGGTATGGGCAGCGGATGCGCGAGACAACTGCGGCGCGGCTGCCGAGGCCATCATGCGGGGTTGGCCCGACAGCAGATCAGCGGGCGATGCGGCCGTGGTGGCAATCGCGGCTGCCGTCGATGCACGCGACCCTGACCGAATCGCGTCGGTGCTGCAGGCACTGCCCGCAACATCGCCCCGGCGGGCGGAAGTACTCATGCGGGCCGGCATGGGGCTCACACGGCAGGTGCAGGAAGAGCGGAAACTCGAGGGGAATGATCGCGTCGATGATGCGGTTTTGGCCGCCTGGAAAAAACAGGCGGTCGCAGCCCTGGACCAGGGGCTGGCGGCCGCGAAGGGAATGGCTCCTTCGGCCGTGGCCGTGTCGGCAGCCTTGGCACGGTGTCAGTTGGCCATCGATGACGGTGCCGAAGACGTCGTGACGGCGGTACTCGAGAACCCGACCTTCGGCCCATGGACGATGGTGAAGGGCAAAATGCCGGCGGGCGTGTCGGAGTCCGTGGTCGGCGCCACCTTGACCCTGGCGTTGCGTCACTTCATCGGTACCCAGCAGATCGACAAGGCGCAGCAGGCGATGGACCTCCTCGAGAAGCAGGCCGGCAGCGGCGGTGAGGCGGCAGCCAAATTGACCGCGCTCTACCTCTCGATGGGACGTGATCTCCAGGATCAGTTGCGCGGCTTGGCTGGCGAGGCGGCGGCGCCGGAGCGGGCTGCCAAGCTGCTCGCCGGCTTCGAGACGTTTCTCGAACGTGTGGCGGAACGCGACACGAAGATTGCCTCGCAGATGTGGGTGGCGAGCACCTACGACGCCCTCGCGTCGGGGGAAGGTGCGGGCGCGGTCGTCTCAAAAGTGCAGCGTGAGAAGTACCTTGCCAAGGCGGCCGAGGTCTACGAACGACTCTTGGGAAGCGGGGCGGCCGAGGTCGCCCAATACGAGCCGACATTGCGACTCAAGATGGCCGGCATCTACCACGATCGTGGGCAGTGGGATGATGCTCGGAAGCACATCGATTGGTTCCTGACCGATGCCTCTCGGCAAAACATGATCGATGCGCAGATTGCGTCTGCCAAACTCGCTCAGGCCGCCGGTGAGGCCACCACCGATGCGGACGCGGCGGCGAAGGAATTCCGAGAGGCTGTGAGTGGGGACACGTCTGGTGGGCGGGTCTCGTGGGGCTGGGGCGGCATCGCCAACAAACTGGTGCGACAGGCTTTCACCGGAGCAGACGAGCGGGCCGAGCGGGCCCAGTCGCAATTCTTCGATGCCCGCCTCAACCTCGCGCGGAGTCGACTTGCCTGGGCCGAGAAGTCGGAGAGCAGCCGTGACAAGCTTTTGGAGATGGCCTTCAACGACGTGGCGATCACCTACAAGCTTTATCCACAACTCGGGGGCGCAGCGACGCGTGCACGCTTCGACGCCCTGCTGCGGGAGATTCAGACAGCGCGGGGCGAACCCGCGGATGGGCTCGCGGCAATCGACGCAGCGGCACCGGGAGGAGGCACATGAACGACGGGCGAGAGTCACTGGCAACACATGCGGCGGGAGCTTTGATGATGGCGATGCGTCGGCTTTTTTCACGAACGGGACGGAAGCGATTCACGAGCGCCATCATCCTCACTGGAATCGTTCTGGTGTGTGCCGTGGTCGGTCCGGCCCCGGTTTTCGGTCAGGCTCCAGGTCGGCTGGTGGCTCCGAATGGCAAGAGTTTGTCAGGCACCATCCTCGGCACGAGTCCGACCGATGTTGAAATCGAGGACGAGAATGGTGATCTCAAGCGGGTGCCGCTCGACAAGATCGTGGAAGTGCAGTTCAGCGACGAGCCTGCCAAGCTTGCCTCGGCGCGATCATTCCTGATGCGGGGCCGCTCCGGTGACGCCCTTGGTGAATTGGAAAGCGTGCTGGATTCGGAGCTCGAAGGTGTTCCGGCATTGGTGCTGGCCGAGATGGAGTTTGCCAAGGCGGCGGCCACCGGGCAGATGGCGGTCGAGTCAGGGGACGGTGTTCCCGCCGCCGACGCCATGGTGACCGCGTTTCTGGCCAAGCATCCGCGGAGTCATCATTTCTTCGAGATGCAGCAGCTGCTGGGCGACCTCCGTGCCAAGGCGAGGAACTTCCCTGCTGCGATGCAGGCCTTCGATGCGCTATCGAAGGGGCCGGTGGCGTTCAAGATCCGGGCCTCCAGCGGGAAAGGGCAGGTGCTTGTGGACGAAGGAAAGTTTGCCGAGGCGGTGCGGGAATACGACGCTGCCCTTGCGGTTACTGCCGGCGACGAAGCGAGCCTGATGCGCAAGAGGGAGGCTGCGCTGGGTAAGGCCCGGGCGCTCTCTCGGCTGGGCAAGCATGCCGATGCGATTAAGCTTGCCAAAGCCACGATTGACGAAGCCGATCCGGAAGATCGTACCCTGCTGTCACGGGCGTATGTCGTGCTCGGCAGCCTCTATCGCGCGATGGAGGGCAAGGATCAAGACGCGTTGATCGCCTATCTCACGGTCGATTTGGTCTACAACACCGTTCCGGACAGCCATGCCGAGGCCCTCTATTACCTGAGCGAATTGTGGGGCAAGGCACGTGAAGAACAGCGGGCACGTCAGAGTGGCCAGATTCTGCGAGATGCCTATCCGCAGAGTGGGTGGGCCAAGAAGCTGACTGCCGGTGGCAAAACGTAGTGAGGAGCCTCCCGGCAGCATTGCACGCGGCCGCCAAGAAGGCATACTCTCAAAGAATTCACGCGGGTCAAATAGCAAGGAGAGACGCATGTGTCAGGGTGTCGATGGCGAAGGGTATGCTCGTTCGTGGTGGCGGGCCATCGGGGCGCGGCTCGGCGGTGGTGTCATGCTGGCGATTGCCTTGCTTGCCGTGACGGTGGCACCAGCGGTCATGTTTCCAAGCGTCGCCGTCGCGCAGGATGGGGCAGCCGCTGATGACGCAGCGGAAGGAGGAGGCGGAGGGGAGAGTGCCCTCATGTATTACGCCAAGGCCTGCGGGCCCGTGTTTGGTCCAGCCTTTCTGCTTTTGTCATTTTTCTTTGTGTCGATCCTCGTCATGTGTCTCCTGCAGATTCGTCGGGCGGTCGTGATGCCGGAGGGATTGCGTGGAGAGTTCGAGGCCCGGCTCGATGCCAAGGAGTACCAGCAGGCCTACGAACTTGTGAAGGACGATGACTCCTATTTTGGCAAGGTGATGGCGGCCGGCATGGCAAAAATCCAGTCCGGGTATCCGATTGCCGTCGAGGCGATGCAAAGTGTGGCTGCCGAACAGGGGATGGCGTTGGAACACAAGGTGAGCTACGTGTCTCTCGTGGGTGCCATCGCCCCGATGCTGGGGCTCCTTGGTACCGTCGCCGGCATGGTTGGTAGCTTCCAGGTAATCGCGCAGTCCGCGACGGCGCCCAAGCCTTCGGAGTTGGCAACCGGTATCTCTCAGGCGCTGGTGACGACGCTCATTGGAATCATGCTGGCGATCCCGGCGATTGCAGCCTTTGTGCTCCTGAAAAACTGGCTGCAGACCTTGAATGCCGATGTTGATGCCGAAAGCTCGCGGCTCATGTCGCGGTTTCAGGGTGTGAGCAAGAAGTAGCGAGGAGAAGTTGCCATGGGTCGTCGAAGCGAGGGGCCGTCGACAACCGAGGTCGATATGACACCCATGATCGACATCGTGTTTCAGTTGATGACCTTTTTTATCTTCACACTCAACTTCTCCGAGGCGGAGCAGGATGACCGAATCCAGCTTCCTCTGAGTCAACTCGCCAAGCCGGTGCCCGGCCCCGTGGAAAAGCCGATTACGCTGCAGGTCACCAGCACCAATTCGGTCATCTATGCCGGCGAACTGGTGCCGGTTGTCCAGATCGGCGGGTACTTGGAGAGGGAGAAGGCATCGCTCGTCAATGCGGGCCGTCAGCCGGCCGATGCCACGGTGATCGTCCGGGCCGACGGCCGGGCCAAGACGGGCGAGGTGCAGGAAGTCGTGAAGATCTGCCAGGAGAAGGGGTTCGAGAAATTTGCCCTACGGGCCCAGTACGACGAGCGGGAGTGACACGACATGGCGCGGCGGGAGTCAGGTTCGTTCGACCGAATTAATCCGGACATGACTCCGATGATCGACGTCGTGTTTCAGTTGCTCACGTTTTTTATGCTGACGCTCAAATCGGTGATCCCCGAGGGGGACTTCGACATTCGCATGCCGCTGGGTGCCGCAGCTGCGGCTGCTCCGGATGACCAACTGGTGCCACCGATCCGCGTGAAGATGACGGCGGCGGCTGACGGCCGGCTGGCTGGCATGACGATGAACGGATCCCCCATCCGGGACTTTGACGACCTGCGAAACAAGGTGGTCGGCATCGTCGGTACCGACACCGGGCCGAACTCACTGGCCGAGAATACGGAAGTGGAACTCGACTGCGACTATGGTCTCTCGTATGAGAATGTCGTGCAGGCGATCACCTCGGTGTCGGGCATGGTGCGGGATGGGCAGATTGTCGAGTTGATCAAGAAGATCAAGTTCACCCCGGTGAAGAGCGGCAAGTAGGGTGACTTGGTACGCTCGCTTCGGGCACTCAGAATGGTGAGGGTTCGTCCAGCCAGCCGCCAGGCGCAGGCCGGCGGGATGACGCACCAGTCGCCCCGTCACCGCCGGGGGTGAAACTTTTCATGGACACCCTTCAGGCGGCTGGCGTCGACATGGGTGTATCGTTGGGTGGTGGCGATGCTCGCATGGCCGAGCATTTCCTGCACATGGCGGAGATCGACGCCGCCGGAAACCAGGTGCGTGGCGAAGCTGTGCCGCAGCGTGTGGGGCCCGATGTCGGGCGGCACACCGGCCTCCATGGCGTGGGTCCGCACGATCTCCCAGATCCGCATCCGGGAGAGGCGGTTGCCCCGGGAGGAAAGCACGGCCCACGGGGGGCTGCCGGCGCGGATGGCGAAGGCCGGCCGTGTATCGGTCAGCCAGGCGGAGAGCGCCGCGACGGCCCGACGTCCCAGAGGAACCACCCGCTCCTTGTCTCCCTTGCCATGGCATGTGCAGAACTGCTCGCCGAGGTGGACGTCTGAGATCTGCATAGCCGACACCTCCGACGCCCGGCAGCCCGTGGCGTAGAGCAGTTCAAGCACCGCCCGATCGCGATTGCCCGTGGGCGTGGCATGGTCGGGATTCGCCAGCAGTCGATCGACCTGATCCGGAGTGAGCACACCGGGAATGGTGTCGTCGCGGCGGCCCGGAGCGAGCAGGTCCGCCGGGCTTTCCGTGACCAGACCCTCCAGTTGGAGAAAAGCGAAGAACGTCCGCAGCGTGGCAGCCTGACGGGCAATGCTGGCGCGAGCGAGACCACGGGTTCCGAGGTGGGCGAGGTAGTCGCCGAGATCACGAACCGACAATCCGGCCGGAGCGCGACCACCGAGCCATTCTGCGAAGGTTTCCAGATCGCGGCGGTAGGCGGCCTGCGTATTCGCGGAGAGTGCCCGCTCGTGGCGGATGTAGTCGAGAAACCGACGGGTGAGCGTGGTTGTCGACCCTCGTTCGACGGAGTGATCCGCCGACCCGTCGGCAACAATCCGTCGCGTCCTCGGCCGGCGATGCTTGTCGGAGGCCATGCCGCGGCTGATCCTGATGGGAGCGCTAGTCGGTGTCGTAGCCAAGGTTGGGTGCCAGCCACCGCTCCGCCTCGGCCAGCGGCATCCCCTTGCGGGCCGCGTAGGCCTCGACCTGCTCGCGGGTGATCCGGTCCACCGCAAAATATCGGCTGTCAGGGTGGGCAAAATAGAGCCCGCTCACGCTGGCGGCGGGCGCCATGGCACAGTTTTCCGTCAGCGTCATGCCCGCAGCCTCCCCGACCTCCAAGAGTTGGAAGATCGACCGTTTTTCCGTGTGATCAGGGCAGGCGGGATACCCCGGAGCCGGCCGAATACCGCGATACTCCTCATTGATCATCTGCTCGGAAGAAAGCTGCTCCTCCCGGCCGTATCCCCACTCGCACCGCACCTTTGCATGCAGCCATTCGGCGAACGCTTCGGCGAGTCGGTCGGCGATCGCCTTGACCAAAATAGCCGAATAGTCGTCGTGCTCCCGCTCGAACCGGCCGGCAAGTTCATCGCAGCCATGGCCCGTCGTACAGGCGAAGGCACCGATGTAGTCACGCCGTCCACTCTCACGCGGCGCCACGAAGTCGGCGAGGGCATGAAACGCGTCCTGCCCCTTTCTCTCCCACTGCTGCCTGAGCGTATGCAATCGCATCGATTCAGTGGATCGCGAATCATCCGTGGAGAGCACGATGTCGTCACCGTCGGAGTGGGCCGGGAAGAAACCGTAGACACCCTTGGCGACGAGGGAACGATCGCGGACGATCTGGTCAAGGAGCCGCAGTGCGTCCTCGTGCAGTGCGCGGGCTTCGGTACCGACGACCGGATCGTCAAAGATCGCGGGATACTTTCCCCTCAATTCCCACGACATGAAGAATGGGGACCAGTCGATGTAGGGAATCAGGGTCGATAACGGCACGTCGTCGAGCCGCCGGATCCCTAGGAATTCGGGCGTGTCGATCCGTGCCGTAGCCCAGTCGCAGGTCCAGCGCCTAGCCCGTGCTGTCTCGTACGGCACGAGCGTGGTCTCCTGCCGACGCTTGAAGGTTTCGACATCCCGCTGCTGGGCCGTACGATTGGCGGCCGAGAAAACGGACTTCTGGGAGGGATTGAGCAGTTTCTCGACGACACCCGCCGCCCGCGAGGCATCAACGACGTGGACGACGTCGCCGGAGTATTTCGGGGCAATTTTCACGGCGGTGTGTCTGGCCGAGGTCGTCGCGCCCCCAATCAACAGCGGCACGGCGAATTTCTCGTGCTCAAACTCCTGGGCCACCTGCACCATCTCGTCGAGGCTGGGTGTGATGAGGCCGCTCAATCCGACGATATCGGCCCGGCAGGCCCGCGCTTCGTCGATGATCTTGGCGCAGGGCACCATGACCCCGAGGTCGATGATTTCATACCCATTGCAGCCAAGTACGACGCCCACGATGTTCTTGCCGATGTCGTGGACATCTCCCTTCACGGTCGCCAGAAGGACGCGGCCCCGGTTGGTCTGCTCGGCTCCCTGGGCCTTCCGCTCTTCTTCCATGTAGGGGAGGAGATGGTTCACCGCCCGCTTCATGACGCGGGCGCTCTTCACCACCTGGGGCAGGAACATCTTGCCTTCGCCGAACAGGTCCCCGACCGTCTGCATGCCCCGCATGAGCGGTCCCTCGATGATCTCGAGGCTGGTGGTATATTTCGTGCGGGCCTCTTCCACGTCCTCTTCGACGTGTTCGACAAGACCCTTGATGAGTGCGTGGGCCAGGCGGCCCTCGACGTCGAGGGCCCGCCAGGCGTCGGCCTTGGCGGGATCGGCTCCACCACGGCTCTTGACTGTTTCCGCAAACTCGATGAGCCGGTCTGTCGAGTCGGACCGACGGTCGAAAAGTACGTCCTCGATTCGTGTGAGCAGTTCGGGCTCGATCTCCTCATAGACCGCGAGTTGGCCGGCGTTGACGATCCCCATATCCATGCCGGCCCGAATCGCATGATAGAGGAAGGCCGAGTGCATCGCCTCCCGAACGGCGTCGTTGCCTCGGAATGAGAAGGAAATGTTGCTCACACCCCCCGACACCTTGACCAGCGGCATCGCCTGTTTGATCTGCCGCGTGGCCTCGATGAAGTTGATCGCGTAGCGGTTGTGTTCCTCCATACCGGTGGCGACGGTGAGAATGTTCGGATCGAAGATGATGTCTTCGGGGGCAAACCCGGCCTGCTCCGTCAGGAGCCGGTAGGCCCGTCGACAAATCGACACGCGGCGGTCGACGTCGGTGGCCTGTCCTTCCTCGTCGAAGGCCATGACAACGACCGCGGCGCCGTAGCGACGGATCGTGCGGGCCTGCCGCAGAAACGTCTCCTCTCCTTCCTTCAGACTGATCGAGTTGACGATCCCCTTGCCCTGTAGGCACTTGAGGCCTGCCTCGAGCACCTCCCAGCGGGAACTGTCGATCATTACCGGCACGCGGGAAACGTCTGGTTCGCTGGAGAGAAGCGTGAGAAACTTGGTCATCGCCGCGGGGCCGTCGAGCATCCCTTCGTCAACGTTGACATCGATGATGTTGGCACCACTTTCGACCTGCTGCCGGGCGACGCCGACCGCCTCTTCGTACCGCTCTTCCCGGATGAGTCGGGCAAAGGCGCGGGAGCCAGTCACGTTGGTTCGCTCCCCGACGATCGTAAAACTCGTCTCGGGACGAATCTCCAGCAGTTCAAGGCCGGAGTAGCGGGACCGTCGCGGCAGGGCGGCGGGCGTGCGCGGCGGATAGGGGGCAACGGCCTCCGCGATCGCCTTGATGTGTGCCGGAGTCGTGCCACAACAGCCGCCGACGACGTTGAGCCAGCCCTCGCGGGCGAACTCGCCGAGCACCGAGGCCATCATCTCCGGGGTCTCGTCGAAACCGCCCAGGGCGTTGGGCATGCCGGCATTGGGGTAGCAACTCACCAGCCGAGGAGCGATCCGCGACAAGTCGGCCAGATGCGTTCGCAGCTTCTCAGGTCCGAGCGCACAATTCATGCCCACGCTCAACAGGTCGACGTGGGAGAGGCTTTCCCAACAGGCTTCCACGGTCTGGGCGGAGAGCGTGCGGCCGCCCTCGAAGACTGTGAACGAGGCCATGACCGGCACGCGGATGCCGGTGTCAATAAAGACCTGTTCGATCGCGAACAAGCAGCTTTTGAGCACCAGCGTGTCGAACGCGGTTTCGGCGAGCAGAAGGTCGACGCCGCCTTCCAAGAGCGCCTCGACCTGCTCGCGATAGTAGTCCACCATCTCGTCGAATGTGACATCGCGATGGCCGGGATCCGCGACGTTTCCCGCGATCGACAGCTGCTTGTTGGTCGGGCCAATCGAGCCAGCCACGAAGCGGGGCCGGTTGGGAGTCCCAGCCTCCACGGTAGCAACGGCCTCCCGGGCTAGCCGCGCTGCGGCGAGATTGATCTCGCGGGTGCGGTCACCGAGGCCGAAGTCGGCCAGGGCCACGCGGGTCGCCCCGAACGTATTGGTCTCGACGATATCCGCACCGGCCTCCAGGTAGGCGGTATGAATGCCCCGGATCGCATCCCCCTGGGTCAGAGTGAGGATGTCGATGCAATTCTTCAGGTCCTTGGCATGATCGCGGAACAGGTCGCCGCGAAATCCCTGCTCGTCCAGGGCGAGGGCATGCACCATCGTGCCCATCGCGCCGTCGAGAATGACGATCCGTTCGGAGAGAAGGGTGCGAAGGAGATCAGCTCGGGAGGCGGGAGGCAAACTCGGCATCAGGCTTCGTGCCAGCAGCGGGCAATCGTGGTGGGCGGGATCGACTCAGACTCTGTCAGCAGCTTTCATAATAGGCAACTGGGTGGTTCGGGCATACTGCAAAAGCGTCGTGGCCGGACAGGAAGGCCCACTGGCGGCCGCGGGTGTCGGTGCCCCCCCCCTCATCCGCAACTGGCTCAAGCATGACGGCACCGGGGGACGATCGAAGAGAGCACGGAGGTAGCCGTGGACGTCATCGCCCGTTTTCCCGCCCGACCAGACAGCAGCGCAGCTGAGCCGCCCACCCCACCGGAGCGAGCTGATCGTGGTCCGAAGCGGCCCGCGAAACCGACGCGGCCGTCTCCATCCGGCCGGCGTGAGCAACGAGAGACGTCGATGTTTCCCACCCGCTCAGTGGCGGTATTGGCCATCGTCGCGGCAGGCATCTGGGGGCTCGCCCTGCGAAACGAACTGGTACGTCGCGGTGCCGCCCAGGTGGAAGTGGCAGCTCAGGAAGAGAGATCCTCGCAGCGGCTGGCGAGTGAGCCGGTTTCTGAACGGGCCACGGACACAAGGATCGCAAAATGAGTCATCAGCCAGCCATGATGCACGCTCCGCCGCCGCTCGACATGGTCGATGCCGTGTTCCTGCGTCGACTCCATCACGCGCCGTCCCGTGAATCGTCATCAGCTGCTGTGGCCGACCATCAAGTGGATGAATCGGCGGCACTGACAGCAGAGGTCATGGCGGACGCACCTGCTTCGTCGGAGCCTCTGGAGCCGAGTCACTGTTCACGGGAGGAGCGGAAGCTCCTCCCGGCTGCGGCCGCTACCGCGTCGTCCGGATCTCGGAGTGACACCGCGGCCGCAGATCAGCCACTCGTTGAATGGCTGTTGCAGAAAGCGGCCCATCAGTGGGCCGCCCTGGCCGTGGCTGTCGAGCGGGCGGTGGCCGACGGCCTGCGGGTGATCGCCGTGGCGGGGGGCGGTCGCGGAGAGGGCCGCACGACGCTCGTCGAGGGACTTGCCGCCACGCTTACGGCCCGTGGGTGGCACGTGGTGCTGGTTTCCGGTCCACTGTCAGAAGCCGGGGAGGTGCCCAGCGGGGGCGACAGGCATCGCGAGGTGGTACTCGTCGACGCCGGCGTCTGGTTTCCACCGGGGCCCATTCGCCGCGACCGCGTGGCTGCCATGAGCGCCGGCTGCGACGCCGTGATCCTGGTGCGACGGGCAACACAGGCTCCCTCCCCTGCCCGTGCGGCTGCGATCGAGCAGGCCGGGTGCAGGTTGCTGGGAGAAGTCGAGACGCTGGTTCCCTGGAAGACGTTTGAGGAGCTTCATCGCCATGCCGATACCTGATCGCGCATCTGGTCATCCGCCGCATCAGCTCTTGGCGGTTCAGGAGGCGGCGGTGGCAAAGCTCGCCTACGTGGCCGAACAGCCGGGCGCTGCGGCCGTGCTCTGCGGTCCGCCGGGTACCGGAAAGTCACTCGTCTTGGAGGCTGTTGGACGAATGCTCGAGAAGGCGGGGCACTCCTGCCGCCTGGTTCGTTGGCTAGCGCTGCGGGAATCACCATGCGGCGACTGGCCCGACGTGCTGCTGGTTGACTCTGTTGACGATGCTGGAGAGGGTGAGTTGGCCGCCGTACTCAGCCTGTGCTGGGCCACTCACCCGCAGACACGGATCGTTCTGGCTGGGTCGGGCCGACTCCTCACGCTCGTCTCCCGCGACAGGCGACTGGAGCGGCAGATCGGGCTGCGGGCTGTGCTCACGCCCTGCTCCCGCGCCGAGACGCGGCATATGGTGGCGAACATCGTGGCCGGGGGACCGCACCAGACCGATCTGTCGGTGACCGCCACCGCGGTGGCCGACACGATCCACGAGATCACCGGCGGCATTCCCGCCGACATCGATCGGCTGGCCGGCCTGGCGGCCGTCGTCGCCGCAGACCGCTCTGCCGCCACGCTCACTCCCGAGGTGATCGAGCGGGTCCACCAGCGGCTCGCCGTCACGGCGGCATGAGGGGATCGCGACCGTTCCTCTTCCGGTCGGGAGCGAACGCGGCGAGATCGATCGCCGGCTTTCTCCCGGTGATGAGGTCGGCCATCAGCACGGCGGTGCCGGGCGACTGGTGGAGCCCGGCGCGAAAGTGGCCAGCCGCGACGAACCCGTTGCGATAGCCCGGCAGCCGGCCGATGGACGGCAGGCCGTCGATGCTGCCTGGCCGCAAGCCGGCCCAGACCTGCTCGAGGCTGGCCTGGGCAATGTCTCCCAGCAGGGTGGCGGCCACCGCACGGAGACGCTCGATCGCCTCGGTTGTCGTGGTGCTGTCGAAGCCGGCGTCCTCCAGCGTGGAACCGACGAGGAGCCGGCCGTCGGCACGCGGAAGCAGGTAATCGACACCCATGTTGATCACCCGCGACAGCACAGGCTGCGGAAATCGGAGGAGCGCAATTTGCCCCCGGACCGGCATCGTCTCGAACTCGACGTTCAGGTGCGTTGTGAGTCCTCCAGCCCAGGCGCCGGCGGCGAGGCAGTAGGCGTCGGCACGAACGGTTTCGCACTTGCCGGCGGCTGTCGTGACCTGGACGCCCTCAATTCGGCCGTCGGTGGCAGAAATCGCCGTCACGTTCGCACCATCCAAGATTGTCACGCCGCGCTTGTGGCACGAGCGACGCACCGCTGCGAGGTGGCGGGGCGGCCGAATTTGTGTCTCATCCGGCAGGAATATTCCACCCACGACCACGCCACGCCGCACCGCATCCCGCAATCCCGGCTCGATATCGGGCACGCTCGCTGCACCGAGCACCTCGCAGCGGGCATTGCGATCGCGATAGGAAGTGGCCATGGCCTCTAGGGCAGACAGACGGGCATCGTCGCCCGCGACATGGAGGCCGCCGCAGGTCACCAGCCCGTTGTCGATACCGGTCTCGTCGAGCAGTTCCCGCGACCAGCGCCGATGCAGTTCGTCGCTCCACCCGGTGAGGGCTTCGGCGGGAGTCTCACGGGCGTGCCGGGGAGCGGGCGGAAAGATGCCGGCGGCCGCCCAAGACGCCGTGCTTCGCTCGCCGTGGCGGGTCAGCACACAGACCATCGCGCCGCGACCGGCCAGTTCGCGGGCGATCGACAGGCCGATGACTCCCCCTCCGATGATGCAGCAGTCGGGCATGGGCCGTGACACAGGCAACGGGCTCTTCAGGCGTTGGTTGGGACCGTGGCTGAGTCGGCGACATTGACCCACACGTGAACATGCGGTGCACCACGAAAATGCCAGACGAACGACGGGCCCTCCAGCCGCCAGTTGTCCCAGACACCGTCGTTGCCGAGATCACCCTGCCTGTAGAAAGCGAGACGGCAGGCTTCGAGCCCTCCCTGGGCGGCGAGGCATGTCCTCGTCTCGTTTCGATCAGCGGTACGGAACGGTTCCAGCAGGATTGCCAGCACGGCCTCGAGTTCTGCCCGCTGATCGGCTGTGAACTCGGAGACGGGGATGCCGGGTGCATCGATGCCTTTGCCGGCCGGTCGGACGCCGCGGAAAGCAATCGCATTTTCGCGAGGCATCTGGGCCACCAGGGCCAGGTTCCGCTGGCGGCCATCGAGCATCGCAAAGACACGGTTGGCGGCGACCGCCTGCGGCCAGAAGACATTGCCCGGATGGCCGGGTTCCTCGTTGAAGCCGCCGGCGTCGTGACCGTAAAAGATCGGCCCGCCAAAGGCGACGTGCGCGGCAGCGTCGCCGTCGCAGCGCAGCGTCATGTGGCGTCCGGTCAGGAGGAACTGGAAGCGGCCCGAGCCGGGTTCACCGATCAGCGCGACTGACTGGGAATGCCCAAAGCCGCCGGCGTCGTCCTCGAGCTGCTTGTCGAAGCGGGCATGCCACTCCGGTTGGGTAAGCTGTTCGAAAATGTCGCGAATGAGCCGCTGCTGATCGGCCGTGAAGAAGTCGCTCGCCACGTCGGGCTCCGACGCCTGCCAGTTGTTGGCGATCCGGGTCCGCAACAGGCCGTGTTTGGGATGCACGTAATCCCACGGAAAGCAGATCTGCCGACGCTGCTGTGGCGACAGCGAGGCGTGAAGGATCCCGGCGAGTGTTTCAGCCGACTCGACCGGGGCGTGTTCGGCGGCCTGTCCGACGACGGCTGGAGCTCCAGCCAGGCCCCCCGCCACCGCGGCCGAACGGGCCAGGAACTGGCGTCGCGAGAGACCTGCGGCAGGAAAAACGGTGTCGGACCTGGTCATCTGACGATCTCCAGAGCGGTCTTGAAAGGGCCACGTGTCAAATCAGTGCCCCAGCGACCGTCATCGTAAGACGGGACTCCGGAAGATGCCAATCGTACACCGCGCGTCAGGAACTCCGCCGGCCCGAACGCGATTGGCATTGCGGGCAGAAGAAGGTCGACCTCTGCCCCTGCACGATGCGGCGGACGGCCGTACGACAGGTCGGGCAGGGTTGGTCAGTCCTGCCGTAGACGCGATGCCGCTGTTGAAACCGGCCCAGACGACGGGCGGGTGTCTGGTAGAGCTCGTCTCCGATCGAAGAGCCTTCCAGACGCACGGCCTCGGCGAGAACGGCCCGCGTCATATCTGCCAGCCGGTCCCAGACCTGCCGCGACAACCGATGGCAGGCGGCCCGCGGGTCGAGGCCCGTGCGATGGAGAATTTCTGCCGCGTAGATGTTGCCGATGCCGGCCACGGCCCGCTGATCGAGGAGCGCGACCTTGATCGCCCGGCGGGAGCGGGCCAGAGCCCGGCTGAGGTCGTCACCCGTGACGACCAGACCGTCGGGGCCGAGAGTCGTCTGGCCGCAGGCGCGGTCGAGCCCACGGGCATCGACCAGCCGGAGCGTGCCAAGCCCGCGCTGATCCCAAAACACGAGGGGGTGCTGTCGTTGCTCGCGGGCATGTCGCATATGCATCACCAGCCGCACGTGGTCAGTCGTCGGTGGCGGCACAACGAGCATGAGCCCCGTCATCCGTGGCTCGATCACCAGCCATCGCTGGCGGGTTGGAAACGTAATTTCGAGGGCGAGCCGCTTCCCAAACCGTTCGACGGCCGAAAGCCGGCCCCCCCGGATCCCCGCGACAATCGCGGCTGGAGCGGGCGTTGTGCTGATCGGTCGCTTGGGCCCGCATGGGAATTCGGCCCCCGTGATCCGACTGCCAACAAGATGGAGGATGCCGCGGCGCATTGTCTCGACTTCGGGGAGCTCGGGCATGGCGGACGTCTCAAGGGCCTGGGAAGTTTGCGTGATGGTAGCCACGGGCTCGGAGGCTACAATCAAAAACGTCGGCGACACCGCCGATGCTTTCCGCCCCCGAGGCTATGGTTTTTCAATGGCGACAGTCGCTCCTGCGTCCGCTCCCCTTTCAGCCGTACCGGATGCCCTGGGTCGCTTTGGACGGTTCGGGGGACGGTATGTGCCCGAGACCCTGTCAGCGGCTCTCGACCAGTTGGAACAGGCCTACGACGAGGCCATGGCTGATCCGTCGTTCCACGCCGAACTCGACAGCCTCCTGGCGGCGTTCGTGGGCCGTCCGACTCCCCTGCTCTTCGCCCGACGACTCACCGCATTGGCCGGTGGCGCACAGATCTATTTCAAGCGGGAAGACCTGAGCCACACCGGTGCGCACAAGATCAACAATACGCTCGGCCAGGGCCTGTTGGCACTGCGCATGGGCAAGCGGCGGATCATTGCCGAGACGGGGGCCGGCCAGCACGGTGTGGCGACGGCAACGGCCTGCGCCCGCTTTGGCCTCGACTGTGTCGTCTACATGGGTTCCGAAGACGTTCGCCGCCAGGCTCCGAACGTGCGGAACATGCGGTTCATGGGAGCAGAGGTACGGCCTGTCGAGACGGGTTCACGCACCCTCCGCGACGCGATCAACGAGGCGATGCGGGACTGGATGGGGTCGGTAGAGACCACTCACTACATCATCGGTTCTGTCGTGGGGCCGCATCCATTCCCGCGGATCGTCCGCGACTTCCAGTCGGTCATCGGTCGGGAGACGGTCGAGCAATGCCGCCGTCAACTGGGGCGGCTCCCCGACACCGTCGTCGCGTGCGTTGGTGGGGGCAGCAATGCGGCGGGAATGTTTTATCCGTTCGTCGACCATGCCGACGTGAGGCTTGTGGGCGTGGAGGCGGGTGGCCGCTCGGGGCAGCCCGGCGACCATGCCGCCAGTCTCAGTTACGGCAGCCCCGGCATCCTGCACGGCAGTCTGAGCTACGTCCTTCAAAACGATGACGGTCAAACTGCCGATGTCCACTCGGTATCGGCTGGGCTCGACTACCCCGGTGTTGGGCCGGAGCACAGCTATTGGCGGGACGCAGGCCGCGTCTCGTACACGAGCGTCACCGACGCTGCCGCCCTCGACGCTTTCGACACGGTGGCCCGGCAAGAGGGGATTCTGCCGGCCTTGGAAACGTCTCACGCTCTGGCTTGGACTGTTGAAGAGGCGGCCCGCCGGCCGGCCGATGAGATCATTGTGATCTGCCTGTCGGGGCGTGGTGACAAGGACGCTGCCGAGATCGCCCGGCTCCGGGGACTTTCCGCAGACGGTCAGCAGGCCACCTCATGAGCCGCACCGCGTTCCCCCATGCAGATTCGGGCGTGGCCCGCATAGCCGCCAGGTTTGCCGCCAATGCCGCTGCGGGACGGAAGGCGGTGGCTCCATTCGTGACCGCAGGCGACCCTGACACTGCGACCACTGCGGACGTGCTCGCCGCGATTGACCGGGCGGGTGCAACGCTCATCGAACTGGGCGTGCCCTACAGCGACCCCATCGCCGACGGGGCCGTGATCCAGGCTTCCTACGTGCGGGCACTCGCCCAGGGGATGTCGCTCGATCGCTTGTTCGCGATGGTGAAAGATGTCACGGGGCGAATCACGACTCCCGTGTTGGCCATGGTGAGCTACTCGATCATCTACCGCCGTGGCATCGACCGTTTTGTGACGGAGTCGTTGGCTGCCGGGCTGGCTGGCTTCGTCGTGCCCGACTTGCCGATCGAAGAGTCGGATGACTTGGCCGCAGCCTGCGAAGCGGCAGGGCTGGCCCTCGTGCGACTCGTGACACCGACCACTCCGCCGGAACGGGCCGAGCAGATCGCCCGCCGGTCGACGGGCTTCCTCTACTGCGTCTCGGTCGCCGGAGTCACCGGCGCCCGCACGTCGTTGCCGGATGGGCTCGTGGAACGGGTGGCGTGGCTGCGGACGAAGGCGAGCGTGCCGATCCTCGTCGGGTTCGGGATCTCGACTCCCGAGCAGGCCAGGGCCGTGGCAGCGGTGGCGGACGGGGTGATCGTGGGGTCGGCCCTCGTGCGGCGGCTGGCTGAGGCCGCTCCGCCGCAACGGGCGGACTCAGCGTCTCCGCCCGGTCAGGTAGTTGCCGCAATCGAGCAGCATGTTCAGGATCTCGTCAAGGCGGTTGAAACGTCTGCCAAGTGACGCCCTCCCCCCTGGCGTCATTTCTCGACGGTTGGGCATACAAAATTCGACACGTCATTTCGCGGGCTTGCGCCCTGCGGCTTCCAGTGGCATCGTTTTCAGGCAGGGCCTTGCTCGGCCTCGATGAATTCGAGGAGTTGGGCGGGCCAAGGGGGGTGGAAGTCGGTCGACTCGATGGCGACGCCAGCCCTGACCAGGGCTGCGAGTAGGTCGCCGAAGGGACGCGCTTGCGGATCACAATGGCACTCAAGCGTATCGTCGTCGATCAGCATGGCGTCGATACCGAGGCGGCGCAGCACGGTTGCAGCCTGGGGGGCGGCGGCTGGGCAGGTGATGCGGCGCCTCCATGGCCGGCTGCACTCGAATGCCGACCGTACTGCCGGACCATGGGCGACGAGACGGCCCGCAGCGAGAACCGCAAGATGGGTGAAGCACACCGGCACCGCGGCATCGTCGATGGCGGCGATGACGATGAGGCCGCCAAGATGCATATCGTTGATGAGATGCTCGATGTCGCGTCGCTCGCGGGGGTCGAGTCCCGTGAAGGGTGCATCGAGAAGAAGCACCTGCGGATCATGAAGAAGTCCGCGGGCGACGAGGAGCCGCTGGGCCTGGCCGGTCGGGAGGCGGTCGATGGGCGTGCCCGGCTCGTCGATTCCGGCCATGGACAGCCCCCTGCCGACCGCCATCCGGAGTGGCTTTCCACGCAGGCCGGCCTCCAGGGCAAAGAATTCGAGAAACTCATCGGCGCGGGCCTGGGGCCAGGCGGTGATACCGGTTGGCACGAAGCCGACCCGGCGCCGCACGGCCGCAGCGTCGGATCGCACGGAGTGTCCGTCGATGCGGATGTCGCCGGCATGCAGCGGGAGGGCGGTGGCGAGGCCGGCGAGGAGCGAGGATTTTCCCGACCCCGACGAGCCGATCACCGCCAGAGACTGGCCCGGCGGCACGACCAGCTTCATCGCGTCGACCACGGTGCGTCCGCCACGCATGACCGTGGCCTCGTCGATGACGACACCGTGTTCGGAGTGGCTCATGGTCGGAGGCGTGCGGATGTCATGGCGAGGGCCACGAGCATCCCCTTGGCCTTGTTGATGGTTTCCTCGAATTCGTTTTCAGGCACACTGTCGGCCACGATCCCGGCCCCCGACTGGACGTAGGCCTTGCCTCCGGTCACCACTACCGTGCGGAGGGCGATGCAGGTGTCCATGGCCCCGCCGAAGTCGATATAGCCGACGGCACCGGCGTAGGGGCCGCGTCGCTGCGGCTCGAACTCGTCGATGATTTCCATCGCACGGATCTTTGGAGCCCCAGAGACTGTGCCGGCAGGCAGGCAGGCCCGCAGGGCGTCGAACGCGGTTCGGCCGGCCGCCAGCCGGCCGGAGACGTTGCTCGTGATGTGCATCACGTGGCTGTACCGCTCGATCGCCATCACGTCATTCACCGCGACCGATCCGATCGCAGCCACGCGGCCGACGTCATTGCGGCCCAGGTCAATGAGCATCACGTGCTCCGCCCGCTCCTTGGGATCTGCGAGCAGCCCCTCGGCGAGTAAGGCGTCTTCTTCCGGTGTCGCCCCCCGCGGCCGCGTACCGGCCAGCGGCCGGACGGTGATTATGTCGTCGACGACCCGCACCATGATCTCGGGGGAGCTGCCGACGAGCGTGCCCTCGGGCGTCCGGAGGTAGAACATGAACGGGCTGGGGTTTACGACGCGAAGGGTGCGATAGAGTTCCAGCGCCGGCAGGTCGAAGGGCACTTCGAGGCGACGGCTCAGTACGACCTGAAAGATGTCGCCGGCACGGATGTATTCGATGGCCTTATCGACCGCCGCCAGGAACTGCTCGCGTGGGAAGGTCGAACTCGTCGAGGACTCGAGAAAGTCGACCGGCAGACTGCGGGGGCCGATGTCGGCCGCCGGCGGCCAGCAGTCAGGCCGCGACAGGTCGGCGATTGTGGCGTCAATCCGTTCACAGGCTTTGCGGTAGGCTTTTTCCGCGTCCTCGGGCGAGTCAGTATCGACACTGGCCAGCACGACGACGTCGAGCGACTTCGTGACGTTGTCGAAGACGATGAGGCGGTCGTAAAAGGCAAAGCTCAGATCGGGGAGCCGCAGATCGTCGGGCGGCGGGTTGGGCAGCCGCTCGACGTAGCGGACGGCGTCGTAGGCGGCGTAGCCGACGACGCCGCTCGTGAAGGGGGGCAGTTCCGGAAGCTTGGCTGGACGGAATGGCATCATGCGGCGCTCGAGCTCACCGAGCGGGTCGCTCGATTCCAGCGTCTCGGAGCCGCCGTCTCGGTGGACGATCGTTACCGTCGTCCCCCGCGCTTCCAACCGCATGAACGGGTCGGCGCCCAAAAAACTGAATCGCCCCACCTTCTCCCCGCCGACCACGCTTTCGAAAAGGCAGCCGCAGGAGCCCGATTCGATGCGGGCGAAGGCGGACAGCGGCGTGAGGCCGTCGGCAAACAAACGCCGGTAGACCGGTACGAGGCGGTGGTCCCGGGCAAGTTCGGAAAAGCGGCGAAGATCGGGGGCGTGAGGCATCGCGAACGAGAATAACACCGCCCTGCCCCGACCCGCTATGATTCTCAACAAGGGCCGTGCGGAGAACGTCTCTCCGCGACGCCGACCGTGTTCCCGGTGCCGTCCATGAAGTGCCAACACTGCGACCGACAGGCTGTCTTCCACATCACCGAACTCGAAACCGGCGAGGTCCGGGAGTTGCATCTCTGTGAGGATCATGCCCGGTCCTACCTCAACCAGTCGGAGGCGGCGTCCGAAACGCCTGCGGGAAAACCGTCCGGTTCGGGCACGCCGTTGGGGGTCGGGCAGACGGCCGAGGAGTTGTCGGTTCTCGACCAGAAAACCTGCGGCATGTGCGGCATCTCGTTTTTCGAGTTTCGCAACCAGGGACGGCTCGGCTGCTCGCATGACTACGTCGCGTTCGAGAAGGAACTCGAGCCGCTCATCGCCAACATCCATGGCGCGACGGAGCACGTGGGCCGCCGTCCGCGGCAGGCGGCCGCGATTGTCATGCCGGCGGAGGGGACCGAGGGGCTGACCCGCCTGATTGGCCTGCGGCTCGAAATGAAGGAGGCGATCGCTCGCGAGGATTACGAAAAGGCCAAGGAGAACCGCGACCTCATCCGAGAGATCGAGGAGACCTGGCTCAGCCCGTCTGCCGCATCACCCACTCCGCCGGAAGCGACACCATGAAAATCGATACGCTCACCGACGCCATCGGCGAATGGCTGCGGGGCACCGGGCCCGAATCCGACATCGTCATGAGCAGCCGAGTGCGGCTGGCCCGCAACATCGCCCACTTCCCCTTCGTGAGTCGCGCCTCCGAACAGGAGCGGTTCGATACCGAGGCGTTGCTTCGTGAGCGGATCGCCGCCGCGCCGATCGGCGGGAGCCTCGAGTACATCGATGTCGGCCACCTCGAGGAGATCGATCGCCAGTTTCTTGTCGAACGTCAGCTGATCAGCCGCGAGCATGCCGAAGCGCAGGGTGCCCGGGGTGTCGCGATCGACGGCCGTGAGCAGGTGAGCCTGATGATCAACGAGGAAGATCACCTGCGGATTCAGTGCATGCACAGCGGTCTCGATCTCGCGGGGGCCTTCGAGCAGATTCGTGCCGTCGACGAGGAAATCGAGAAGGTCGTGCCGTATGCCTTTCATCCGAGGTGGGGCTACCTGACCGCCTGCCCAACCAATGTCGGTACGGGCATCCGCGTGAGCGTGATGCTCCACCTTCCGGCCCTCGTCATCACGCGACAGATCGACAAGGTATTTCGGAGCCTGCACAAGATTTCGCTGGCGGTTCGCGGACTCTATGGCGAGGGCTCCCAGGCGATGGGAGACTTCTACCAGATCTCCAACCAGACCACTCTCGGCAAGACCGAGGAGGAACTCATCGAGCAGGTTGGCGACGTGGTGCCAGTGCTCATCGACTACGAGCGGCGAGCCCGCGAGTTCCTCGTGCGCGAGACACAGGAGAACGTGCATGATCAGGTGAGCCGGGCCTACGGCATCCTGCGAACCGCCCAGACGATCAGTGCCGAGGAAACCATGCAACTGCTCTCCCGTGTTCGCATGGGAGTCCTGTTGGGTCTGATCGGGGACGTGACGATTCCCGATATCAACGTGTTGCTCGTCCGCACCCAGCCGGCACACCTCCAAAAGATTCGCGGTGTCGAACTCGACACCAACGACCGCAATATCGAGAGGGCCCGCTATCTCCGCCACCACTTCGAGGGCGGAACAGAGCCTGCCAACTGATGCTCAGGCGAGCTTCCCGCGGAGAGCGCGGACAACCGGTGGTGGAACAAACCGGAGCAGCGCTGCATCGTCTGCCAGCGGAGTGATCTGCTTCAGCAGCGACGACGAGATGTGGGAATACTGGGCGTCGGCCATCAGAAACACCGTCTCGACCGACGGGTCGAGTTTTCGGTTGGCCAGCGTCATCGTGAATTCCGCATCGATGTCGGTGAGCGAGCGAACGCCGCGCAGCAAGACGCTTGCCCCCTGCTCCTGGACGAAGGCGACCGACAGCCCGGCGAAGGAGTCGACCACGACGGTCGGGAGGTGGGCCACCGATGCCCTTACCAGTTCGACTCGCTCCTCGAGCGTGAACATCGAGTGTTTGTCGGGGTTGATGCCCACGCCCACGACCAGCCGATCGAAAATCCGGCTGGCCCGTTCGATGACGTCGAGATGGCCGAGGGTGACCGGGTCGAAAGAGCCGGTATAGACGGCGGTGCGGGAACGGTTGACGCTGGTCACGGGACGGACTCCGCTGAGACGGAAGGGCGAAAACATGCCGGCCGGAACATCTGCGATATGGCTCTCCGGCCGCAGCGATTATGGTATCGGGGGTGGTGTTCGTGCAGAGCCGAGGAAAGTTCCCGTGTCGAAATTGATGCCGCTCGTCGGAATGGTACTCGCTGGTCTCATCGGTATTCTTTTTCTGGCCGATCTGGCGGCTGGCTTTCCCTTTGGTCGGGTCAGCGTGCCGGCCGACGTCGGATTCGTGGTCGCCAGCGCTATCACGGGATATCTCAGTTGGTCGCTCATCAACCGGTCCCGTTCCTGAGCGTGGTTACGACTTACGCGGCTCGAAGCACCGAACCCCGCGAGGCGGCATCGCATCCGCTCCCCAGAATGGTTGGCAGGTCGGAGAGCGAGACGGCCCGCAGGCCGGTGGCGGCCTTCCGACGGATCCAGGTGAGATGCCTGTCGAACCGGGTGCGGATGACTGCCGGGGCTGTTGAGCCGCCCGCATCGAGAACACGCAGGCCGTCGGGGCGTCCGCCGCCTCGGTACCAGCCGGTCACCTGCCCGACGAGGCCACTCCGCGAACGTGTCGTCAGAGCGACTTCCCACAGACCCCAGAGAATGCTGCGGCACTGCCAGCCCCGCGGCGCGGGCCGTCGGCTGCCGCGAATCGGAGTATCGAAGCGATCGACAGCGATTGTGGTGATGCCCTCCTCGACCAGCGTGTCGCGGTGTTCAAGCCGCGCGTGGCCGCGGAGGATCGCGGTCTCCACATGGGGCCAGGCCTGACGGGCCGATCGAAGCGTGTGCCGCAATATCTGCCGTGATGCTGGCCAGGAGGGGGTGAGGTCGAGTGCCACATCGGGAACCGCATCGGCTGCGGCATCGCGGGCGGTGGGGAGTGTCTCCAGATCGACCACCCAGGTCACCGGCACATTGCTTCCGCGACTGCGGGCCATCCAGGCCGCTATCTCGGCCACCGGTGTCCCATGCGGGATCGGACAGATCAGGATTGCTGCTGCAGTCGGGACGTCGGTCATTGGTTCTCCCCTTGCCTTTCGGGCGGCCCAGCGCCGGTACGCAACGTCGCCGCCTCGTCGGAATATCGACGCCGCTGTGGGCATCGCTCCAGTGCGGCGAAGCGGAAGGAACAAATGACGGCGAGCCGACCGTGGATAAAGTCTGCTGCCGTTACGAACGGGTAGAGGGGGACGACGATTCGCTCTGGATGGGTTGTTCCGGGTGGGCAAGTTCCCAGGCGGCCATGGCAGACACCAGGCCCGCCGTGGAGGCTTCCGCCGCCTCGACCGTCGGCGGAAAGTCGTGTGCCAGCAAGGTCTCGGACGTGAGCGGGCTGATGCTCGCGATCCGCCATGCCCGCAGGCGGCTGCCAAACAAAGAAATCGCGGCCTTGGCGATGTCCGGACTGGTTGCCACGATCCAATCGACCCCGCAGCCGGCGAGCATCGACTGGGCCGCCGGGTCGAGTTCCGTCACGGGAACGCTGCGGTAGGCGACGGCCTCCGAAACGTGATGGCCGGCAGCGGTGAGCTCGCGGCGGAGAACATCGCGGCCCCGTTCCGCACGAACGAGCAGAAAGCGGCTGCCGGGGGGCATGGTCACCAGTTTTTCTGCGAGGCCTTCCGCCCGGAAGCAGGATGGCACCAGATCACAGAAGTAGCCGGCGGCGGCGAGGGCTGCGGCGGTCGCCGGCCCCACCGCCGCGAGGCGGACGGTCCCGAGTGATCGGCCGTCCCGTGCCAAGGCCTTGAGTCGGGCAAGGAACGACTGCACTCCATTGGCACTGGAGAAGACGATCCAGTCGAAGGTGTCGGCGGCCCGGACCGCTTCGTCGAGTCCGTGCCACGTGGCCGGCGGTTCGATCCGCATGACGGGAACATGGAGGCAGATGCCCCCCCTCTCGGTCACCAAGTCGACCATGGTTTCCCCTTGCCCAGACGGCCTGGTGCTCAGCACCCGCCTGCCGGCCAGCGGCTGACCCATCGACGGGACCGCTGGTGGAAGGTGAGCCACCTCGCCGACGATCGCCACAGCTGGTGCCGGCCAAGCATGCTTGGCGAAGTCGGTGGCGCACCGGCCCAGCGAAGAAACCGCGATCCGCTGGTCGGGCCAGGAGCAGCGACTGACGATCGTGACCGGTGTGTCGACGGGCTTTCCAGCTGCCAGCAGGCTTTGAGACCAGGCCGCTGCCTGATCAACGCCCATGTAGATGGCAACGGTTCCAGCCAGTTCCGCGAGGAGTCGAAAATCGATCCCCGGCTGGTCCTTGTCGGCCTCGTGTCCCGTGATCAGCGTGGCGCTGGAGGCGGTCGCCCGGCTGGTAATGGGGATGCCAGCAGCAGCGGCGGCTGCCAACGCTGCCGTCACGCCCGGCACGATCTCGATCGAAATGCCGGCATGCCGGAGCGGCTGCAGTTCTTCCGCCAGCCGAGCAAAGACCGACGGATCGCCTCCCTTGAGCCGAATGATCGTGCGGCCTCCCATCGCCAGCCCCGCCAGCATCTCGCCGATGGCGGTGCCAGCATCGGTGTCGGTCGCTTTTCCCCGCGGAGCCGGCACCAGTTCGGCGGTCGGGTTGACCGTCGCCAGCAATTCGCGAGGTACCAGTACGTCATGCACGACCACCTTCGCCCGCTCGAGCCACTGCCGCGCGCGAATTGTCATCAAGTCAGGGTGGCCTGGCCCGGCGCCGATAAACACGACCTTTCCGGGTGTGGCTGTTTCTGTGAGACGCTGCATTGGGGAAATTCTTGAATGGCCCGACCGGTCATCGGCCGAGTTGCCACTTGGGGGTTGGCGAGCGGCCTGGGCAGTGCCAGAATTCGGCGACGCCTTCGGGTCTCCGCTGCCGCACCTGCATTCCAAGCCGACTGTCATGACCGAGTCTACACCGCCCAGTGCCGAGCCACCTGCCCCGCCGGCGTCTGGCAGGCCGTTCGTGGTCTCCGAGGGCGAGCGAAAGCGTCTACAGAAGTGCTTTCTCGCCGGTGAACAGAAGGCGGCGGCCAACATCGATTACGCGATCGAGATGTTTGCCACCTGCGTGCTCGGCGATCCAGCCAGCCCGCTCTATTTGCAGAGTTTCTTTGCCGTTCTCAAGAAAAAGTTTGCCGGAAAAAAAGCGGGCGGCCTGTCGGCCCTGTTCTCAGCCGGAGGGCGTGGCGGCCTTAAGAAACTGGCGGCGGCGGGGCAGTGGCTCGAACTGCTCAGGAAGGGGGTCGACTTGCTGAAGTCGTCGCCTCACGACCATGCCACGTTGCTCGCGATGGCCAACGCCTGTCGGCAGTTGCACTTCCAGGAAACGCAGCCGATTTACCTGCGAGCAGCCCTCGACGCGGCGCCGGCCGATGCGGAGGTCAACCGCGTCTGCGCCGAGTATCTGGAAACTCGCGGCGAATACGACCAGGCAATCGCCTGTTGGCGACGGATTGCGTCGATCAAGGGGCTCGCCGAGGAGGCCGAGCGGACGATCACGAAGCTTCAGGTCGACAAGACATTGTCCAAGGGGAGCGGGTTGGGTGGACGCGGCGGTGCCAAGCCGGAGGCCAAGACTGCCGGCGACGCGTCTTCCGACAGGCCGCGGACGGCTGTGCTGCGCGACTTGCTCGCCAAGGATCCTGCCAACATCGAGGTGGCCCTTGAACTCGCCGACCTTCTTGAAAAGGAGGAGACGATCGATGTCGCGGAGCAGGTGCTGCGGCAGACACTCGCGGCTTCGGGCAACGACCTGAAGGTGCGGGAGCATCTGGAGGATCGGCAGCTGCGCTGGGCACGCCACCGGGTGCATGTGGCGGAGAAGCAGGTCGAGTCCGACGACACACCACAGCACCGCCAGACGCTCGAGCAGTTGCGGGCCGCCCAGAACCGGCAGGAGATCGAGGTCTACCGGTCCCGCTCGGAGCGGTACCCTGAGAACATGACATGGCGATTCGAGCTGGCTCTGCGGCTCAAGGCGGAAGGCAATTACGACGCCGCCATCAAGGAGTTTCAGGCGGTACTCCAGGATGACCGTCGCAAAGGGGCCGTGGCACTGGAGCTTGGCGAATGCTTCCAGAAGATCAAGCAATACCAGTTGGCGTTTCAGAGTTACCAGACGGCCGTCGACGCCCTGACCGAACGAGAGGCCGAGCTTCGGAAGCGGGCTCTGTACCGGGCGGGCGTGCTGGCGATGGGCCTCAAGGACGTCGATTCCGCCCAGAAACACCTCTCCGCCCTTGCCGTGATCGACTTTGGATACCGGGATGTGGCCGACCGTCTGGACAAGTTGAAGACGGTGAAGCATAAAGAGGCGGACGAAGCGGACTGATACGGCCTGCCCCAGAGGCCAACTGCTTCTCCCATAGCCCCGACCGTTCAGCACAAGGATCAGGAATGCCCCACTCGGCCAGCGCCAAAAAGCGTCATCGTCAGAATCTTCGGAACCGGGAGCGGAACCGAGCCGCCAAGTCAGAGATTAAGACGCAGATCCGCAAGGTTCTTCAGTCGATCTCGTCGGGTGACGTCGCCGCCGCGACGGAGCAGTTCCGGACCGTCGCCAAAAAGACCGATCAGGCGGCTGCGAAGAACACGATCCATCGCAATCGTGCTGCCCGCATCAAGTCGCGTCTTTCGGCCCGGCTCAAGGCTGCCAAAGGCTAGTTTCACGGAAAGCTCGCCATCCTGGCCTCGCTTTCCTTGGCGAACTTCCGTTCGCCCTCGTACGCCCGCCGGCTGCTTCACGCGAGCCTCGCCATCCTGGCCTCGGCTCGCTTGGCGACCGCCGGTCTTTCTCGTACGCCCGCTTTCCAGGCGGGCAGTGCTATTTTCCACCCAGCACAGGGCGCAAGCCCTGTGACTGCTGCTGCGTTGGCTGGTGCATCATCCCGCGGGCTTGCGCCCTGCGGCTCGTTGTGGGAACACTTGCGGACTGCGTTACCACTCGATCGTGGATCCGTCGAAGACGGGGCCTTCGACACAGGTCCTTCGATAGTCCCAGGTTCCTTCGGCATCACGCACCTTCGCCACGCAGGTGAAGCAGATCCCGATGCCGCAGGCCATCGGTGCCTCGAGCGATACGTCACAGACGACGTGACGGCTTTGCGCCCACCGCGTGACGGCGGCCATCATCGGCTCGGGGCCGCAGCAGGCCACGCGGAGCGATTCTCCGTCGTCACCCAAAACGTCATTCAAAAGGTCAACAACCGTGCCTTGTCGGCCGGTGGAGCCGTCGAGGGTGGCCAGATGCACGTCGATGCCGGCGTTGCGGAAGTCGTCGACGTCGCCAAACATGCCGGCATGCCGAGCGCCCCAGCACAGTGTCACTCGGCGTGCAAGCGGGGCCACCCGACCCGGGCTGCCGTAGGTCGCTCCACCGAGCCGCTCGCGGCCCAGGGCCAGCAGTGCCGTCTGCCCGATGCCACCGGCAACCAACACGAGGTGATCGACCGCGGGGGGATCGAACCCATTACCCAGCGGTCCCCATACGACGAGTTCATCGCCGACGGACATGTCCTTGAGCGCGGTGGTGAACTTGCCGTGGACGAGATAGATGAAATCGGCATACCGGCCGGCGGCGAATGTGTCGTAGACGGCCAGCGGCCGTGCCAAGAGCGGATCATTGCGGTCGGGGATACGCACCATCGCAAATTGGCCGGGAACCGCGTTGGCTGCAATGGCGGGGCAATCAAGCCGGATTCGAAACGTGCTGTCGGCAACCTGCGAATGGGCCACTATCCGGGCCGGAGTGTGGGCCGCCCGATCGGCGTAGCAGGCTGTCGGGCTGGCACCGGCAGTCACTGCTTCCGCCATGTTGAAGCCTTTCCAGGACGGCGTTTGCGGCCGGGTTGGCCCGCGGGGGGGCGTTTCTGTGGTCCGCCCCGGCCAGTGGGCGGGCCGCGGCGAGGGGGACGGACAGGCCGTCTCGGCCCACGCTGCGGTGCTCCAATCGCCTGCTCGGCATCCTTCCGTAGCGACTCGATCTCCGTCCATGAAAGCGGCCGCCACTCACCCGGCAGGAGGCTGCCCAGGGACAGGGTGCCCACTGCAACTCGCTTGAGCTGATGGACCTTGTGGCCCAGGCGGGCGAGCATCCGTCTGATCTCCCGGTTCTTGCCCTCGTCGAGCACCATCTCCAGAACGGCGCTCTCCTTGTGCTGGGAGCGAATCTCGACCCTCTTGGCATGCACGCTGCCCTCGGCCAGCCGCACTCCCCGTCGGAGACTGTCAAGCACCTCGGTCCCCGGCACACCGGCTACCTGCACGTGATATTTCTTCTCGACGCCATACCGAGGATGGGCCAGAAGGTTGGCCAGTTCGCCATCGTTGGTGACGAGGATCAGGCCCTCGCTCATCCGGTCAAGCCGGCCGATTGCAAAGAGCCGTGTGTCGCCGGGCACAAGATCGACCACCCGCGGGCGACCGGAGGGATCGTAATTGGTGGTGACGGTTCCGACCGGCTTGTTGAGCATGTAGACAACCCGCTTCGGGTGCGGCAACCGCTCACCGTCGACACGGATCTCCTGCCGCAGGGGATCGACGCGGGTGCCGAGTTCCGAAACCACTTTTCGATCAACCTCGACGCGGCCTTGTGTGATCAGTTCCTCGCAACTGCGGCGGCTGCCGAGACCGGCTGAAGCCAGCACTTTCTGAAGTCGCTCGAGGCGTTCCTCCTCGGGGGAGACGCGGGGTGGCCGAGGAGTGGGGGCTCCTCCGGTGGCTTTCCGCCGGCTGGCTGAACTGCGGGACGTGATCCGGGAGGGGCGATACGAGTGGCTGTTTGGCATGCCGAGATCATACACCGGGGCGGCTCACCGCACCCCCGACCACCATCTCGAACGCTCCACCTCTGGCATTGGCTCGTTAAAGTCACGCGGACGGGTGCCGTCATTGAGCGGCATGCGGAGGATCGCGGGGGCGGTATCATCCTGGAGATACGGGTCGAATCGCACGGCGCGTCGCTGTTGCGAACGACTTGGCCCAGGTTCGAGCCACTGGGGCCGACCTAGGGAACTGCACCCCGTGAACGCCAAGGCCACAGCTGCACCGACGCAGATCATGGTCGGGCCCAGGGTTCGACGTCGTGAAGCCATGGCGGGAGTCTAGGAGTCGCCCCCGGCCGCCCCAAGCCCAGAAAACCGCCAGGAAACCTGCCGCGGAACGAGATGGTGCGTCATCCCGCCGGCTTGCGCCTGGCGGCTGAGTGGGCCACCCATCATCACCCAGCCCCGGGCGCGAGCCCGGGGGCTGCAGCGGAGTTGGAAGGTGCGTCATCCTGCCGGCCGGCTGGGTGCGGCCCTAAACGGTTCACGGCATGCTCACATGGAGCAGTTTGGCAGGGTCTCCGTCGACGGGTTCGACAGCCTGAGACCCCACGGCTGCTGGCAAAAGCACACACGAGCCGGCAACGAGGTCGGGCAGTCCCCACCGTGATTCCAGCCGCAGGTGACCGGCGAGGACGGCAAGAAAATGGCAGCGGTCGTCGCCCCCCACCTGCCATCTGCGGTGGGGACGGACTTCGTCGAGCAGAAAGTATTGGATTGTCACCAGCCGGCGCACGGCTGGGTCGCCGGTCGAGTCGCCGGTTACCGGTGCCACCGGCTCGAAGTGAGTCACGGCTTCAAGCCCGGCCTCGATGTGCATGGCGCGAGGCCTGCCATCCGGGCCGACACGATCCCAGTCGTGGAGCCGATAGGTCACGTCGCTCGACTGCTGGATCTCGGCAACCATCAGCCCGGCGCCGATTGCATGCACCGTCCCGGCGGGAATGAAGATACAGTCACCGGGGTGGGGCTCGAACGAATGAAGCACGGCACCACAGCGGCCGGCGCGGAGCGCGTCTGCCAACTCATCTCGGGTGGTGCCGGTTTGGAGGCCGGCATAGATGCGGCTGCCCGGTACGGCGTCTATGACGTACCACGCCTCGGTCTTGCCACGGTCGGGAGGAGTGAGTCGACCGGCTCGCGTATCGTCGGGATGGACCTGCACCGAAAGGTCGTGACTGGCGTCAAGAAATTTAAAAAGCAGCGGAAATGCTGGCAACGGGGCGTGGCGACCGAGGAGTTCAACGCCGCGGGTTCGGACAAGGTCGCCGAGCGTGGAGCCAGCGAGCGGACCGGCCGCGACGAGGCTCTGGTCGGAGCCGCGGTCGACCAGTTCCCATGATTCCGCGTAATCGTCACCGGGGGGCAATGACCTGCCAAGGGTGCTCGCGAACCGGCGGCCACCCCAGATGTACCGTCGGTAGATCGGCGATAAGACGAGCGGATGCAACTCGGTCGTGGTCATACTGCCTAGCGGGTCATCCCTTCGCATACCCTTCGAGAATGCGACCGATCCAAAAGACACAGATCGAGAAGACCAACAGCATCAGCATCTGGCCGAGTGAGATTGTCCTGTTGAGTTCCAACAGGATGGCCATCGCCGGCAGGCTGAGACCGATGAGCTGTCCGAGTCGACCGATCGCGTACATAAAATTGCGTTGATCATACACGAGGCCGCTTGGGTGCGCCGATTGCCTCGGCCCGGGAATGGTAGTGAGCCACATTGGCCACTCCCCGGGCCCGCAGCGTCCGGATCTCGTTCTCCGACAGGCCGCACATCCGCATCAGGCCGCCCGCGGAGCGAATCCGACTGGCGAGCGTCGTGATCGTGGCGATCAGATCGTCACTGATCGCATCGACTTCATCGAGTTCCAGAAGCACGCGACGGGCATGGTTTTCCCGCAAGGCATCCCAGATCCCGTCGGCCAGAGCAAACTCTGAAGCTGCAGGATCCCGACAGGCATCGCCATCAAGACGCACCAGGAGCCAATCGGGCCCCCGCTCGATTCGCATCGGGCAGCACTTCGCCTGCGATTCATGGCATTGCAGGTCAGACACTGCGGCAGTTGACTGCATAGAAGAAGTCATCGGACTGTTCCTCCGTGAGGCCGCTCCCGTGGATGTCGTTCCGCGGAAAAGCGGAGTAAAGTGGTTCTTCCTGCCCCTGCTCTGATCCTAAGGAACATCGTCGTGGCCGCAAGTTCGGTTTTTCCAGGGTGGGGAGTCCATGGTTTTTTGGCTGGTTTCACTGCTCGGGGTTGTCTCCGGGGCCTGCCCGGCAATACTGCCAGCACGTTGGATCGATCCTGAGAAACGCGAGGAGACACTACATGGGCCGGCACGGAGCAGTGACGTTCAAAGGCAATCCGCTCACCCTCATTGGTGAGGCGGTACAGGTTGGTCAGCCCGCGCCCGACTTCGACGTCGTCTTCTATGGTGAAGGTGGCATGCATCACATCACCAAGGCCGACCTGCTCGGGAAGCCCGCGATCATCAGTGTCGTGCCATCGCTCGACACGCCTGTCTGCCAGGTGCAGACCAAGACATTCAACAAGAAGCTCGCAGCCCTTGGCGATACCGTCACGGCTCTCACGGTGAGCCTCGATCTCCCCTTCGCGATGAATCGCTTCTGTGGGGCCGAAGACATCAAGGGGATGAAGAACGGCAGCGACTACATGGACCGAAGTTTCGGCACCCACTGGGGCGTGCTCATCGACGAGTTGAAGATTCTGGCTCGCGCCGTCTTCGTGCTCGATGCGAAGGGCGTTGTGCAGTACGCCCAGGTCGTCAAGGAAGTGGCCGAGGAGCCCGACTACGACGCCGCCCTCGCCGCTCTGCAGAAACTTGCGTAGGACGCAGGAAGACGCTGCCGCAGCCTCCGGGCTCGCGCCCGGGGCTATGTGGGGAAAGGCGGGATGGCGCATGAACGGCACGTCCCATTCAGCCGCCAGGCGCAAGCCGGCGGAATGACGCACCAGACATCGCTGTCGAGCGCCTGGGGCTTTCTGTGTGGATTACGCTGCCCGTCTGGAGAGCGAACGGACGTTCGCCAAGCTGAGGCCACGAGGACAGAGCTCGCGTATGGCTAGCCCCGCAGCATCGCTTCGATAGTCTGCCGCGCGGAGTCGAGGGCCGCCGGCAGTTTGTCGACGAGTTTGCCGCCTGCCTGCGCCATGTCTGGCCGACCTCCCCCCTTCCCGCCCACGATCGTCGCCGGCTCCCTGATCCAGGTGCCGGCCGAGAGGCCGCGGGCCTCCAGTTCACGAGAGATCCCTGCCACAAGGGTCACCTTGCCTTCGTCGTCGGAGGCCGCGAGGAGCACGGCGATCGGACTTGCCTTTCGCCGGAGGTGATCGATGCACTGCCGCATGGCCCCGGCATCGCTGCCCGGAGCTTCCGCCACCACGACCTTCGTGTCCCCCACGGTGACCGCGGCGGCAATAAGCTGGTCGGGTGAACCGCCGGTCGCTGCCGCCGGCTTGGCCTTCTTGAGTGTTTTGAGCTCCTTCTGGATCGTCGTGAGACGCTGGGCAAGCTCACTGGCCGGCACCTTGAGGGCCGCCGCTGACTCGGCGAGCATCTGCTCCGCCCGTCGCAGCCGAGCGAGCGCCTCCAGGCCGGTGACGGCCGAGATTCGTCGTGTGCCGGCGGAGACGCTTTCCTCGCCGACGATGCGCACAAGGCCGATCTGGCCGGTGCTCGTGACGTGTGTACCGCCACAGAGTTCGCGGCTCACGCCGTCCATCGTCACCATTCGCACGATGTCAGGGTATTTCTCGCCAAAGAGCATCATGGCTCCGGCATGGCGGGCCTCGGCCAAGGGCAGGAGTTGGGCTGATACCGGCACCGCGGCGAGCACCGAGGCGTTGACCATGCCTTCGATTTTTTCGAGCGTCTCCTGCCCCACGGCCTCTCCGTGGGAAAAGTCGAACCGAAGCATGTCGGCATCCACCTTCGACCCCTGTTGAACGGCATGCGAGCCGAGGAAGTGCTGCAGCGCCGCATGCAAGAGGTGGGTGCCCGAATGGGCCCGCCGCAGGGCGACGCGGCGGTCAGCATCCACACTTGCATGGGCTGGCTGGCCGAGGTCGAGAGCGCCCGACACGAGGTGGCCGATGTGGAGCACGAATCCGCCCTCGCGGTGCGTGTCGATCACCTGAAACCTTCCCGTCGGCGTCTCCAGCCAGCCCGTGTCGCCCACTTGGCCACCTGATTCACCGTAAAATGGCGTGCGGTCGAGGATGACCGTGGCAGGCGTTGACTGACCGACCTCGCGGAAATTCTCGCAGAGTCGATTCTGGGCGATGATGCCGACAATCGTGCCATCGGCTTCGATCGTGTCGTAGCCGACAAACTCCGAGCCGTGCATTGTTTGCTTGAGGGCGTCGAGGGGGCCCGACGTAAACACCTCCACCCGACTGCCGGCGCCCGACCGCTGGCCGTGCTCCTCCATGGCGGCCTGGAAGCCGTCCCAGTCGAAGCCGATGTTGCGTTCGGCAGCGATCGTCTCGAGCAGTTCCGGCGGGAATCCGTAGGTCTGGTAGAGCTCGGCCGCATCGCTCCCCTTCACCGTCTCGGCGGCCGTCGTCGCAAACAGCTTCTCGATCCGTTCGAGGCCACCGTCGATCGTCGCAAGGAACGACTCCTCTTCACGTCGGATCACGCCAGCCACGCGATCGACCGTGTCGGCCAGTTCCGGATAGGGCTTCCGCATCATCTCGGCCACCGTACCGGGCAACTTGTGAAGGAACGGCTCCTGCATCCCCATCTGCCGGCCATCGAGCACGGCTCGCCGCAGCAGCCGCTTCACCACGTACTTCTCTTCGTTGTTGCCCGGCAGCACGTTTTCGTGGATCGCGAACGTGCAGGCCCGCACATGGTCGGCAATCCGCCGCATCCGCCGGCCGTCATCGTCGGTTGGCTCGTACCGTGCGCCGCACACCTCCGCCACTGCCTCGACAAGCGGCCGCAGGATATCGATATGGAAGTTGCTGTCGACGCCCTGCAGCATCGCGCAGGTCCGCTCCAGCCCCATGCCGGTATCGATGTTGCGGCTGGGCAGTGGGGAGAGGTTCTCCGGGGGTGGGCCGACTCGGTTGAACTGGGTGAAGACGAGGTTCCAGATCTCCACGTCGCTGCCGTCGGGCATCCGGTAGAAGATCTCGCTGCAGGGGCCACAGACGCCGTCGGGGCCTTGGCTCGGGGCGGAGGCGGGCCAGAAGTTGTCTGCCTCGCCCATCCGAGTGATCTTCGTCGAAGGCAGGCCGATCTCATCCGACCAGATTGCGTAGGCCTCGTTGTCGTCGTGATACACCGTGACGGAGAGCTTTTCGGGAGTGATGTTGAGCCAGTTCCGCGCCGTGAGAAACTCCCACGCCCAATGAATCGCCTCCCGCTTGAAGTAGTCTCCGAAGCTGAAGTTGCCGAGCATCTCGAAGAACGTGTGGTGCCGAGGTGTGCGGCCGACGTTGTCGATGTCACCGGTCCGCAGGCATTTCTGGCAGGTCGTGGCTCGGGTGAATTCCAGCTTGCACTTGCCGAGAAAGTGGTCCTTGAACTGGTTCATCCCCGCGGGAGTGAAGAGCACCGACGGATCCCAGCGAGGCACGAGCACGTCGCTGGGGCGACGGACGCAACCCTTGGATTCGAAGAATGCCAGATAGGCTTCGCGGAGATCATCGGCCTTCATGTCGCAAGTGGCTCCGGGGCGGGCATGGGGTGTCGAATGAGGGGCACTATACACCACCGTTGATCGCCGACGGAGAGCGGCGTGTGGCGGGGGCTCGGGTTTGCCCGTGCCACATCGCCGGACGTTCGCTGTGGGCATCCTGCCCTTCGCTCACTCGATGCCAGCTTCGCTCTCGGCATCCTGCCTCCGCTCGCTGCCAACGCCGGCTCTGTGGCACGGGCAACTCCTCGCGGAATTCATGACAGGCTTCAGCCTGTCACAAAGAGCTGCCCACGGGCAGCCGCTTGGGTCGGCCGCTCGTGGGCAGCGGGGGATCATGAAGAGACCGACGAACGGCTCAATCCTCGCTCTCGGACGAACTCTCATCAGTACTCTTTTCGACCGAGATTACCGCGTCCTTGCTGGCGAGAATCTTTTCCCGTAGTTCCTGGGCGACGGATGGGTTTTCCTTGAGAAATTGGCGAGCCTTCTCCCGACCTTGGCCGAGGTGTGTCTCGCCATACCGCAGCCAGCTGCCCGTCTTGTCAACGAGCTTCGCCACGATCGCCAGGTCGAGGATGTCCCCCTCGAAGCTGATGCCGTCGGTGTGCATCATGTCGAATTCCGCGACGCGGAACGGCGGCGCCACCTTGTTCTTCACCACCTTGACACGGACCCGCTGGCCGACGACATCCTCGCCGTCCTTCAGCGTGCCAATCCGTCGAACATCGACGCGGCAGGACGAGTAGAACTTCAACGCGCGGCCACCCGGCGTGGTCTCCGGGCTGCCGAACATCACGCCGATCTTCTCGCGGATCTGGTTG
>CAMCYH010000004.1 GCA_945883745.1 Candidatus Kuenenia stuttgartensis
GCGCATTACATGGGGATGCTCGCCACCACGATCAACGGCCTGGCGTTGCAGGATGCACTCGAGTCGCTCGGCGTGCAGACGCGGTTGATGACGGCGATTCGTATGGACGGTGTGGCCGAGCCCTACATCCGCCGCCGGGCCAAGCGGCACCTCGAGAAAGGGCGGATCGTGATCCTCGCGGCGGGCACCGGCAGCCCCTTCGTCACCACCGACACCGCGGCCGCCCAACGGGCCCTGGAGCTCGATGCCGATGTGCTCATGAAGGCGACGCGGGTCGATGGCGTCTATTCCGACGACCCCGAAAAGAATCCCCACGCCATGCTCTACCGCGACCTGACCTACCAACAAGTGCGGGAGCAGAATCTCCGCGTCATGGACGCGACCGCCATCTCCCAGTGCATGGAGCATGCGATGCCGATCCTTGTGTTCAACTATCGTAAGGACGGCGCCATCGCCCGGGCCGTGGCGGGAGAACGGATCGGCACGCGGATCGGTGCTTCCCGATCCGAAAAGCACGGTGGAGGATTGTCGGCATCATGAGTCGGTCAGCGAATCCGTCTCATGGAGATGCTGCGCAGAGCGGGGCACACCACTACGCCTGGCCCTTGATCATGTGCCTGTGCGGCGTCGACTACTTCAGCACGTTGGGCTATCAGCCTTCGATCGCGTTCGAGGGGGCCGGCACGCTCGCCCCGCTGGCCACGCTGGTGCTCGTGATGGTCACGCTCGGTGGGGCGCTCCCCATCTATCGACATGTCGTGGGCGAGACCCCCGACGGTGTCGGCTCGATCGGCATGATCGAGCGCATGTTCAGTGGATGGCGGGCGAAGCTCATCGTGCTCGTCCTCATCGGTTTCGCCGCCACGGACTTCGTGATCACCAAGACACTTTCGGCGGCCGATGCGGCCGCCCACCTCATCAGTAATCCGCTCTATGCGGGGATGGCGCCGCCTTGGATGCAATCGCAAATGGCGGTAACGATGTTTTTGCTGGTGATGCTCGGGGCCATGTTCCTCAAGGGCTACGGCGAGGTGGTGGGCCTGGCCACGATCCTCGTGGTGGCGTTCCTCGGGCTGACGAGTGTGATCGTGGTTGCGAGCCTCTGGTACCTGCTCACCCACCCCAGCCTCCTGCCGGGATGGGTTGGGGAGATTTCAGCGGGGTCGTATCACCTCGAACATGCGCCGCTCTCCGGGAGTGGACCGTGGGTCGCGGCAGCGATCGCAATCCTGATTTTCCCCAAACTGGCACTGGGACTCTCCGGCTTCGAGACCGGTGTGTTGCATGTCCATCTGGTCCGCGGCACCGCAGCGGACCCCGACAATCAGGTCGCCCGCGTCGCCAATACGAGGCGGATGCTGCTGGTCGCGGCGGTCATCATGTCATTTTTCTTGATCGGCTCATCGCTCGCCACCGGCACGAACACGCTGATCCCCGCGGCGGAACTGCAACTGGAGCCGGTCAAGGGTAAAGCCATGGATCGGGCGTTGGCCTATCTGGCGCATGGCGAGAGTCCGCACGCGATCTGCCCCCTCTTTGGGCCTGCTTTTGGAACGATCTACGACATCAGCACGATCCTTATCCTGTGGTTCGCCGGCGCGTCGGCGATGGGCGGATTGCTCAACATGGTGCCGCGGTACCTCCCTCGCTACGGCATGGCGCCCGAGTGGGCCGGGGCCTATCGGCCACTCGTCCTGGCCTTCACCGTGATCAATCTGCTCGTCACGCTCGCCTTCCGGGCCAACGTGTCGGCCCAAGGCGGCGCCTATGCCACCGGCGTGCTCGTGCTGATGACGAGCGCCTGCGTCGCGTCGTTCGTCCACGAGATGCGGCGGAAGCCCGAGCCGCACCACGGCCTCGCCCTTCAGGCTCAGCGATTCGGCTTCGGCCTGATTACGGTCGTCTTCATCTACACCACGATTGCCAACATTCTCGAGCGGCCCGACGGCATCATCATCGCGTCGATCTTCATCACCTGCGTGATGACAATCTCGTTTACATCGCGGTTCTTCCGCAGCGATGAGCTCCGGCACAAGGAGTTTCGCTTCGCGGACGACGCCGACCGCATGCTCTGGACCGACGTGCTCTTGGAGCAGGCATTCCGCGTGCTGGTGCCGCATCGGCCGGGCAGCCGATCCCTGGCCGACAAAGAGGCGGAGATCCGCCGCAAGCACCGGATTCCCGGGCATGTGCCGATCGTATTTCTCGAGGTGTACTACGGAGACGTGAGCGAATTCGAAAATGCACCGATCATTTCCGTGCGGCAGGAGGGGAAGCGGTTCGTGATCATGGCCCGGGACGTCGTTTCCGTGTCGCACACGATCGCCCAGGTGGCCATCGAGATGACCAAGGGGGGCGCGGCGTTGGACGTCATCTTCGGCTGGAGCAAGGGAAGCAGCCTCAAACTCGCATTGAACTTCGTGCTGTTCGGTCAGGGGGACGTGCCCAACCGCGTGGTGAATCTTCTCGACACGGCGATTGCCGATCCGGGTCATCGGCCCACCGTCATCGTCGGCTGATGCCGCCGCTTGCCTGACAGGGAAGCCGGCTGGCACAATCAATGGTGATCCGGCGCTGGGCCGGCATACCGCGATCCCCCGGGAGATGTTCGATGCCGGCCGATGACATTCTGCTCGACGCCGAGGAACGGATGGAGAAGGCGGTGGAGGTGTTTCGCCACGCCCTTACAGGCATCCGCACCGGCCGAGCCAACCCCGGCCTGGTCGATACGCTCAAGGTGGAGGTGTACGGCTCGTTCACGCCGATCAAGGCACTGGCGAGCGTCGGGGCACCCGAGCCCAACCAGATTGTCGTGCGTCCCTTCGATCCGGGTACGATCAAGGACATCGAAAAGGCGATTCATGCCGCCGACCTCGGCCTGAATCCCCAGAGTGACGGCCGCCTGATCCGCATCACGATTCCGGCCCTGTCGACCGATGTCCGCAAGAAGATGACCGCCCGCATCAAGGAACTCGCCGAGGAGGCCCGCGTGGCCATTCGCAACGTCCGCCGCGATGCCAACAAGGCGGCCGACGGGGAGAAGACGGACGGGTCGATGACCGAGGACGACGTCGAGAGTGTCAAGGAAGACGTGCAGGAACTCACCAAGAAGTTCGAGAGCCAGGTGAGCGACCTCGCCAAGGCGAAGGAAGTTGAAGTGATGGAGTAGTGCCCGACGGCACCATGGCGGGGAGGCATCGTGCAGGCATCTGATGCGGCGCCCGTCGTCGTCGACGGCGTGGTGAAGCAATACGGCCGGCGGACGGTGCTCGACCGCGTGTCGCTCGACGTGCCGCCGGGAATCACGGGGCTGGTGGGGCCCAACGGCGCCGGCAAGAGCACGCTCGTGCGGGCCATGCTCGGGCTCGTGCGGCTGGCTGCCGGGAGCGTGCGGGTGTTTGGCCTCGACCCGGTCACGTCTCCGCGGCAGGTACGGCAGCTGGTAGGAGTGGTGCCAGAAGATGAGTGCACCGTGCCGGGCCTCGCTGCCGTGGAGATGGTGCGGTATGCCGCCCGCCTCTCCGGCCTGCCCAGCGTCGAGGCGCTCCGCCGCGCCCATGAGGTGCTCGACTGGTGCGACGCGGGGCAGGAACGGTACCGCCCGGTCGAGACGCTTTCGGTCGGGATGCGTCAGAAGGTGGCGTTCGCGGCGGCCATCGTCCACGACCCGCAGCTTGTGATCCTCGATGAGCCGACCAACGGCCTCGATCCGATCGAACGGCGGGCGATGCTCGGCCGGCTGCAGACGCTGGCTCGCCGGCACGGCAAGACGGTGTTCGTATCGACCCACGTGCTCCCCGACGTCGAGGCGATCTGCGATCATGTGATCGTGCTGGCTGGCGGCCGCGTGCGACTGGCGGGCTCGATCGAGTCGCTCACGCGGCCGGCCGCCGCGGAGACGCGGCTGGAAGGGACCGGGCCGCTCGACGATCTTGCGGAGCGGCTCCGCCGGGCTGGCCTTGCCGCGCGGGTCGCCGACCCGCGCGGGATCGTGTTCCCCACGCCCGATGCGGCCGGCATCGCCGCGGTCTGGGGTGCGGCCACGGCTGCGGGCGTGGCCGTGTCATCGCTCGCAGGAACCCACCGTCCCCTGGAAGAGGTCTTCATGCAGGCCATCGCGACGTCACAGGAGCCTGGCCATGCCGCTGCATGACGTCGGCTACCGCGGCTGGACGGGGCGTCGCCGCGGGCCCGGGCAGGCCATTGGCGTGATCATGACGACCGGCATCCGCCTGGCCTGGACGAGCCGTTGGCTGCGGCGGGCGCTCTTGTTTGCATGGAGCCCTGCGCTGTTCTTTGCGGCCAGCTTCTTCGCCTTCGAGCAGGCGATCGACGAGGGGAGGCTCTCGTCGATGCGGGACGGGGCCCGCATGGGCCGCAACCTCGATGGCGTGGGAATGCTCGGCACGGTGCTGGCCGACACGCTCGGCCGACAGAGCGGAGCCGACGCGCCCAAGACGGAAGAAGAGGAGATCGCCCAGACACGTCGGCTCGTGTGGTCGCGGCTCCTCCTGGCGTTTGTGCGGGCGCCGCAGGCGGTGTTGTTGGCGGTGGTGGTCGGGCTCATCGCCCCGGCGCTCATCTCGCGTGACCTGCGGGCCAAGGCCTGGCTCATCTATTTCACGCGGCCCGTCAGCCGACTCGAATACATCCTCGGCAAAGGGCTCGTGCTGGCGGTGATCATCGCCGGAATCACGATGCTGCCCGGCCTCGCGCTGTGGCTCATGGGCGTGCTGGTCAGCCCGAGTGTGTGGGTGGCTGTGGCGACGTGGGATCTGCCTCTGAAGGTGATCGCCTCGAGCATCGTGCTGATGGTACCGACCGCGCTGCTCGCCCTGGCGTATTCGTCGCTCACTGCGGAGAGCCGGATCGCCAGCTTCGCCTGGTTCGCCACCTGGGCCGCCTGCTGGATCGCCCACTCGTCGCTGACGACCGCCGACATGATGGCCGTCGCGAATGACCCGGCCGCGAGAGTCGACCGTGACCCATCAGGGAGCCTGTGGGGCGATTTCGATGCGGCCCTCGGCGGTGCCGACAGGCCGCCGCCCCGCAAGGTCCGGTGGTTTGCCAAGGCGGCCGGGCTTGATCCCGCGATCGATCCTTGGGCCTGGATCTCCCCCTATCACTCGCTTGGCGTCATGCAGGGCTGGGTCTTTGGCATCGAGCGGCGTCCGCAGGCCATTCTGCCGCCGCTGGTGGCGCTCGTGACGCTCTCGGTGATCTCGATCGTGATCCTGTGGCGGCGGGTCGACGCGCCGGCGCGGGCCTAACGGCAGGCATCATGATCCACATCACGCACCTTACGAAGCTCTACGGGTCGGTGATCGGCGTCAACGACGTGACGGTCGATCTCGACGTCGGCGCCCACGGCCTGCTGGGCCCCAATGGCGCGGGCAAGACGACCTTTCTCGGGCTCATCACTGGCCAGCTCCGGCCGACGATGGGGCGGGTGGAGGTGTTTGGCGAGCCGCCGTTCGCCAATCCGCGGGTGCTGCGGCGGATCGGCTACTGCCCGGCCGCCGACTTGGCCGAGCGACATGCCACACCCCAGGCGTGGGTGCGGTATCTCGTTCGGCTTTCGGGCTTCACCGGAGGCGAGGCCGAGTCGCGTGCCGAGCGGGCGATCGAGCAGGTGGGGCTCGACTCGGCATCACGACGGCCGATCGCCACGCTTTCCAAGGGAATGCGGCAGCGGGTCAAGATTGCCGGCGCGATCGCCCATGATCCCGATCTGCTCGTACTCGACGAGCCGTTCATCGGGCTCGACCCCGTCGCCCGGCACGAACTGGTCCACCTCGTGCGGGGCTGGTCTCGCGACCGCAGCCTCATCGTCGCCAGTCACCTGCTCCACGAAGTCGAGGCCCTCGACGCCGGGCTGGCCGTGATTCTCGGCGGGCGGCTCGTGGCCAGTGGCGCTGCGCTGGAGATCCGCAGCCTGATCGAATCACTGCCCGCGGAGATCCGTGTGCGGTGCTTCCCTCCGCAACGGTTCGCGGAGGTGGCGTGGCGAAGTACCGGCGTCGAGTCGGTGCGGGTCGAGTCGGAAGACATCGTCGTCGTGGCCACGCGGCAGCCGGCGGCCCTCGCCGCCGTGGCCCAGCAGGCGGCAGCGGATGGCCTCGCGATTGCAGAAGTGATGCCGGCTGATCGTTCGCTCGAAGGCATCTTCGGCCGACTGGTGCAGTTGCACCGGGGGGTGGGGCCGTGACAGGCAAGACACGCCGATCAAGCCCCACGGGCTTCATGCAGATGCCATCACTGTGGGGAGCCGTCGCCGTGGCCGGCTTCCAACTCCGGCGGCTGTTGACCCCGCCACGACTCGCGATGGCGGCCCTGGGCGCGGTGTTCCCCGCGGCGGTGATGCTGGCGGCCAGCCGCGCCTCCCGCGGCCGGCTCGATCCCGACCTGGCGGTCGTCCTGCTCTACGTGCTCATCCCGGAGGGCCTGTGCCTCTTGGGGCTCCTCGTGACGATGTGCCCGGCGGTCTCGGACGAACTCGAGCGGGGCACGTGGGTGCACGTGACCGTGCGGCCTTCCGGGCGGGCATCGCTTCTCCTGGGGACGTTTCTGGCAGCCGTTGTCTGGACGGGCTCCGTGGCCCTCATCGCGCTCGGGATCGCGCTGGCAGTGACGAAAGTCTGGCATCCTGAGGCCGTGGCGATGGCCTTTTCGGGCCTCATCGTGCTCTCCTGTATCGGCCGTGCGGCGCTCTTCGCGCTGCCGGCGGTGATCATGCCGAAGCGGGCGCTCGTGGCGAGCGTGGGCGTGGCGATCGTGGTCGAGTATCTTGCCGGGGTTCTTCCGGCGGTCGTCAATCAGGCGACGGTGAGCCTGCGGCTGCGGACCCTACTCGTGGAGTGGATGGGATGGCGACGGAAACTCCCCGTGGAAATCCAACTGCTCGTCGACATGCAGCCGGCCTGGGTGCAGGTGATCGCCGTTTTCATCGTGGCGGCGGTGTTCCTGACGGCAGCGCTCTTCATCCTCGAGCGGCGGCAGTTTCCGCCGAGTGAGGAGGTGTGAGATGATCGAGGTCGTCGATCTCGTGAAGGACTATCGCGCCGGCGACGGCAGCGTGGTGCATGCCGTCGATCACATCTCGTTCACGGTGGCTGCCGGCGAGACGGTGGGCCTGCTGGGAGCCAATGGAGCCGGCAAGACGACCACGCTGCGGGTGCTGGCCACGCTCTTGAAGCCCACCTCCGGCACGGCCCGCGTGGCGGGGTATGACGTGGTCGCCGACCCGGTGGGTGTCCGGCGGCACCTCGGCTATGTGTCGGCCACCACGGGAGTGGCTGACCGGCTCACGCCGCGGGAAATCTTCACGTCGTTTGGTCGGCTGCACGGCCTTGATCGTGAGGCCACAGCGACCCGAGTGGAGCGGCTCCTTGCCGGGCTCGACCTTACCTCGTGTGCCGACAGGCCGGCCGGCCGACTCTCGTCGGGGCAGCGGCAGCGGGTGTCGCTGGGGCGGGCGCTCGTGCACAACCCACCGGCGCTCGTACTCGATGAACCGACCAACGCGCTCGATGTCCTCGGTGCCCGTGACCTGCTGTCGATGCTCGGCCAATTACGCGGCGAAGGGCATGCGATCCTCATTTCGACCCATCGGCTCCACGAGATCGAGCATCGCTGCGACCGATTCGTGATCGTTCACATGGGGCGGATCGTCGCGACCGGCACTCGGGATGAACTCGTCGCCGACGGCGCCGGATTGGAAGATGCGTTTTTCGTGGCGGTGAGCCGGAGGGTCTTCTGATGGCTCAGGATGGGCATCGCGTTACCGGCTGGTCCCGCTGGCAGGCGGCCGGCTGGGTGGCCCGCCGCGAACTGCTGGAATTCGTCCGCGATCGGCGGACGCTGGTCATCACGCTCCTCCTCCCCATGATCAGCTACCCGATCCTCGCGCTGTCCACCACGCTCGGCCTGCGGACGGGAGTGATGGAGGCGGAGGCCCGACTGGCGCCGACGAAGGTGACGGTGGCCGTGTCGGGTCCCGATGCGCAGGGGTTCATCGCGCGAATGCGAGGCATGATCGACGCGACCGAGCCCGCTGACCGCAAGGAGTGGCCGGCCGAGGCCGTTTTCGAGGAGATCAACGCCGCCGTCGCCCAGGAGGTGATCGACAGCGGAGCCGCCGACCTCTGGCTTCATGCCGAGCGGGGGATGCTTGCGGGGTTGGACTCGGACCGCACCGTGTCGGTCACGGTGCAGTCCTCGACGATGCGGCCGCCGACGAACGCAGTCCGGGGGCAGTTTCTCGCGCTCATGGAGAGCTTCATCGAGGATGCGCGTCGTCGACGGATCGAGAACGCCGGGCTTCCCGGCACCGTGCTCGATCCGCTTGCCCTGCGGCTGACAGGCGACCAGCCGCGTGGCGAGTTGCCGGTGGGGGAGATCATGAACACCGTCGCCGGTGGGGTGCTGGTGCTCCTCGCGGTGCTGACGATGACCGGCGCCTTCTATCCGGCCATCGATGCGATTGCCGGTGAGAAGGAACGCGGCACGATAGAAACGCTCCTCATCGCCCCCTGCTCCGCCCATGAGATCGTCCTGGGCAAGTTTCTGGCGGTGTTTGTCATTACGCTGGCCACGCTGGCGGCCAATGTCACGTCGATCACCGCCACCACCGCCGTGTCGCTCAGGCTGCTGGCCGGCAATGCCCCACAGTCGCTCGCCTTGACCACGGCCAGTGGCATCGCCATTACGCTCATCGTCTTTATCGGGCTGGCTGCCGTCGGGGCGGCTTTGTGTCTCGCCGTGACGACCGCCGCCAAAAGCGGCAAGGAGGCACAAAACACGCTCACCCCGGTGATCCTGCTGGTGAGCGCTCTGGCCGGGGCGGCGCTCCTGCCGGGCATGCAGGCCAACCGTCTCCTGCCGGCAGCCCCCTTCGTGGGCCACGTGCTCGTGTCGCATGCGGCCTTTACAGCGGCTGAGTCGGAGGAGGCGACGTCGATCGCCTGGCCGCTTTTCCTGTCGCTGGGCTCGTCCGTCGCGATCACCTGGCTGTTGCTGCGGGTGACGGCGGTGATGCTCACCGACGAAGATATCCTCTTTCGCGGTCAGGATTCGGCCGGCCCCGCGCTGGCCCGGCCGAGTCGTCGGGCGTTGCCGACGCTCATGCAGGGAGCGATTCCCCCGATCATGGGCCTGGCGGCGCTCTGGTATGCCCAGGCGTTTATGCCGAAGGATCTTCTCGTCGCCATTCCCGCGCAGCAGGCGGCGACGGTGCTTCTGCCGCTGGTGGTCCTGTTGTGGTGGCAGCGGGTCGATCTTCGGCAGACCTTTTCACTTCGCTGGCCGGGTTGCGGTGACGGACTGTCGGCCGGCATGGGGCTCGCGGGCGGCGCACTGCTGGGTGCTGGTGTATTCGTGATCGGTGCCGCCGCGCTCCTCGCCCTCCGCGGTGACGGCCTCAGCCCGGAGGCCAAGGGGTTATCGGAGCGACTGGTCGGCCTGATCCTCAGTCAGCCGTGGTGGCTGTCGTGGCTCTTGATCGCCGTGCTGCCGGCGGTCTGCGAAGAGCTTCTGTTTCGGGGGTGGACGCTCGCGGCGTTTGCCGGACGCCAGCGAACGGCTGGTCGCGTTGCGCTGGCCGTTCTGGCTCAGGCATTTCTCTTTGCGGTGGCCCACGTGTTGCCGGAACGGATGCCGCAGACGTTCGCGCTCGGTGCCGTGCTCGGCTGGGTGACGATCACGACCGGGAGCCTGCTGCCGGCGATCGTCGGCCATCTCGTTCACAACAGCATGCCGCTGGTAGTGCTCTTCGCTTCCGACTGCCCCCCCGACATGGTGCTCGATGGTGGGGGCGGCGGTCTGCCGGGAATCGACGCAGCCGGCATCCCCACCGGGGCGGTTCTCGCTGCAGCGGCGAGCGTCATCGCCGGGGCGGTCCTGATCCAGGCCGCCGCACGGCTTCGTTGACGGACATCGGTCACGACACTAAATTTTGCGAAGATTTCTCCGGAAATTTCATCGCCCGTCCCCAGCAACTCGCTCCAGGAAAGGTCTCGTCCGCCCATGGCCAAAACCCTCAAGAAGAAGTCCGCAGACAAGAAGTCGTCCCCGGGGGCCGGCAAGAGGGCGAAGGACGGTCGGATGATCTACTACTTCGGCGTCAAGAAGTGCGACGGCGACGGCTCGATGAAGGCCCTGCTCGGCGGGAAGGGAGCGAATCTCGCCCAGATGACGTCGATCGGCCTGCCGGTGCCCCCGGGCTTCACGATCACGACGCAGGTCTGCATCGACTACTACAAGCAGGGCAAGAAGTTTCCAAAGGGCCTCGAAGACGAGATGCGGGCCTACGTCAAGCTCCTCGAGAAGGAGACCGGCAAGAAGTTTGGGGATCATCACAAGCCGCTCCTGGTGAGCGTCCGCAGCGGAGCCCGTGACAGCATGCCGGGCATGATGGACACGATCCTGAACCTCGGCCTCAACGACGAGAGCGTGAAAACGCTCGCTGCAGCGACCGGCAATCCCCGCTTCGCCTACGACTCCTACCGTCGCTTCATCCAGATGTACGGCGACGTCGTGATGGGCGTCCAGAAGGTGCACGAGAACGAGCATGAGCCGTTCGAGGAGGTGATGGAGGGTCTGAAGCACCAGCTTGGCATCCACAATGACACCGATCTTCAGGACGAGCACCTCCGCGAACTCATCAAGCGGTACCTCACGCTCATCAAGCAGCGGACCGGCAAAAATTTTCCGCAGGACCCGTTCGAACAACTGATGGGGGCGGTGGGGGCCGTGTTCGGCAGCTGGATGAACGAGCGGGCCATCCTCTACCGCCGCAAGTACAAGATCCCCGACGAATGGGGCACCGCCGTCAACGTGCAGAGCATGGTGTTCGGCAACATGGGCGACGATTGTGCGACGGGCGTGGCCTTCACCCGTGATCCCGCGACCGGGGAAGACGTTTTCTACGGCGAGTATCTCGTCAATGCCCAGGGGGAAGACGTGGTGGCCGGCGTACGGACGCCGCTGCCGGTCGCCGAGATGAAGCACGACCCGGTCTTCGCCGGCACCTACAAGGAGCTGGAGAAGGTGCGGCAGACACTCGAAAAGAAGTTTGGTGACGTGCAGGACTTCGAGTTCACCGTCGAGAACCGCAAGCTCTACATGTTGCAGACCCGCAACGGCAAGCGGACGGCGTTGGCCTACGTGAAGATCGCTCATGACATGGTCAAGCAAAAGTTGATGACCGCGACCCATGCGATCCAGTCGGCCGACCCCGACGCCCTGTCGCAGCTCCTGGCCCCGATCTTCGATCGGGCCGCCTACGAGACGGCCAAGAAGAGCGGCCAGTTGCTGACGACCGGTCTGCCGGCCGGCCCGGGCGCCGCCACCGGCCAGCTGGTCTTCACGGCCGCCAAGGCCGAGCAGCTCGCCGAGAAGGGGGAGAAGGTGGTGCTGGCCCGGGTCGAGACGAGCCCGGAGGATCTCCGCGGCATGATCGCCGCCGAGGGCATCCTCACCAGCCGCGGTGGCGTGTCGAGCCACGCGGCCCTCGTCGCCCGTCAAATGGGCAAGGTCTGCGTCGCCGGCGCCGGTGCGATCCAGATCGATTACGGCAAGGGCACGCTCTCGTGTGCCGGCAAGACGCTCCGCGAGGGCGATGCGATCTCCATCAACGGTTCGACCGGTGAGGTCTTCGCCGGTGCGATCAAGACGGCTGATAGCGAACTCAAGCAGGTGCTCGTTGCCAAGACGATGAAGCCGGAGGATTCGGAGGTCTTCCAGTATTACGACTTCATGATGAAGCTGGCCGACAAGCACCGCCAACTCGGCCTGCGGACCAACGCCGACACTCCCGAACAGGTGCGGCAGGCGATCGCCTTCGGCGCCGAGGGTATTGGCCTGACGCGGACCGAGCACATGTTCTTCGAAGGCGACCGCATCGACGCCATGCGGGAAATGATCCTCGCGGAGAACGAAGACGCCCGTCGCGAGGCCCTTGGCAAGTTGCTTCCCTACCAGCGGGAGGATTTCGAGGGCATTTTCCGGGCGCTCGAGGGGCGACCGGCCACGATCCGGCTGCTCGACCCGCCGCTGCACGAATTCGTGCCGCACGACGAGAAGTCGCAGGCCGACCTGGCCCGCAAACTGCGGATGCCGGTTGAGAAGGTGAAGGCCCGGGTCGAGTCGTTGCACGAATTCAACCCGATGCTCGGCCACCGCGGCTGCCGCCTTGGTATCAGCTACCCCGAGATCTCGGAGATGCAGGTGCGGGCGATCTTCGAGGCCGCCGCCAAGGTCCAGAAGGACGGCATCAAGGTGCGGCCCGAGGTGATGGTGCCGCTGGTCGGCTTCAAGAAGGAACTCGACAACCAGGTGGCGATCGTGCACCGGGTTGCCGAGAAGGTGCAGCAGGAGACAGGCCAGAAGATCAAGTATCTGGTCGGCACGATGATCGAGATTCCGCGGGGCGCCCTCACCGCCAACGAGATCGCCGAGACGGCCGAGTTCTTCTCCTTCGGCACCAATGACCTCACGCAGACGACGCTCGGCATGAGCCGCGACGACATGGGCTCCTTCCTCCAAACCTACACCGAGGAAGGCATCTTCAAGGCCAACCCCTTCGCGTCGATCGATGCGACGGGCGTGGGGCAATTGATGCAGATCGCTGTCGAAAAGGGACGGAGCAGCCGCAAGGACATCAAGCTTGGCATCTGCGGCGAGCACGGCGGCGATCCCCACTCGGTGATCTTCTGTCATCACCTGGGGCTCGACTACGTAAGCTGCTCGCCGTTTCGGCTGCCGGTGGCAAGGCTGGCGGCCGCTCAGGCCGCCGTCGGGAAGACGTACTAACTTCACGGGGAGAGGTTCCCGCCACATAGCCCCGGGCGCAAGCCCGGGGGCTGCGGTCGCGTCGGCTGTTGCGCATCCCGCGGGCTTGCGCCCTGCGGCTAGTATTGTGGCCTCGGGTTTCTTGGCGACCCTCCGGTCGCCCGCGTACGCTCGCCCTCCAGGCGGGCGGTGCAGCGGTGTGTCGTATCTACAGCACACCACATAGCCCCGGGCGCAAGCCCGGGGGCTGCAGCGGTGTTGGCTGGTGCGTCATCCCGCGGGCTTGCGCCCTACGGCTAGCTGTCGCCGAAACCACATAGCCCCGGGCGCAAGCCCGGGGGCTTGTGCGGGCGGCGGTTTGTCGGAAGGTGGTGTGATGGAGCTCTCCTCCCAGGCGCAGGCGTTGGCGGCGATCATGGCGGTCGTCGTCGCGCTGTGGGTAACCGAAGCATTGCCGTTGCCGGTGACGGCGCTGCTCGGTGTGACTGCCTGCGTGATCGCGGGCGTGGCGCCGATGGGGGAGGCGTTTGGGCCGTTCGCCCAGCCGCTCGTCTTTCTCTTCATCGGGTCGTTCATGCTCGCCGAGGCGATCCGCGTGCATGGCCTCGACCGGCGGCTGGCCTACGGCGTGCTCGGCATGCGGTGGATCGACGGACGGCCAATCCGCATTTTGGCCGCGGTCGCCTTTGTGTCGGCCGTAGTGAGTGCCTTTATCAGCAACACTGCCACCACGGCGATGATGGTGGCGATCGTGACCGGGATGCTGGCCGCGATCGAGGAGGCTGATCGGACGGCGGCCCGGCGGCTCGCGCCGGAGTTTGGCACCGGGCTGCTGCTCGGTGTGGCCTATGCCGCATCGATTGGCGGGCTGGCGACACCGATCGGCACGCCCCCCAATGTCATCGGGCTCGCGTTCATTCGCAAGGAGTTGGGCATCGATATCTCGTTCTTCGGCTGGTGCCTCATCGGAGCACCGCTCGCCGCGTTGCTCGTGGCTTTTTCTGTGGTGTTGTTGTCACGGCTGTTTCCCGCAGGGGTGCGGCACGTGGAGGGGCTCGACAGGCTGGTTGCGGCCGAGCGTCGCGAGCAGGGAGCGTGGACCACGGCCCAGCGATCAACGGCTGTGGCATTCGGTATCACGGTGGCGCTGTGGGTCGTGCCCGGGATTCTTGCGCTGGTGCTCGGCCAGAAGCACCCCGCGTGTCTCTGGCTCAACCAGCGGATTCCCGAGGGTCTGGCAGCGCTCGTCGGGGCGATTCTGCTCTTTGTGCTCCCCGGCAACCGGCGGCCCGACGGTTCCTGGCCACGGGTGCTGCAGTGGAGCGAGGCCGCCCGGATCGATTGGGGCATCATCCTGCTCTATGGTGGCGGGATGGCTCTCGGCGAGATGGCGTTTTCAACGGGACTTGCCGAATGGATCGGCAGGAGTCTCACCGGCTGGCTGCCGGCAGGGGGCGGTCTGCCACTCTTGCTCGCGGCGACAGTCGTCGCGGTGGCCTGCAGCGAGTTCACGAGCAATACGGCCAGCGCCACGATGGTCGTGCCGGTGGCGATCGCCCTCGCCCGGGCGACCGGTGCTGATCCACTTCTTCCGGCGTTGGCAGCGACGTTTGCCGCGAGCCTTGGCTTCATGATGCCGGTGAGCACGCCTTGCAACGCGATCGTTTACGGCACCGGTCGGATATCACTCCGCGCCATGCTGCGGGGCGGCGCGATCATCGATGTGGCGGGGGCGCTGCTCGTCACAGCGGCGGTGCTGGTCATGGGCCGCTTCCTGACCAGCGTGGAGCGGCTGCCTCCTCAAAACCCTCCATCGATGACCGCGCCGCACTGATGGCAACGGGGTGTGGCCGGCGGCGGGGGGGACGGCAGGTAGCCGTCTCGGGCCCACGTGTTCAGCCGGGGAAAACACGACGGCGTCCGCATGCAGTTCTCCCGGGCATAGCGCCGCATGTGGAGTTGTCCGCAGGGATTGGCATGGAAGACACCCGTATGTGGGTCGCAGCAGGGATCGCACGATCCCCGCACATTGCCGTGCCATGGTGGCCGCCGCACGTCGCCGCAGTCGCACGGTTCCGGCCCCATGCCTCCCCCAACCGACATCGCAGAATCCTCCGTGATCATGATGGTTTCCTGACCGCAGGCCCCCCGGCTCGAGAGGAAGGCGGCGATGCCGACAATCATGATGGCGATGACAGAACGAGGCAGAGACACGGCTCATGGCTCCAATGTGCAGGTGACGGCCCCAGTGCCAACCACCACTGGTAGGATCGGCCATCAGTGACAGCCTCGTGAGAGGTGGGGCAAAACGGTCAGGATGTGCGGATTGAACCTAATCCACTACCACGTCTTCCAGCCGAAGGCACTCCACTCCGTCCGGCGTGGCGAGCACCACGTGGCCGATCCCATTCGCCCGGAAACCGCCAAGTCCGACGAGTGGCCTGCCATGTGAGTAGCGGCCCACCGCGTCACCGTCAGCCCGGTAGATCGTGATCGATCCGTCGGGTTCGGCAACCAGCCACTGCCACCGCTTCGACCCGATCAGATCTGCCCAGGCGACCGGCACGTCGCGAGGCTTTCGCGGGTGGCGGAACGCCGGATGGTCCTCGGTGGTCTGCACGGCCACCGGTGTGCCTGCCGCACCGTCGGCAGATACCATCACCAGCCGTCCGTCGCTGGTCACGGCAGCCAATTGAGGTGTCTGGTCATCCGCTGGCCAGGGAGCAATCGACGTGACTGCCGGCGGCTGGCGATCTGCCCAGAGCCGATTGCCATCGAGATCGGCCCATTCAAGGCCGCGACGGCCAGCGAAGTCAACGACGATTTCCGGGGAGCCGTCATCGTCAGTGTCGATGAGATGGGCGTCACGAATCCCCGGATGGTCACCGCTTCCGGGCGGAGGATAGCTGGCATGGAAGGTCCATGCCTTGTCGAAAAGAAAGACCTGCTGACCACCAGTGGTGCCGCCGAGCCACCAGCGGTGGCCCTCCCGATCGACACCCGTGCGTAGGAATTCGACGGTGGCTCCTTTTGGAAGCACGAGCTCGTGACGGGCCAGTTTCTGACCGGTGGCATCCAACTCGACCACGCTCTGCCAGCCGTCGAGCACCGCGATCCGCGGAGCGGCTGCGGCGGTCTCGTCGCCCTCAGGGTGCTCCGCGGCGGCTGGCTGTTCGTCGTAGCAGACCAGATTGCCCGGCAGACCGATGCCATCGCTGCGCCATGCTTTAACCAGTTTGAATCCGTCCGGCTGTTGGCGTGGAGCGATGACCCGCCCGGGGGCCGCCGTGTTCGGCTCGGATCCTTTGGCGGCATTGGCGACTGCCGCGGGGTCGAGCTGGGCGACGCGCACCGCCCCCTCGGGAATCGAGAGCGCGAAGGCTGTATCCGGAACTGGTTTTACGAACGCTGCGTCTGTGAAATCGACGATCACCGACACGCCGGTCACCGTGCCAGACTCCTCCGATATCTGGCGGGCATAGGCATCGGTGGGGATGGATATCCGTCGGAGCAGGTGCTCCTTGCGGTCGATCCAGAGCGAGAGCCGGCCTTCCGGCTTGTCGATGTCGATGCGGGTGCATGGGTGGCCGTCGATCGGCTCGGTGCCGGCAATCCGCGGGGGCGACGTGGCTTCGCCGCTGATCAATTCCATCGTGTCGTCGGCGAGCAGGAGCGCCAGCTGTGTCGGGAGACCGGCGTCGCCCTCGGCCAGTGCCACCCTCACCTGTTCATCGGCCACGATCTGGTCGAGGGCGAGCGGAGTCTTCACCGGCTCGCTGAGCACCTGCCCCGGTACGCCGCCGACGGTGGCCAGGAGTGTCGTGCCGTCGGCAACGATGCGGGCGTCGTAGCATTCGATCCGCACGAGGTCGGGTCTGGCGAAGGCCACTCGGAAGGGAATCGTCCGCTCCGTTGTCGCGTCGCCGCGGATGAAGGCCACCCGCACCCGGGCATTGTCGGAGTAGGTCTTGGCCTCGCGGTAGGCCTTCGCGGTGGCGTCGAGCACCACCTGGGGATCGGCGGTGCAGCCGGTCAGGAGGGCAAGCATGACGGCTGGCAACCAGCGGCCATGGCGGAGAAGTGGATTCATGGAGGGCATGATGCCGCATCGCCTGCAAACCGTACAATGCGAGTTCTTCACCAATGGCCACTCGAAAGACACCGTTGATCTCCCTCGACTATGGCGGCGATGAGCCGCTCCCGCTCGCGCCCCGCGCGGGTCGTCTGATCGCCGACTGCCGTGGACCAGAAGGGGTCACGGGGGACGCAGCCGGTCGGCTGGTCGCCGAGGCTCTCGCCGATGAGACGCATGCACCGCGGCTGGCGTTGCACGTGGTTCCCGGAGACCGCGTGGTGATCGCCTTGGCCGGCGACATTCCCGAGCGGGAAGCAGTCGTGCTGGCAATTCACCGCTGCCTGGAGGTCGGGGGAACCGCGCCGGCCGATATCACGGTCGTCGACACCGCTCCCGAGCAGGATGCCGACACGGCCTACCTCGCCGCCGACGAAGAGGGCCTGCCCTGTTACCTGTCACGACTCCTGGTCGATGCGGATGTCGTCGTTGCTGTCGGAGGATTCTCCTGGGATGCATCTCTGGCAGGGCGGTCGCTCGCAGGCGAACTGTGGCCGACCTTCTCACGGCCCGAGAGCCGGCAGCAACTTGTTTGCCAGCTCGCCCGTCGGGGACGGTTGGCGCTTCCCACGTGGCGGACGGCGATGCAGCAGATCGACTGGAGCCTTGGCGTGACGGCAGGCTTGCGACTGGTGGCGGGCCGCCACGGTACGCTCGCCGCGGCGGCCTTTGGGCTGCCGGCCGCCGCCCGCCAGGCGGCTCGGCAACTGGCTGAGCCATGGCGGCCAATCGTTGACCGGGAGGCTGCTGTCACGATCGCCTCCATGAGCCGTCCGCTCGCAGCGAGTGCGACTGGCGGCCCGGGGGGAGCAGGCCGGCTCGATGCAGCGGGCAGAGCCGTCGCGGCGGCAGCTCGCGTGACGCATGACGATGGAACGATCTGCCTTGTCGGACATCTGGCGGCCGAGCCGGGCATCATTTTCTCGCGGTGGCGGCAGGGAGCACCCCTGCAGGGGCTCGTGCGCGAGGCGGTCGCTACAAAGGATCAACAGCTCATCGCCGAGGCGTCACAGACGCGGCTCTTTGCCAGGGCGCTGGGTGATCGGCGGCTGGTGCTGCTCACCGATATGACCGAGACGCTCGCGGAAGATTTGGAGTTTGGTTATGCCGAGTCGCCGGAGGACGTGGCCCGGCTGGCCGCCAAGGCTGAGAGCCTGATCGTGCTGCACGAGGCGGATTTGATGCTGCCGAGGGTGAGGTGACGCGTATCCCGCGGGCTTGCGGCTAGCTTCACGCGAGCCTCGCCGTCGTGGCCTCGGCTCGCTTGGCGAACATCCGTTCGCTCTTGAAGGCCCGCCCTCCAGGCGGGCAGTGCAGGGTGACGCGTATCCCGCGGGCTTGCGCCCAGCGGCTGGGTAGGAACAGCGTGCTTGTGTCCCCACCAATCCACCCAGCCCCGAGCGCAAGCCCGGGGGCTGCTGCGGCGCTAGCTGGTGCGTCATCCCGCGGGCTTGCGCCCTGCGGCTTAGTGGGGAAGGAGACGATGCTGCAATGTGGTCGTGGGAAGCGGGCCCCAGTGCCGGGAGTCTCGGCTGCCGGAAGGAAAGTCGCCGAGCACAAACACCTCGCCCGGCCCGACCCGCCACGACGCCGTGCCATCCGCAGGCGCGCGATGGAATACATCCCGCCAGATGATGCACCGCTCCAGGCAGCGGTCGCTTGCTGCCGGATCGAGTGAACGGCCGTCAGTCATGAGGCTCAAGCCGAGCGGTACCGTCGAGTCGCTGCGATCTGATTCCATCCACGGCTCGGCGATCTGCCATGCCTCCGGTGGATGCGGAGGCAGGGCGGAGCGGCCTGTCGTAGCGGGTAAATTGCTGAGGCTCCAGGCGGCGCCGACTCGGTGGCCGTCGAGCCGACCGGCGACGAGGGCAAAGCGGCCTGTCGGGAGAGACCACCGGATGACACGACCGCCCACACGAACTGCGGCGGTGAGCGGGGCCTGCGATGTTGCGTCGATCACCGCCGTGAGCCCAAGATCGCGCACCGGCATCAGTCGGCGGGATTCATCAGGGGCAAAATCGGCATCGTCGTAGACGCGCGCGCTGGCAAAGACTCGTTGCCAGCGGCCGGGGCCAACGTCACCGGCCGCCACCACGGAGGCGACTTCGGCAAGAAGCAGGGGCGTGGTGAGCACGGCTTCGTCGTTGATGAACAGGTCGCCGCCGACAATGCGCACCGTCTCCCCCGGCAGACCGACGATCCGCTTGAGGATCGGCGTGCTCTCCAGGGTGGCGAGCAGCCAGCGGTCGAATCGCCTCGGTCCGCGAAGCCGGTCGGCCTGCGGGAGCCAGCCCGATGAGACAACGTCCCCCGGCCAAAGGGCAGGAGCCATCGAGAGGCCGTCGACCTCGTGGCGGCGCGGGGCGGCGACGACCGCAAGAGCGCAGAAAAAAATGGGTCCAACAAGCAGAAGGCGGCGCATCGGAGGCCAAGCCTACACGTTCACCCACTGATGCGACTTCGCGCTGGCGAGCACCGCATCGCAGACCTTCTGCGTCTCGAGCGCATCGCGAAACGTCGGATGGCAGGGCTGCTTCTTGGCATAGGACTCGAGGAAGTCGGCCACCTGGTGAACGAACGAATGCTCGTAGCCGATCGCCAGCCCCGGCACCCACCATTTGCCCATATAGGGATGGTCGCCGTCGGTCACATGCACGCTCTTCCAGCCCCGCTCGGGCCCGGCATCGTTGTAATCAAACACCTGCAGACGGTGCAGGTCATGCAGATCCCACTTCAGGCTCATGTTCTCACCATTGATCTCGAAGGTGTAGAGCGCCTTGTGGCCGCGGGCATACCGCGTGCTCTCGAAGAGGCCGAGCGAACCGTTCTTGAAGTGGCAGAGAAACGAACAGGCATCGTCGATCTCGACAGGCTCCACCTTGCCGGTGAGCTGGTGCGTCCGCTCCTTCACAAATGTCTCCGTCATCGCCGTCACGTCCTGGACCGTGCCGTTGAGCCAGATCGCCGTGTCGATGCAGTGGGCCAAGAGGTCGCCTGTCACACCACTGCCGGCCGCCTTGGCATCAAGCCGCCACAGGGCCGCACCCCCCTGCGGGAGATCGGCGTTGATCGTCCAGTCCTGGAGGAACTCGGCCCGGTAGTGGAACACGCGGCCCAGGCGACCAGAGTCGATCAGCTGCTTGGCAAACGTGACGGCTGGAATGCGGCGGTAGTTGTACCAGACGGTATTGGGCACACCGGCCTTCTCCACCGCCGCGCACATCCGCTCTCCCTCGGCCGTGTCCATCGAAAGCGGTTTCTCGCAGAGGATCGCCTTGCCATGCTTGGCCGCCTCAATCGCAATTTCGGCATGGAGGTTGTTGGGCGTGCAGATGTCGATCGCATCGATGTCGTCGGCCGCCACGAGCTTCCGCCAGTCGGTCTCCACTCGGGTATAGCCCCAGCGGTCGGCGAAGGCCTGTGCCTTGTCGGCGTCGCGGGCGGCCACGGCCTGCAGCTTCGGCAGGTATTCGAGGTCGAAGAAGTCCTTGACCCGGTTGTAGCCATTGGAGTGGGCGCGGCCCATGAAGCCGTAGCCGATCATGCCGATGCGGAGCTGTTTTGCCATCGCTGGGATCCTTTCTTGCGGTCGGTTGTGGTGATGAATCGTGGGTGATGGTCCGGCTCGGGGGCGGCAAAAGTCTCGTCGCGGGGCGAGGATACGCCCCACGCTCCTCGAGCGTTCGCCGACCCCCTTGCCTTTACGTTTCGCTGCTCATACTCATTTGCATTCGAGGGCGTCCCGGGGGTGACGCTTTGCAGTCGGACCGAAAAAGATAGGCGAGGCTTTTTCGCTTGAAACTAGTTCCAGCCGTGGGCGTCACGGACGGCGATCATGGTTTTGAGGATGGTGTTCCAGGTGTTCGGGTCTTCCAGGGTTGCGTTGGGGAACATGCAGCCGTCCCAGCAGATGTGCCTGATGCCGCGGTCGGCCGCCCCTTCAAGCCACTCGCCCGAGCAATTCACGATGTCGAGCTTGCCCCGCGGGTCGTCGGCCCGGCAGTGCTTTCCCGTCTTGTCATGGGAGCCGGCGCCATGGACCTCGCCGTCGTTTTGGGCCACATGAAAGTCGATCGTCCACGGCCGCAGCTTCGCGACCATCTCCTTGTAAGCCGGCCAGAACTCGGCTTCTGTGTAGCCCGGTTGCACGAGAGCATGCTCGAACGCGTTGTAGCCGAGCAGATAGAGATAGGTGTGGGCCAGGTCGGCCTGGAAGCCGAGCGTTTCCGGCATACCAACCTCCTCGAGCAGATCGAGCATGTCCTTCCAGGAATGCATACCAGCCCAGCAGATCTCCCCCTCGGCCGCCAGTCGCTGGCCATTGTCCTGGGCGATCTTCGCCGCCTCGCGAAACGTCTCCGCGATCTTCGCCGTATTGGCCTGCGGGTGCTCCCGCCACTTGGCCACACCAAATTCGGCCGAGTCGATCCGGATCACGCCGTACTTCCGCACGCCATGCTTCTCAAACACCTTCGCGATCCGGCAGGCCATCTTCACAGCAGAGAGAAACTTTTCGCGGGCGGCCGCGTCGCCCATCGCCGAATCGCCCACGGTGCCCGGCCACACCGGCGCCACCAGGGAGCCGACGGCGAACCCGTGCGAAGCGATCAGGTCGGCAATTTTCGTCAGTTCGGCGTCGCTCGCCTCGGGATTGGTGTGGGGGAGAAAGAGGAAGTAGTCGATGCCGTCAAACTTCTGGCCGTCCACTTCAGCGGCGGCGGTGAGCTCCAGCATTCGCTCGAGCGAGATCGGCGGTTCCTGGCCGGGATCGGTGCCCTTGCCGACGAGGCCGGGCCACATGGCGTTGTGGAGTTTGGGGGCGGAGTGCTTGGGCATGGGGCGTTCCTGGGCGTGGGCGAATTTCGATTTCTAGAAAATCTCAGTCAGGGGCGGCGGCTCGGGGTTGCCCGTGCCATCTCTTCGGACGTTTGCTACGGGCATCCTGCCCTTCGCTCACTCGATGCCAGCTTCGCTCTCGGCATCATGCCTTCGCTCGCTGACAACGCCGCCTCGATGGCACGGGCAACCCCTCGCGGGTGCAGCACGGTGGATTGCGAGCTTTCAGGGCAGGAGTTGATAGCTGGCTTTCTCACGCACTCCTTCCATGTTTCGGGAGGTCGGGGTGGACGTCGGGGCCGAAGTAGCGGAGCGAGACGAGCGGGCCCGGACCGGTGTTTTCGACCGTGTAGCCGGCGGCCCCGGCATCGGCGGAGATGAAGAGTTCGTCGGCGGTCATTTCGCCGAAGCGGATCAACGTGGGCGTGGCGACGTCGTGCCTGCCCACCCTGCCCTCGCCCTGTACCGTGATCCAGCCGCTGGCGCCGGCGTCCTTCACGGTGATCTTCGCCCCCGGCTCGAGCGTGAGCTCCTTCGCGCTGAAGAGCTGCTTGCCATCGACGTGGCCGTAGACGATCCAGCGATCGGTCGCGCCAGGTGCGCTTCGCTTCTCATCGACGATCGGCCGGAGGAAGTTGCTCTCCTTGTAGTGCGTGTCGACATTCTTCTCCCAGTCGAGCTGGCCGATGATGAAGTCGAGATCCTGGTGCTTCGCCTCTGGCATGTCTTTGACAAGGAGGCTCCATGGCACCGCCCGGCCCTCCACGAGCGACTGAAACATGGCAAACACGTCGCTGCCCCACTGCGGCTCGTACGTCAGCAGCGAGCCGGGGGCGTGCAACACGCCCGGCGGAATCAGCCAGCCGGTGCCCCGCTCAAGCCGATAGGCCTTCGAGTGGCCGAGGATGCCGTTGTCGCCCCGGTTCCAGTTTTCAAGGCAGCGGCGGACGTCTTCCTTGGTCGTGCCGGGCTCGAGGCCCATGAACGTATAAGGAAAGTTGTTGTCGCAATTGTTGTATTGCGGCGGGAAGTAGTAGCTCTCGGGCTTGCCCTCCTGGCCGACGAGCTTGGCATCTTCCATCGACTGGTGCATGTGATGCGGGATCGGGCCCATGTTGTCGAAAAACTTCGAGTAGACAGGCCACTTCTGGTAGCGGTCCCAGATGGCCTTGCCGACGAGTTTTGCCCCGGCTTCAGCCACCGCATCGCGAAGCAAAAATCGCTCGCCTTCGAACACGCACCACGAGAGCCCCTCGTCGGGCACACGGCCCTCATTGGCGGCCTCCGTTGTGCTGGCAAACCACCGCTCGTCGATGCCGCCGCGGTCGAGACCGTACGAGTAGTAATCGTCGGGGTGAAGGCGGACCCGCTTGCCGGGGTGAAGAAAACTGCGGGGCACCCAGGTGGGCGAGAGCCGGAGAATGCCCTGGCCGGCCTCGAACGCCCTGTCGAGGGCGGAGCCGACATTCTTCGACTCAGGCAGCACGGCGGACTTCTTCGTTGCAGTGGCAGCAGCCATGAAAAACCCCTCACAGAAAGACGATGGATCGAGAGACGAAGTTGTACGAATCGCGGGAAATGCCCGCAAGAACCCGAGTCCTGCACTCGATTTCAAGCAGCAGCCCGCCCGCTATCGAGCACCCCCAGGAAGCCGCAGGGCGCAAGCCCGCGGGATGCCGCGCGAGTCGACTCTGCCGCCGGCCCCCGGGCTTGCGCCCGGGGCTATGTGATTGGCGCAGCGCGAGCCGTTCACCAGATCACAGCCGGCGCGAGCTGCTTCCCCACCTAGCCGCCAGGCGCGAGCCGGCGGGCTGCCGCTCGATGCGGCTGCATGGGTTGTGGCCGGTGACTCCGTTGCAGCACCAGTTTCGGGCTCTCTGAATAAGCACGCACCATTCACTGCGCCTTGATCTAGATCAATAGTGTGGAATCACTGCAGACACGTGATCGCCGTGGCGAGATTAAGGACGGAGAGGGGGGCCGAGCCTTCTGCCTTGTTGTTGATCGTGATGAAGGTGTCACGGTCTCCTGCCGCGGCCTGGCGGGCGAGGATGGCGAGGGCGTCGCGGCTGACAGGGTCTTCCTCCACCAGGCGGTTGAATGGGAAATAGTCGGCTTTGGCCTCTTCATAGCCCCGGCCAGCGTGGAGGTTCCAGCGGACGACCAGCGGCAGCGGGCAGTCAGCGGCATCAAGCCCGCAGGCGGCGGCCTGCTCGGCCACGGGCGGCATTCGGGCGTGAACGGCAAGGCATGGGACGGCGCCGCCGTCGTGGAGCGAGGCGGCAAACTCGTGCGACGCAAGCTGCGGATCACGAACCTCCGCAGCGTAGAGCGGGCCCCGAGGCAGCACGCTCATGAAGGCAGCGATGCGGGCGGTGAGCCGTGGCAGATCGGCGAGCAACCGGCGGCCAAATGGCGGAAACTGGAAGACGAGCGGGCCGGCCTTGGGCCCGAGGCCGGCAAGGCAGGGCCGCACGAACGTCGCGACTGCAGCGGCGCCGTCGAGGAATGACGGGTTGTCGCGGGCGGGCTCGCCGGAGCCGCCCTTGCGGATGGCGGGATCGGTGAACGCGGCCGGGGCTTTCACGACGAAGCGGAAGTAGTCGGGCACCTGTGCCGCGTAGGCCGCAAACTCTGCGGTCGTCAGCGGCGCGTAAAAAGTGCGATCGAGGCTCACGGTGCGGAGGAGCGGATGGGCGGCATAGGCGGCGAGGCCGTGGCGGGCGAGCGTCTGCTCGCTGGCTGGCTTGCCGTTCCGGTCGGCGTAGACGAGGCCTGTCCACCCGGGAAACGACCAGCTTGAGGTGCCCAGGTGAATGCGGGGCGGGAGGCGGGCCGCGAGGTCGCGGACGCGGTCGTCAACCGCCGCCGGATCAACGGCATCGAGATCGGCAAAAAGGGGACGTTGGGCGGACATAGCACATGAGCGGGGAGTGTTAGAAACGTGTGAGGCCGCCGCGGGGCATTCCTTTCGGTGGATAGAGTAATGGATCGAGAGTCCGCTGCTGTGAAACCTGTGTTGAATTCAGATGATCAAGGGTATGGGTCGAGGGCAGCCTTGGTGGCGGATGATTTACAACCGTTAGGGCGAAATGGTTTGCACCGGCATGATTGCGGCCCTTGATTTTCCGTCGTTCAGCGGCCTGCCGTGGATTGGTGTGCTCGGCCTCGTCTTCTTCGCGGCCGCTGGCGCAGCGGCTTCGTGGGCTGCGGCAAAAGTGGAGCGCGCGGCGGTCACAAGTTCGATGACCCGCGGCGGAATGTGGGCCAACGGGTTCAAAATCCTTGCCGCCAGCCTTGTTCCTGGCCTCCTCTTCCTCGGGCCCCTGCCACCGCTGCTGGCATCGATGGCGATCTATGGAGCGGGCCTTGTATTTGTCCAACTCCGCGATCGACGTGTGGCTGCCGACCAGCGGTGGCTGACCCGGCGGAATCTATCGGCTGTGATCTCCAAAGTTGGTGCCAAGTCGGCCAAGTCGCCGGCAGCCTCTGCCAAGACGAGCCCCACGTCGGTCCGGGAATGGATGCAGTCGTTTGCAGGCAAGGAGGGACGCCTGGCCAAGCCTGCGGCGGCCACCTCGCCCAAAAAGGGAGTGGCACCATCCGCCGAAGGCCCTTCGCTCAAGTTCGTGAAAAAAGATGGCACCCCAATCCTCTCCAGCGCAGAAGACGGTGCGAATGTTTCCGACAACGTTCGGCGGGCCCAGGAGACGTTGTTGGCCGCCATCAAGGCCGAGGCGACAGACGTCCACGTCGAGGCGCATGAACACGAATACGCCGTGCGGTATCGCGTCGATGGTGTTCTGCAAGACGCCTCGAAGATGGAGCCGCTTGCCGGCCGTGGGCTGCTGTCTGCCCTCAAAGTGATCGCCGACATGGACATCGCCGAGCGACGACGGCCGCAGGACGGCACGTTCGCCTTGCTGTGCGATGAGACGAAGTACGACGTCCGCGTCGCATCGACCCCGTCGAGCTACGGCGAAAAGATGGTGATGCGACTCCTCCGATCCTCGGGGGGCATCATGAATGCTGGCCTCGATTCAATCGGCCTGCGGGGCTCGGTGCTCAAGCAGCTCCGCGAGATCATTCACAAGCCCTATGGCATGTTTCTGGTGGCGGGGCCGACCGGCTCAGGGAAGACGACCACAGTGTATGCCTCGCTGAGCGAGATCGACGCCGCGCAGCACAACATCACGACGATCGAAGATCCGGTCGAATACCGGCTCGACGGCATCACGCAGATTTCGGTCAACACCAAGGCCGATGTCTCGTTTGCGAGCATTCTCCGCAGCGTGCTGCGGCAGGATCCCGACGTGCTGCTCGTCGGTGAGATTCGTGACAAGGAGACGGCGGAGATCGCCTGCCAGGCGGCCCTTACCGGCCACTTCGTCTTTTCCACTGTGCATGCCAATGACACCACGGCCACCGTCACGCGGCTGCTGGAACTGGGGCTCGACCCGAGCCTCATTCAAACGGCCGTGACCGCCGTACTTGGCCAACGGCTGGCCCGCAAGCTCTGCCCCGACTGCAAGCAGGCGGTGCCCCCCCCCGACGGCCTCGCGAAAAAGTTCGATCTCAAGAAAAACAACGTCACTCATATCTTTCAGGAGAAGGGCTGCGAGAAATGCCGTGGGACCGGCTACAAGGGGCGCATGGGCATCCATGAACTACTGGTCATGAACGACGCCATCCGTGCGCGGATCACGAGCCAGCCATCGGTCAACGAGCTTCGCAAGGCCTCCTTTAAGGCGGGCACGCAGTCGTTGCAGAACGACGGGCTGATCAAGGTGGTCCGTGGCCTCACGAGCATCAACGAAATCCTGCGGGTTACGACATGAGCCATCGCCAGGCGGGAGGGAGCGATGTTTGATCTGATCGTGGCCGGGGCCGTCGCCTATGCGGCTTGGTATGGCTCCAAGGCGGGGCCGGTGAGGATGACGATCCAGGCGCTCGAGTTGACCGTGGCGGTGATCGCGGGCCTGCTGCTCCACGAGCCGCTTGCGAATCTTCTGTTGCTGGCCTTTGCGCAGGTTGAGCCGTTTCTCCCGTCCGACCTGCCGTATCAGATGGTCGCCGTGGCGGGAGCGTTTGTCCTCATCGCCGGCGGTGGGTACGGGCTGATCCGAGTGCAATATCATGCCAAGGATCCGCCGGTGCTCACGGAAGGCTCGAGCGATGAGGACGAAGAGCAGCCTCCGCTCCTTGATCGGGGGCTGGGCGCTGTGTCGGGCATGGCATTTGGAATCGTGGCCTGCGGTACCGTCTTTGTAGGGCTCTCGATGCTGCCGGTGCCCTCCCTGCTCCGGGTCAATCCGCAGACGATGACCTTCGACGTGGGGGGCATGGTGCTGCGGATGGCGGCAGCCTTCGAGCCCGATTGGCACGAGGGAAAGTCCTTGATCGTCTATGGTGAGCCGGCGAGCACGGCGTCTGATGCGACGGCACTGCTGGCCAACGAGCCCTGGTTTGACGTCGATGAGGATGGACAACTCGGTGATGCTGATCGCTTCTCCGACAGCGATGAAAACGGTGCCTATTCAAAGGATCTCTACTTTGCTGATCTCGATGGCGATGGCATGCGGCGGATCGGACTGTACGAGAAATTTGCGGCTGGCCGCTGGGATCTCTATTTGATCTCGTCGACAAGGGAGCGGCCCGACCTGAAGAAGCCGGCCTTATCGCAGACGGAGGCTGGCGGTGAACAGGCGGCACAAGTTCCGCGTCAGCCAAATCCCGAGCCTCCGAAGCCACTTCCACCAACGGCACCCCCCCCTGTCGCTCCATTGGTGCGCCCTGAGCCAGAAAAGCCCAAGCCAGCCGATGATTCCGATTTCTGAGTGTCGACCCGGTTTCAGAGCGCAACCGATGGCAAATCAGAGGACTGAACGGCCAATCACTCGGCAGTCCTATCGATGTCCACATTCAATCCAGGCTCCGCCCCGTCGGGTGACACGGGAGTAGCCGGCGGCTGCAGTTCAGCAGTCACCTTTTCGAGCACTGCATCGGGAATAAATACATCTCCCATATGGGGGGCGAGCGCCTCAGCCACGTCGGCATCGAGTCCGTCAATGCCGCCGAGCGAGAGGCTACCCACATGGGTAGCGAGAGCCGCGGCAGCTTCCGCCGACAATGATTTCAGCCCATCGAGTCGTAGATCACCAGTGTGCCCCGCGAGCGCTGCTGCCACATCGGGCTTCATCGCGATGAGCCCACCAAGAGAGAGTGTAGGAATTGATCCTTCGCCGCCAAACTCTGCGATAATCTCTTCAAATCGGGAGAGTTGGAGATCGCCCTGCTCGAAGGCCTCGCTCACGCGAGCTGCGATCGCCTCCGGATCAACCGCCTTGCCCGCAGACCCGGCGTGAGTTGCAAGGGCCGCGGCCGCCTGTGGCGACAACGATGAGAGTCCATCAAGGAGAAGGTCACCTTCATACCGGGCCAGTACGGCTGCCACATCGATGGTCAACTCGGAGAGTCCTGCGAGGTTGAGAGGTCCCTTGTGTTCTTCCACCAATTGCTCAGCACGCTCAGCCGTCAGTGTCTTGATTGCCGTTGTATCTGCCGCAGATAGGCGGACGGCGATCAAGCCGTCGAACAAGACAAGAAGGCTCGGCACAAGCCACGAAATGATGACGCCCCTCTCAGGCGACCGTGGCCGGGCAACACATCGCAAAGAATTCTCGAAGGGCATAGCGACACAGCACCGCAGGAAATAAACCCGGCAGAAGTATCGGGTTGTACGCTATCGACCGCAATCCTGCTGAACCGCTATGCAACGGCAAAAAAACACGTTCAATTTCATGAGAATTTCATGAGCAAGTCGATGCCAGTTTGGATCGAGTAAACTCTCGATCTGAGTCGCCGGTCGGTGTTCAACACATATTTCGTCGGCACTCGCCGCTCTCGCTTTTGTCGGTCGAAATCATGAAGTCGTACTGCGTTAGGCTGCTGCTGGCGGCGATCTGCGGGATGCTTGTGACCGCTCAGGCTGGCGGTCAAAACGAATCGAGCCCTTTTGATGAGGTGATCGGGCGGGCGGATCGGCCTCCGGCTCCTGGTTTAGATGACCAGCGGATCACGACGGAGTTGCTGCAAGAACTCAGGGTAGCAGAACTCCTTGAAGATCGCGGCGAACTCGAAAAGGCGGTCGTGGCGTATCGCGCTGTTTACGGGAAGCTCAAAAAAATTCTGGAAGAGGATCATCGGCTGCTCCTTCATATCCTTGATGGAGTGACCGACATTCGTGTAACTCAGGGCAAGCCGGAGGAGGCAGAAGGACCACTCACCAAGGTTGTAGCCCTGCGTGACAGACGGCTGGCGGACACCACAGATCCCGCCGAGACGGCCCGCCTTGCTGCCGACCTCATCAAGCTGGGCCGTATTCATGGCATGACGGGCAAGCCCGAAGAGGCATTCGAGCCTCTCGAGAGAGGCCGGGCGCTTTTGGAAAAGCTCCTTGGAAACACACACGAGATCGTGCTCGAGTCCGATCGGCTGGTGGCGGAGGCGGCGTGGGATGTCGGCCAATTCAGCACGGCGGCTGAGCGGCTTGGCGTCGTGCTGGAGGTGGCCACTTCCGGCGCCGGTGAGGATTCGTCGCTTGCGGCAGCAATCCGCGATCAGGCGGCAATGATCGCTCTGATCCGTGAATTACCAGGCGAGGCGATTGCCGCGTGGTCCACGGCCGCCGGCACTGGAAGCAGCACAGCGAAGGACGAATCAGTCGATCGGCTGCGGTGGCTTGCCGTCGCCACGGCCTGCGATGGCGATCTGGAGGAGGCGGCGATGATCGGGCTCCGCTGTCTCCGGTCCGCTGAGGTGCGGATCGGGGAAGAGCCAATCGACGCTGCCTACGACGCTGCCTTGCTGGGCGTATTTCTCGAGTTAGCCGGCCGTCGCGATGAGGCCGAGGCACTGTATCGGCGTTTCGCCACGGCGGTGACGTCTTCACAGCAGGTGCCTGCTCCGCACCGGTGCGAGCAGCTGCGAAAGGTCGTTCCGCTCCTCCTCGACGAGGGACTCATCGATCGGGCGGCCACTCTGATGCAGTCGGTGCTGGCCTGCGATGAGCGGCGGCCAAGTGGCTCCCTCGTGGAAATCACGGACGATAAGGTACTGATTGCCTCCTGCCTTTATGCCGGCGGTGACTTGACGGCGGCAGAAGCCCTTCTCAAGCAGTCGCTTTCCAGCTACCAGCGGCTGCTCGGCAATGCCCACTATAAGACTGTCGACGCTTTGGTATTGCTGGGGCGTTCGGCGGCGGCCCGGGGCGATGCGGCGGCGGCGGCTGATGCGGCGGAAGCGCTTGTCCGCCGCGCGCCACCGGTGATGAATCCGCGACGGGAAGCCGCAATGGCTGAATTGATCGCGACCGCGGCAGCGCTTGTCGAGAACACCGGGAATGCCGAACGGGGCGTCGCGATGCGCGACCGCTGGGTCATCCTCCGCGGTGGTGATGCCGGCGGTGATTCGCCAGCGGTTGCCGACATCCTCGTCTCCTATGCAAATGCCATGGTTGAACTCGGCGACTCAGCGAAGGCGGTTCCGTTCTATGAAAAATCGCGTGCCATACGGGAGTCGCTCTGGGGCAATGACCATCCCGCCGTGGCTGCCGTGCTTCTGCCGCTTGGTCGCGGATATGAAGCAGTCGGCCGAATCGCTGAGGCACGGCAGGCGGCCAAGCAGGGGCTTGCGATTTGGGAGCTGGCGATGGGCCCTGACCATGCGGTAACGCTTGAGGCTGTGCGCACGCTCGCTTCAGCCCACGATGCCGCCGGGGACCCGCGGGCCGCGGGGCCGCTCTATGAGCGGCTGCTGGCAGAATGCGAGCGGCGGAAGGGACCGCGACATGCCGAGGTTGGAATCCTGCTCACCAAAATCGCCGAGGCTCGGGCGGCTCTTGGAGACGTAGCCGCTGCGGAGAAGATGCTCAAGCGGGCGATCGACATTCAGGCGCTCGCCTCCGCCGATCCATCGGCTGCCGGTCTTGGTGACAGTGTCAGCCATTTGAAGCAGATGCTTACCAGTTCGGCCAGCCTGGAAAAGGCTCGCGAACTCGCGATGCGTTCCGAATCGGCTGATAGCGCTAGCGAGTTGCTCGCCAGCCTGGGCACAGGCCGGCCCACGGGCGACGGCATGGGGGCGGTCGATCAGCGACTGGCAACAGGGGGGCGGCAGTCTGGCGGAGCTGAGGATGCCGGCACGGCCGCCGATCTGATCGAGATCGCTCGCCGGATGGAGCGAAATGGCAATCGCAATGCCGCCCGTGCGGCTCTGGAGCAGGCGCTCGGCGACGCCGTTCGCAAGCATGGCGAGGGGCATCCCCGGATCGCCGATATTCTCGTCGCCATCGGTGACCTCTTCCGCAACTCCGGTGAGTTCGACGTCGCCTTTGCCAATTATCAGAAGGCGCTCGATATCCGCGTGGCGAGTGGTGGTGAGGCCGATACCAACACGGTGCTCGTGGCTCTCAAGCTTGCGGCGCCCTTGCAGGTGTCACGGGGCGGTGAGGCGGCAAGATCCATCCTGTCTCTGGCGTCCTCTCGACTGCCGTCCACGGCTGACACAGCCATGGCGGTGCGAATCGCAGCCGGGCTGCGGGATGCTGCCGATTACACAATGGCTGTAGCCGACTACTCGCTGGCTGTTGCGCTCCTGGAAAAGTTGGCCGCGATGGAGGCGATCTCCGGCCAGCCGTCTGCCCAGACCTACGAGGATCTCGCCCAGGCGTATGAGTTGGGGGGCATGGCAAGCCGAGCTGTCCCGCTGCGGCAGAAACTGCTTGATGCAGAACGCGGCGCCGCGTCTGCCGTCGGGGTCGGCCGCCGGTTGGTCGATTTGGCGCTCGCTCTGGTACGGGCGAATAAGGCTGCCGATGCCGAGCCGCTGCTACGGCAGGCGGTCGCGGAGGATGAGAAACTCGTTGGCAAGTCGCATCCGCTCCTGGCATCGGATCTTTTGGAACTGGCGACTGCAATGGAGGCGGCCAAAAAGAATCAGGCGGAGGCGGCAGCCTTCGTCTCGGCGGCTCAGGAAATGACTGCCGCTGCCATCAGCGCCGCTTCTGCGAAAGATACGGCCGCCATGCGGATTCTTGCGGAAAGCCTACGGCGACGGGGCGATCTGGCCACGGCTGGCGCAGTGATCCAGGTCGCGCTCACGGCCGATATGCAGGAGCGGGGCCGCGGCCATCGCGACACTGCCCGCGATCATCGTGAACTGGCTGTCATCCGTCGGCTCGAGGGCGATATGGAGCGGGCCGCCAAAAACTACGAGCGACTGGTTTCAATCCTGACTGCAAATCATGGCCCCGGCGACCATCGCACAGTCGCTGCCCGATTCGAACTGGAAGACATGCTTGAAAATGGCAACCGCAGCCTCGGCAAGGATGGCCTGATGCTGGCGGTGGAAAATCGTGGCTCCGCGGCTCCCACGCCCGGAAAAAAGGCCAACGCTTTCACCGACATTCTGGCTGACTATGCCGCCGCGCAAAAGAAGCCCGCGGCTGAGGCCGCTGATGCCGCTGCCTTGGCGGTGAGCGACTCTTCAACAGTGGTCGCCGCCGGTGCTGACAAGGCTCGACGGATGATCGGTGTGGTGAAAGACCTCTATGGGAGTGATAGCAGCAAGAAAAAGAAGGGGGGTGGTCTTGAGGGGATGATCAATTATGCCGAGATGCTCAGCACCGCCGCCTCCGCGGAAGACTCATCGACCCTCGATGTGATTCTCAAAAAAGGCATGGCAACGCTTTCGCCTGAACCGTCCGCACTCGCTGCGAAGGGGGCGGACAACGCTGAGCCCTGGCCAGCAGGAGTGATTCCGCTGCCGAATGGAACGGCTTCGTTGGCCTCAGCCCGGCGGACGCTACCGACTATGGGCGGGCCGGATCCGAGTAGCAGGGCGGGGGTCGCCGTCGATTCTGTGGGATCCGCGGCCGTTCGCCAGCTGCTTGCCGATGCTTGGCGGCTTCATGTGGCCGGTGATGGCGTGGCATCTGATGACGCGTTTCGGTCGGCGCTCGCCAGGGCGGATGAGGAGAACCAGGGATCGGCTGCATCGCTGCAGGCAATTGAGGTGCTTTCCCAGTTTGCGACAGCGCTCGTTGAACGGGGGGACATGTCGCAGGCACGAACGCGGATTGAAGACCTGCGTGGTCGGCAGGCTATGGTGCTGGCCAGTGGAGACCCGGGTCGCGAGGCAGCAGACATGCTTCTTCTGGATGTCTTGCTCGCACTGGGTGATACGCGGGCAGCTTGGCCATTGGCGATGGCGGGCCTGCGTTCGCCCTCTAACGACCCGCTGGCTGCCGGGCAGGCGGCAGTGCGGGCCGCGATCGTGGAGGCTGCTGCCGGCCGAATGCTGCTCGCCTGGTCGCGGCTGGATGGAGCCCGGGAGCCCCTTGCGGCCGGGTTCCGGAGCATTGAATCGCGGGCCACCGGGGCCGCTGCCGACGAGGATTCTCCGGCCAGCGATCGGCGGTTGTTTCGGCTCGCCCTTGCGTATGGCGAGGTCGCCTTTGCCTGCGGCGATCCTGCCCGGGCGGCCGCGGCCATTCGGAAGACGATGGCCACTGAACCTGTCGTGGCCGCCGCCACGGCTGCCGACCTTGATGAGGCCCTGTCGCTTTGGACGCGGGCGGCGGTGGCGGCTGGAGATCTTGCCGCGGCCAGACAGTCTCTAACCCGTCTCCAGAAAGCTCGTGAAAACAGTTTCGGGCCGGTCGATATCCGCGTGGTTACGGCCGCCGCCTGCCTCGTGGCAGTTGAGTATCGGGCCGCAATTGCATCGGGAGCGCAGGGCAACGACCCGCTCCCCTCGCGAGACACTCTTCGTCAGGTGACCAGAAAATGGCTCGAGGCCGCGGCACCGAAGACCTGCTATGAGCTCTGCCATGGCGTTGCCGATCTGGTGCCGATCTTCGCCGACGCGATTGCCGCTGAGGGGGGTGACGAAGCCGCGGCCGCCGATCGAGAACTCGCTGCCGCGGTCCGCAGCCGCACGCTGGTGCTGGCAAAGTCACTGCAAGCCGAGGGGCATCGGTCGATCCTCAGGCTTGCCGCGGCGGAGGCGGCAGCCGATCCGAGGCCAGAGGCAGCGGCTCGGGTCGTGTCTGAGCAGACGTTGGAGGGGCCCTTGGTGAGAAGACTTGCAGGACGGGAGGCTACCGACATTCGTAGCCTGCAGGCGGTAATGCTCGAAGCCGTGGGCGAGGAGAGCTGGTCTGCGAGCCTCAAGGAAGATGCCGCCCGCGGTACGGTCGCTCTGGCGGCGCGGCGGAAGGCGTTGTTCCAGGAGGAAGCCACCACTCGGCCCAGTGTTCGGCCGCGGTTCCCGTTCCGGGCCGCGCCAAAGCGCGACAAGCCGCAGCCCGCAGCTGGCTAAGCCGGCTTTGGCCGCCTAGCCGTGCGATTCCGGTCCAACACCGATTGATGGAGTGAGAAGGTCGATGGCGTCCGAATGGTTCATGCGGAGAAACGGTGAGGAAGACGGCCCATTTTCCTCAGCGCAGCTCAAGGCGATGGCCCGCAACGGCCTGATCACCGCGGAAGATCTCGTCTGGAAAGAGGGGATGGACGACTGGCGACCGGCCGGTGAATCGCGGCGACTGTTCCCCAGGTCGGCGCGGGGATCACGGCATGGGCCGGGGAGTAATTCCCGCAGTCGTTCCTCGGCTGGCAAATCAGCTTCGGCGCCCCTGATTGAATTGCAACCGCCGTCGATGCAGGCGTTGCCCACTGACAGACGCCTCCGCATGGCGTTGGTAGGCGGGGGTAGTCTCGGCCTCCTTCTGCTGCTCTCTTTCGGAATACTGCTCCTGCAATCGTCCGGGGAACCAGTTGGCGGGGATGGGCCGGTACCTTCCGATACGCCAGAACCTGCGACTGCGGTTTCTCGCATTCCACCGGTTCCAGTGCGGCAGAATCCCACACGTGAGACGGCAGCGAGCGACGGTACCTCTGCAGCTTTGGATACGCCTGATTTGAATGAGGCGGCAAATGATGGTGGCCGGCAGCCGGACAGCCCGCTGCCGGACGGTCTGTCAAAGATTGCCACATATGAGTTGCCCAGGGAGATCGGGCAGAGAACAGCCACCCAGGCCACGGCAATCGCTTTTTCCCCTGAGAACCGATTCCTTGCGGTGGGTCTCGAAGACGGCCGACTGCTTTTGTACGACACGGTCGATGGGGGCCCCCCGAAGCGGACCGAGCGGGCTCATCCGGGGGGCGACCGGGCCTCCCCGTTGAGCGACCGCACGACGAGCATTTCGTTTTCACCATCAGGAAACCGGGTGGGGTGGGGAACGAATTTTCGACATTTCGCCATCGCGGACATGGCCGACAGCAGCCTCGCCTGGCGATCACCGGTAATGGCCAAAGGCCTGCGGGCGGACCTGGACCCTCCGCAGGTTGCTCTCAAGGATGACGACACCATCCTCATCGCCACCTCCAGCGGAATCGGTGAACTCTCAACCATCGACATCTGCCGGCCGTTGAACGGGGGCACGCCGTGGCAGGGAATGGGCCTCGATGCTGTGGTCGGCGATGCCCAGATCACCTTTGTCGCCAAGACAGGCCAAGGAATGACGTCGCGCGGACCGGGCCGGTGGCCGCTGCGGCGGACGGGTGCGTCGCGGCTCGTGGCGATCGGTCGCGACGGTCGCACCGGCGGCATGCTGATCGCCGACGCCTCCAGTTCCACTATGACGATCTTTGAGCTCGGCGGTGACACGGTGACCACGCGGACCGAAGGTCTGCCCGCGATGACCGGCTCAGGCGGGCGGCTGGTCGTTCTCGATCGCCAGTCCGCCATGCTGGCCGTCGCATCGCAGCTGGTGGTCATCAGCGGAGGAGATGGTGGCCTCTCCGTCGATCTGGCTTCCCCCGGCCCGGCGACGATGCTTGCTGCCGATGCTGTCCATCGCCATGTGGTTGTCGCGACGGCTGACGGCCAGATCTCGTTGCTGGCGGTTGATGGGCAGGAAAAGGCGATGTCCTCGTCGATCATGCATCGGTGGTCGTTCCCCGGGCTGACCACCATTCAGGCTGCAATCAGCGCCGATGGCACCCGCCTGGCACTCACGGGCAAAGGCTCAGTGAGCCTGTTCCAAATCGGCGAGAAGCCGGCGGATCAATGAGCGACCGTTGTGGCTGGCGTCCGGCATCTATTGGGCCGGCGCTTGGGCGGGCGCTGGGGCCGGCACTGGTGTCGCTGCTGCCGCCGGCCGCACGATCGCGGGCGCGCCAGGCGTCTTGTATTTCGACACCGACCGCAACGCCTCTCGTGCCGCCCGCTCGGCTACTTCCAGGCCGGAAAGATCGGCGGATGAAGAATCGAGAGCGGCAACACGGTCAGCGAGTTCCTGCCACTCCTTCTTCTGTGGTGATTCCGTCACGGCGGACGATTCCAGGAGTTTCCGAGCCGTTGCCAGGAGCCGTTCGGCCTTTTTTGCCCGTGACGCCGCTGTTTTCACATCTCTTCGTTCTTTTGCCTGTTCTGCTCGCACCACGGCGATACGGCAGTTGCCGAGCAGCGCGGGTAGCGCTTCAGGGTGATCCTGCTCGTAGCCGCGGTGCCAGAGGTCGAGCGATTCGTCGAATGCGGCCTCGGCTTTTTCCAGGTTTCCGTCGGCGGCCTCAACGGCCCCACGCAGCTGTCTCACCGCGGCACGAACCCGCGCCGCCTCCCGTTGATAGGTGGTTGGGGGAGTTTCATCCGTGGGCCATTCCGGCACGAGTTGCAGGCCTTTGCTATCGACAGGAAACGCATTGCCGAGCACTTCCGCCGCCGTCCGTTCGGCATCGAGGAGATACGAGCGGGCTCGTGAGAGCTGCTGTTTCCGCAGGTAGAGCAGGGCGGCAGAGCGGCTCGGTTCGAACGTCGAGAGGGCAGCCAGCGTCTGTGGAGAGATGACGAGGGACTCACCGTTCTTGCGAAGTCCCACCAGCCCGAGTCCACCGCCGCCGGACCGGCGCTTTTGGAAGTTCACGTTCATGAGATTTTCGGCCTCATCGATTGCGTTGGTAGCCAGAGCGTATGTGGTCTTCGCATCGTCGAGTGCGAAGTCGCGCATCAGAATCCCTGCCTCGTAGTCGAGCCGCAGTCGCTTGGCCTGCTCGTCATTTCCCTGCTCAGTCGGGGTCATTGCAGCCAGCATTCCCCGAAACCCGACATCGGAGCCGATCGCATCGGCTTCCTTGATGGCTTTCTCCGCCGCCTCAAGGTCGCCCGCCCAACCGGCGAGTCGGGCCCGCAACACGACGATCGTGTAGTAACCGTTGGCCACCGGTGCCGGCATTCTTTGCTGTTTCAGCTTTGCCATGCCCTGTATAAGCCTGCCGGTTTCGTTCACCGCCTCGACCCACCGACCCTCTTCGCTGAGTCGCTGGAGGTGGTTGAGTTCCACGCTCATGTCCGCCTGACCGTATACGAACGGCATGCCGGCCCACGTGGCCAAGACCGCGAACACAAAGGTCCTCATGGTTTCTGCTCCGCAAGAGGTGGTGCGTTTTCGTCAACAACGATGGCCTTTGCCTGCCGGAGAATTGCAGCGGTTTCAGCGGCGGTCTCGGGGGCGATCCGCAGATCGATCCGCCCAGCCGCCGCCGCCAGTGCCTTGGCTTCCGCGATGCCGAGCGGTTCTATTCCGGTGATGAGCGTCCGGCCCGTTCGGGCCGCGATGCTTTCGGCCACTTGGAGCGTAAGACGATCGAGCGAAGGGAGCAGAAGTGTCGGCGGGCCCGTGCGAAAGGCAATAGCCGATTCGGATGAAAGGCTCACCAGCGACCCGAGGCAGAGAGGTCCCTCGCAGTCCGACAGGGCCGCCGCTGTCTGCGGCGGTAGCCACACAAGCCCGTCCAGCAGAAGCGGACCCCGATGCGGTGCAATGGCCGCGGCAACGTCGGGTGAGAGCGTTTCAAGGCCAGCCAACGAGAGCCACTGGGCGTGGGAGGCGAGGTTTGCGGCAGCGGCTGGCGAGATGGCTCTCAGGCCGTCGAGCGAAAGTGGGCCCGCATGCGCGGCTATCGCGGCTGCCGTATCGGGGGAGATTGCCGCGAGGCCGTCAAGAAAGAGCACGTTGCGATGGGGGGCCAGGGCGGCGGCGGCGGCGGGTTCCAGCCATGCCAACTTGGCGAAGGAAAGAGGTGCCTGGAGTTGGGCGAGGGCCGCGGCGGTTTCGGAAGACAAGCTGGTAAGGCCGTCGAGTGCGAGTGACTTGCCAAGTGCCGCAAGTTTCGCGGCGGCTTCCGGCGCGAGTTCCTCGAGGTCGGGCAACACGGCCGGGTAGCCTGCGGCGGCAACAACCCCCGCTGCAGAGGGGTCAAGTTGTTTAACCCCGGTGAGCGTGAGCGGCCCTGTGCGGTGAGCCGCTACACGGGCTGCGAAATCATCGTCGGCCGCTCTCGACAGCGACCCGCAAAAAACGGCCGACGCGAACACCAGTCCGAGCCAACGACCGACAACGTTCATCAAGCACTCTACCCTTTCCGCGGATTTTACCATCTTCCCCCGTCCATTCGATCGGCCAAAGTGGCTTGCTCATCACTTTCTCACAATCCATCGAGATGCTGTTCTTTCGGCGGCTGCGAGCATTGTCTCGGTGGCGACGGGTCGTCAGGCAGGAGCCGCGGGAGAGGCCTCCGCTCATTGTCTCGCAGAGTTCTCACAGAAGATCGCGTCAGAATTGAAATATCATTCAATGCAGACGGTCGATCTCAAAGAAGCACTCTTTGCCCGCCTCATGGAGACCGTTATGAATGTGCTGAGACCCTTTTCGCAACTGCCGAAGCGATCTGCCTTCACACTCGTCGAGATTCTGGTCACGATCTCGATCATTGGGGTGATGCTTGCCCTGCTGATGCCAGCGCTTCAGGGAGCTCGGGAATCGGCAAGACGATCGTCGTGCTCAAGCAACATCAGCCAGATCGCAAAGGCCTTTCGCGACTATGAGGCCCGGAACGAATCGCTGCCGGGCTGGCGAAACAAGATTACGGGATTCTCCCACCATCCTACGGTTCAGCCTGCGGAGTCGGCGGTGTCATGGACAGTTTCTCTCCTGCCTCATGTCGGCAAGCTTGACCTGTATGACTGGTTCACCGCCTACGGCCAGCAGGGATCTGAGAATGATGAAGACGTGAGGTCTAAAGTGATCGACTTTTACGTCTGTCCGGCGATGGCCTTGGTGATCCGTCGGCAGTCTGCCGGGGAGGCTGCCAACTCATACGCGGTGAACGGCGGCTCCGGCTGCGAGGCTCTTCATAACGACACACAGCCGTTGGGTGATGGCGTGTTTTTTGACAGCCTTGGCAATCAGCCAGATGACCGGTGGTACGATTCGGATCGTCCGCAGTATCGGGGCCGCGGCAGTAGTCTCGCCTTGATTGGTACTGGCGATGGAGAGACCAGCACGGTGATGCTGTCGGAGCGATCCGGACTCAATGTCCCCCTCGACATCGTATGGGGATCGGCACCACGGCCACCACGGCCATTCCAGGCTGCATCGGCAGGCCGACATATGATTCTTCTTCCCCCGGGAGTGACGACCAAAATTGAGGCCGGAAAGCGGACGATCAATGCTTCACCGGAAACGCTCGTGCTGCCCGACCCACAGCCGGCTGGGTACGACAGCGGTGATTATTTTTACCGCTATCCATCATCGAGCCATCGCGGGGGAGCATTCATGGCGTTCTGCGACGGTCATGTGCAGTTTGTCAATGAAACAATCGCACCGTGGGTTTACGTGCAGATCATGACGTCCAACTCTCGACTGCTGTCCGACGAAGTGAAGTCGTGGCAGAGGTATCAGAAGCCAGAAGGCGGCTATTCGAAATACACGTTTAGCGACGCCGATCTGCGGAACTAGTTCGAAGTTTCGGTCACGGTTTGCTCACTTTCACCCGCGAGCGTGGCTTTGTCGTCGTCGAACCCCGGTGGTGGAGGGAAGGCGCGTAGCGGATCGAAGCCCGCCTCTGTGGCGTGTTCGGCGAGCAGGCTGCCGACGTCGGGCCAGACCTGTTTCCTGAGTTCGTCAGGAGACCAGGCCCAGATCCGAGCCCGGTCGATCACCGGCATCGTCTCCTGGCGGAGCAATGCCGCGAACGATCCACTGACGAGTTCGGGAAAGGTGCCGATATCGACAGCCTTGTTGTAGGGGATTCCACCAGGATTCTCGCCGCCAAACTGGCGATCATAAGCCTTGCGGGCGAGCACCATGAACCGGCCGAAGACATCGAGATCTCCTTTGGCGAGGCCGCTGATCAGGGATCGGCGGACCATCGCATCGATAAACTGCCGCGTGTTGGCGATGTCGATGTTGAGGGATTTGGCCACCCGCAGGGCCACAAAGGATTCGAGCGTGTCGTCGGCGAGATTCCGCCGCTGGGCTTCCGTGCCATCGAGTTGCGGGAGAATTTCACGGAGTTTCTGAAACAGCCTCATCGCCTCCTGCTGATCTCCATACAAAAATGAGCCGATGACGGCGATTTCCAGGAACTTGGAATAGCCCTTGAAGAGATCTTCCGCCTCAGCGGCGGCAAATGTCCCCGCACTGACCCCGTCTTCCGAGGCAATAAGCGAGTAGGCCTGCCGGAGCGACGTCTCGTACGCGGCGACATACCGCGGATCAGCGATCAGGTCAATGCGGCGGGTCACGGGATCGAAGTCCACGCGGCCGGATTGTACGAGGCTCAGCAGGGTCTGAAGCCGGGACCTCACGATCTGCAGTTCGTTGATCTGGTCGCGGCGAAGCACCGTGCGGGCAACATCGATTCCGCGCTCGCTCCAGTAGAGACCATGGGCGTTCGGGTGCCGCCAGTCGAGTGGGCCGTACAGCTCCATCAAGCGGAGCATCAGTGTCACGTCCATTCGATAGCGTTCCTGCAAAACCTGTCGTTGCAGAAATGGCACGATCTGCTGAAAGACGACGTCGAGCATGTCGGGGTCGCTGCGGATCGCCTGCATGAGCGGCACATTCGTGCCTTCGGGCAATTGCCGCAGGGAGCCGAGGATCGTGGAATCGGTACGATCGGAGCCCATGATGATGCGTCCGAACATCCGCAGAAGTGACTCGTCGGGACTCGCACCGTGACGGGCAAAGAGATCGAGGGCACCTGCTACCCGCCGGTCACTCTCCCGCAGTTCCGCGAGCGAATCAGGAGCTTCGACGATTGGGCGAAACCGCTCGATCGCTTCGTCCCGGGAAAGACCTGTCGACTTGTCGCCGACCACCTCCTGAAGGTCCTCGCAGAAGCGGGTCTTGTAGTAGATGTGCTCACGATCCAGACGATCGGCGATCTTCCCATGAAAAAGGTAGGCCAGTTCCCCGTACAGCTCTGCGCTCTTCGGGTTGAGCGGAATCCCCCGCGACCGCAGCAGTTCGATGCCCCGCGATACCCACGCCCAGCGTTCCTCCGGCACGAGCGTCGCCGCAGAGATGTTGTAGGCGAGATTCCACGCCTGAAACGACCAGACCCGTGGGAATCTCGGCTGCAGCGACGTGATCCACTCGCTCAGGGTCTGGGCCTCGAAATAGTGACCTTCATCCTGGAGGTGATCGGCCCGCGCCCAGAGATAATCGACGGCCAGACCGCGAAATGTGCCGAGCGCCGCAGTCGCCAACGCGACATGGGCCGGCATTCCACGGGTTCCCTCCATCGAGACCACGAGTTCGAGTTCCTGCCGCCGTCGCTCAATGGTTCGCGAGGCGAACGTGGCTCCCGTGAGTCCGGCCACGATGACGGCCACGGCGATGATGCGTGTGATGAAACTGCCTGGCATACGTCCGTCTCCACCGGCCGTGTCGGCCGAGCTACTCTCCGATTACCACGAGATCCCGCCCATGAAACAGGGCCGCCGCGGCGAGCGACAAGACGCCCCCACCGGCCAGCCCGACCTTGGCCAGGCAGGACAGCACGTCGGCCGTCGAGACCACCCGCCCCGTCGCCACCAGCGTGACCGCGTCATACGGCCCGAACGACGGTACGATCAAGAGTAGAAACTCCCCGACACTCGAGGACACGACCTTGAGGGCGGTCCAGAATCGCCATTCGCCGACTGCCTTCGAGAAGTGGTACAGTCGCTCGTTGAACAGATCGATCAAGCCGGCGTTTTCCATGTCGGCCCCGGTGTAGATATTGAGTGAATCACCGAGGAATGCGCTCGCACTGGCAATCGCGAAGATGCCCAGCGCCGTCAGGACGGCTGTCGGAAAGCCGAGCCAGCTGGCCGCGGCGACCGCGGCGGCCGCCACCATCGCGAGCTTGATCCAGCAAATAAGGATGCCCCTGAGGAGATTCCCCTCGAACGTGCCGACCCGGTAGAGCATTTCCATGCCCTGACCCGGTATGAACGAAATCGCGGTCGGCCGTACGGCACCCGCCGGGATGAGATTGCGGTTGGCGAACGTGACCAGCAGCCGACCGTCGGCGTCTACCGACCCGCTGGGGAGGTCGAGCGTGTGCACCATGCCGCTGGTGATCGTGAATTCCTTGTGCTCTCCGGCTTCGACGGGGTAGGGCCGATCGTTGAGCCAGAGCACGAAACGGACGTCGGCGCGATCGACGTTGACGTTGTCCGCGAAGGGCTTGAGTCGCAGCTGTACCGTGCCACCGCTGACGCGGGCCGTGTCGAGACCCTCGAACAGATAAGAAGAAACCATGTCTGGATAGACGCTATGCCACTGCTGCACCTTCTGGGCCTGGATTCGTGCCCGGGCGGCCTCTTCGCCGGCGGTAAAAGCGGACGGGTCGTCCTGTTTCAGACGGTCGACTTCGGCGTCGATGTCGAGTTCAAAATCGGCCCGCTTCGGGTGGGCCGGCCGAACAGTCCGCCGGGCGGTGAGCACCTGCCCTTCCACAGCCGATCGGTCGGCTGGATCGGTCGCCGCCGCATTTTCGAGAACGCGGGCCGCCGTCAGAATCCCGACGCCGACGATCGCCAGAAGGAGGCCGTTTACCAGCGTGGCGCCGAGGAGTTTTCCGAGTAGGTACTGCCACCGGTTGAGCGGTTTGACCAGCGACATGTGGACCCGTCGCGAATCGACGTCTCCGCAGATGCTGCCGCAGACCAGGAAGATCGTCATCATCGCCAGAAGAAACGTCGCCCCACCGAGCGACCAGTCAAGAAAAAACTGGATCCGATACGCGAGCCGCTCCTTGCTATCAAGCACAAGCGGCAGGCTCGGCAGACTGACAAGGACGATCACCAGCAGCACGAGCGTTGCCCGGGTTCTCACCGCCTCCTCCACAATCACCCGCGCGACCGCGCAGATGCCGTTTGGCGCAGCGAGAATCCCGCGGAGAACGGCCTGTCCGAGTACAGTCAGCAGGCCGAGCGTGGTCACTCCCGCCAAGGCCACCGCGGCCGACGTCCAGCCAAGACGATACATCTGCCATGCAGTGAGACCGCCGGAAAGCAGCCCCGTAAGCACCACAGCCAGAGTGCGATTCCGTGGGCGGCCACTGAACTGTTTCCATGTCCATCGGGTGGCGGCGACGGCCCCGCCCGCCATCAGCAGAACGGCGGGCCAAGGATACCCTGCACGGGCCACCGCCTCGCCGCTGCCCGCGGCAGTCGCCAGCACCGCAAACAGTACGCTCGTGGACAAGGCCGGGGACGGCGATCCGGTACGAAAAATACCCCACCAGATCCAGATCAGGGCCGTCATGCCGCCGGCGATTGCGATCGCGGCACCGACGGAAGAAAAGCCCTGTACGGCCGCCAGGCCGCCTGCCATCAAGGCCAGCCCCAGGATGCCACCGAGCGTGACAAGCCAGGTGACGATTTCCCGCCGTGTCGGCGGAACGATTCGCGCCTCCTGCCGCCCATCCGCGACGAGGGCGTCGTCCAGTCCGAGCACTGATTGATCGTCGGCAGCAGGCATGATGATCTGGCGTGGCCGCCTCACGGGCGGCGGGTGAGTTGTTCGATGAGCGCGGCGTCGAAATCACCAGCCGGTTCACCATCCAGTAACCGCTCCCGCTCTTTGGCTGACGCCGCGTCATGCTGGCCTGTCGGTTCGGCACCAGACGAGCCTGGCTCGTCCTGCAGAAACCCGGCGACCCGCCCGCCGCTGCGGGCACCGCTTGTCGCGGCACCCTCGCTGCGGGCCTGCTCGACGATCTCCAGAAACAACGATTCCAGTGACCGCCGCGGTCGTTCCACCCGCATCGATCCGGCATGGGCCGGCCCGATCGCAGCCCGCACCCGGTCCATCTCGGCGTCGTCGAGCTGGGGGAGGTGCAGCAGCGTCTCATCCGCGCGGGAGAGCAGTTCGTCGCACGTCCCTAATGCCCGCAGGCGGCCGCCATACATGATCGCCACCCTGTCGCAGAGATCCTCAACGTCGCCGAGTAGGTGGGAACAGAGGAGCACGGTCTTCCCACGCGCGGCGAGGCTGGCGATAAGGTCCTTGATCTGCCGTGAGCCGACGGGGTCCATGCCGCTGGTCGGCTCATCCAGGACGAGGAGGTCGGGGTCATTGATGAGGCTCTGCGCGAGGCCGATTCGCCGCTGCATACCCTTCGAATATTCACCGACACGGCGATGCTGCACCGCCTCGAGGCCGACCATGTCGAGCAGCATGTCGGTTCTCTCACGGCGAACCCGTCGCGGTAGCCGAAACAGGCTGGCATAGTAGTCAAGCGTTTCTCGTCCCGTCAGAAAGCGATACAGATAGGTCTCTTCTGGGAGATAGCCGATCCGCCGCTTGACGCCGACATCACGGGGATGCCGACCGAGTACGGCGATGCGGCCGGCGGTCGGCTCGAGCAGGCCCAGCAGCATCTTGATCGTGGTACTTTTGCCCGAGCCATTCGGGCCGAGCAGGCCGAAAATCTCGCCGGTGCGAACTTCAAACGTGAGGCCGTCCACCGCCCGCACCGAGGGCCGCATCCAGAAGTCCCGAAAAAACTTCGACACCCCAGCGCACGCGATGTCGATGCCCCTGCCGGTCTCAGCGGCTGGCGAAACAGGAGAAGAGGCCGCTCCGGCGCCGGGTTCGGCGGTGCTTTTCCCTTCGGCGGGTGGGGCAGCCTGTTCCGATAGGAGCGATGCAAGGATGTCTGCCATGCTGGCAACCTCTTCATTCCTTCGAGGTTCAAGGGGTGGCTGACTTGATCGATTCGAGTTGCCGCTTCTGTCTCTGCCGCTGGAGCTGTGGATCACGATTGATCTGCAGATCGAGGCGGCCGGGCAGGGTGTAAAAAGTCTCGATGTCACCGGTGAGGATTGACTCGCGGGCATCTTCCCAGAGCCGGGATAGCACCAGCCGGGGAGTCTGCTCGTATTGAGGCAGCAGCCGGCTGAATGTCTCCGCTTCGCTCTTTACTCGCTCGACGACCTGAGTGCGGTAGGTCTTTGCCCTGTTTACAATGGCCGCCGCCTCACCGCCGATCGGCTGCCCGCCGATAGCGAGGGCCGACAGGGCCTCGTCGATTTCAGTGGCGGCCGCCGCGGCGGAATCACTGCGTCCGGTTTCGACGGCCTCCTCATACCGGCGGACCACAGCCAACAGCAGATCAGCCGCCTCGCCGGCCGCCTCGCCGAGGATTTTTGCTCGATCCTGCTGGGCGGCGACAAGCCGTTGCGAGCGGTCGGTTTCCGCCGTCGTGACGGCGTCGAAACTCGAGCCGACCCGCAATGGCGCCGAGATTTTGTCGAGCACAAGCTGGTCGATGACAAGCCCGGTCCGCATGCCATCGAGCCGATCCTGGGCCGTGGCGACTGCCAGTTCCCGCCGAACCGCTCCGCGGAGCAGATCATCTGCCGACGTTCGGGCTGCCGCCTGCACGATTCCCTGCTGCATCGCGCAGCTCACCAGCCGCGCCCCAAGCGGTTCGGCGCCGACGTTGGTGATGAAATCTACCGCATCTCCGACCCGGTAGGTCACGGTCCAGCGGGCATGAACGATGCCGGAGTCACCGGTGAGCAGCGAGCCGTCACGGATCGGATTGAGCGGACGCGCCAAGCGGGACTGCAGTTCTCCGCGAGTCATTCCACTTTCACTGTCGGATGTTTCGAACCAAAACTCCTTGTCGAGCGAGACGGTGGCCGGGCGGGTGCTCACCTTGATGACCTGCTCGAACGGGAAGGGAGCCGCAAGGTAGGTGCCTCGTTCGAGAACCCGCGTGTCGCCCTCGCCGACGCATTCGCCAAACCGCAGACGAACAGCCACCTCGTTGGAACCGACGCTGAACGTGCCGCTGAAGAGATAACTCACCAGCAGAACGCCCATCGCGATCTTGAGAATCCCGAAGCTCAGCCGCAGCGCTTCGGCAAGCGACTGCTCCGCCGGATCCCGTGGAACGAACTCTGCAGCCATGTCTTCGGCAGCCGAAGCGACGCCGGGAGCCAGGACGGCGGACGATTCATCGAAGGCGGGAGGGATGGCGGGATTCATGCGGGGGTCTTCTCTGGAGATGCGGGGCCGTTCAGTTGTCGGTCGCTGCCGTCGCGGCCGGGCCTGCAGTCGCGGCCGGACCTGCCGCGGCAGCCGGATCCTGGCGGAACCAGTCGAGAATTCCCAGGCTGTCAGCCGACAGCACGAAGGTGGTGTTGTGGTCGAGCATTTTTCGCAGGGCCTCGACCTTGCGGAGGAAGACCGCGAAATCCTCGTTGCGGGCGAAGCTCGCATACTCGGCGGAGGCCTCTCGGTCCCCTTGGGAGCGGATCGACTGGGCACGTTTTTCAGCGAAGGCGAGAATGCGGTCGCGGGCACTGGCCGCCTCGCTGCGAATCGCCGAGGCCTGAGCCTGGCCTTCCTGCAGCGCATTTTCAGCGAGCCGCTCGCGGGTCTTGATCATCGTTTCAAAGACCCGGCTCGTGGTGGCCTCCGGCAGCACCAGTTTCTGGATGCCTACTTCCTCAACCCGAATCCCATAGGTGGCCGCGGCGAGGGCCGTGTTGAGGGAGTCTTTGGCCTCGGTCTCGATGGCCGCCAGTGCCAGTTGCGATTCATCGGTGTTGACAAGTTCGTCAAACCGGCGGGTGCTGATCACGCTACGAACCTCCCGCAGCCGCGAAGATAGCTGCTTTTCGGCTTCAGAAGGATCCTTGAGGGTGGTGTAGAAAGCCAGCGGATCGGTGATCCGCCAGGTCAGGTACGTCCGTACGATCACGCTCTTTCCGTCGGCCGTCTGCAGCTCCTCCACTTTGTCTTCGAGCAGTTGGAGCCGTTTCGAATAGTGAGTGATCTTGTTGACCGGCCAGGGCCAGCGAAACTTCAGGCCTGCCGCCTCCTGCACGCTCGCCTCGTCGGCCTTGTCGAACGTCGTGCGGATGGCGACCTGGTCGTACCGCACCTGGTAGAGAAACATGTGAGACAGGAGGGCGGCCCCAATCACGGTGCCGATCAGAATCGTAAAGGAATTTTTCATGGTCTACCTCGCATGCCGAGGGAACGGGTCTATTCGGAAAGAAGGGTGTCGATGGCTGAAACCGGGTCGTTGAAGTCCATGTGGAGCGTGGGCGTTTCCAGGCCCTCGCCGGCGATGACATACTTCCGCCGGTCGGCCAGACCGGCCGCGAGAACCTCGAGAAACTTTCGCGTACGGTAGTAGGCGGGGGCCTGCTCATAGGCCAGCAGTTCACCGGCAAACTGCTCGCGGGAGGCGACCTCACCGACGGACCGCTGCCAGCGGTAGGCCTTGGCCTCGTGCACCAGTTCGGCCGCTCTTCCGAGGGCTTCGCCAAGGAGTGACTCAATCCGCTGCTCGCCGGCTGTGAGCTTTTCGGCAGCGGCCCCTGCCTGACGGGCGACATCGAGTTCCTGGATGGCGGCATCGATCTCGCGAGCCTTTGCTGCGGAGCCGGCGACCTTCGCGAGCATCACCATCGCCTCGGTCTTTGCCGCCTGGATGATCGTCTCGCGCTGCTGGACGGCGCCGATCTGGGAATGAAAAGCCCGCGACACCTTGCCGATGGGAGGATGCAGGGAGGTGATCGATACGCCGACCACATCAACCCCGACGCCGAGTCCGTCGAGCCGCTGCTGCAGCCGGCTGGCGAGGTCGCTCCCGGCAACAGTCCGATCCACTCCGAGGAGCGAGTCGATATCGCACCCGGCAAAAAACATCGAGACTTCCCGCTGGGCCGCGGCACGGATCACGCTGGTAAAGCGCGGTGGGCCATTGAGAAAGGCCCGCAGGTCGATCACCCGATACTGGACGACCACATCGGAGGAGACGACCGCCATCCCGCCGCCCGCTCCCTGGGCCTGTTCAGCCGATCCACCGGGGGCCGTGACATAGTTTTCCTGCCCAACCGCGGCAGCGGTGTCGTCATCGGATGTCCAGAGAAGCGGCTCGGCGGCCCGGTCGCGCCCCGTCAGATCGCTCGACACGAGCACCTGATGAATCTGGCCGACGGGGAGAACTGTCGCGGTCTCCAGCGGCCAAGGAAGTTTCGCATGAATCCCTGGACCGAGGGTTCCCTCCTGCATCGATCCGCAACGGATGACCACGCCCTGCTCGTCGGGGCCGACGATCACCAGGCAGCTCAGGGCGGTCAGCACAAGGCCAGCCAGGAGCGTCAGCGGCGTCACGGCACGGCCGAGGAGGTCGTAAAACCAGCTCTTTGAGATTTCGACACCAAACTGGTAATTCACCAGGTCGCCGATCACCCGCCCCAGCGATTCCGGAGCGGTCAGCAGCCCCAGCATGCGGCTATCGAAGGCCGGCCGCGGAATCTCTCCGGGCCTCTTCGGTCGATAGGCGGCCATGAGCGACGTGAGAAGAATCTCAGCCCCGACTCCGACCATCGCGGCCGGCACGGCCACGGCCAGCCATTCGAAAAGGCTCGTGTCATCGAGGATGGCGGTGACGACGGCTCCCGCGCACAGCAGGCCGACGATCACGAAGCAGCTCATCAGGTAGCTGGCACCACCACGCAGCAGCCGCCAGGCATCGACGCGGGTGTAGCCGCTCATCCAACGGGCGGCGACAAACGCCGCGAAGGCGGCGGCCCCCATTGCGAAAATCAGACCCACCGGCTCGCAGGTTGGCGAGAGCGGCGGCCGCGACGACTGTCGGGTGGAGATGCCGTAGAGGAGGCTGCCGCCGACGCCGATCAGATAGCCGGCCAGCACAAAGCTCACAATCGGCAGGCCATAGGAATAGAGTCGCTGCAGACGATTGCGGGCTACGAGCAACTGGTCGGCCATGCCGTCGAAAATGGTCGCGGCATTGCCCCCGGCGGCATTGAGTTTTTCGCTGGCAAGCAGTTCGGCCCGTTCGGCCTCATGTTGCTGGTAGATCAGAGCGAGCACCGCCCAGATCAGCACCCCGCCGAGCAGGTGCCAGGTGGCGGCATGAATCGCCTCGCTGCCGGCCCACACACCGGCCAGACCAACCACAATGGCCAGCGCGATCTGGATGAAGAGCCCGGTCACTGCCGCCATCCGCCCCCGGCGATAGGTCCGGTCATCGGCGGAAGTGGTCTGTGGCTGCCAGCCCCGGGCCCGGCCATCGGCCGGCGTCACGGCATTCGACAGAGGCTGTTCGTCATCTGCGTGCTGCTTCCGATCCGCCATGGCCCGGCCTGCTTGAGCGTGGTTTCGAGACCTGCGGGAAGCGGCGAACGCCGCCGGTCACCAGCAGCCCGCAGGTGGTCTCTTGGAGTGTACGTCGGCACCGCGGGTTGTCATTCCAGAGCGGCGATGTTTACGCAATTCTCACAATTCCGGCGTATTCTTCGGGAAAAATTTATTCTTCCTGCCCGAAGACCCGGGTGAGGAGGTGCGTATCTGCCATTGAGGCTGGAGGGTGTGTCATGCCCGTATTCACGATCGCCGGCAATGCCTTTTTGGAATCGATCCGCCAGAGAATTTTCATCGTGCTTATCTGCGTCGGCATCTTGGCGCTGGTGCTGAATGTCAACGTGGCCGCCTATGCCTTCGCCGATGACAACAAACTGCTCGTCGATCTCGGCCTGAGCACGCTGCTCCTGGTCGGCCTGCTCCTGGCCGGCTTCACGGCCACCGGCGTGATCGGTCGGGAGATCGAAAACAAGACGGTGCTCACGGTGGTGAGCAAACCGGTTCCCCGGGCCGCGGTGGTCATCGGCAAATACCTCGGGGTTACCGGGGCGATCCTGCTGGCGTTTTGGATCCTCGCGGTGGTGTTTCTCCTGACGGTGCGGCATCGGGTGCAGGCGAGTGTCCGCGATGAAGACATCTTCGACGTGCCTGTGCTCCTCTTCGGCCTCGGGGCGGCGGGCGGGGCGCTCGCGATCGCGGCACTGGCCAACTATTTCTACCGCCGGCCGTTCACCTCGACCTTCGCCGTCTGCCTCGGTGGCGGCCTGACGGCGGCCCTCGGGATCATCTCGTTCATTTCCCGCGACTGGGAGCCGCAGCATCCGCTCACCGACTTCAATCCCCAGTTGCTCTTTGCGATCCTGCTGGCCCTCGAGGCGATCCTCGTGCTGGCCGCCATCGCCGTCGCGGCCTCCACCCGCCTCACCCAGACCGCCACGCTGCTGGTCTGCCTCGGCGGGTTTCTTCTCGGGCTGGTGAGCGACTACTTCCTGTCGCTCCTGGCCGGGGCCGACAGGCTCTGGACGATCTGGACGCTTCCGGCGGTCGTCGTGCCCAACCTGCAGTATTTCTGGATGGCCGATGCCCTCACGCAGGGCCATCCAATCACCGGAGATTATGTCGCCTCCGTGACACTCTACGCGGCCTGCATGGTAGTGGCCTTCGGTGGCCTGGCGATCCTGCTTTTCCAGGACCGTGACGTCGGGTAGCAGCAGTGCGACATTAGCGACCTCAGGCTCAGACCACGACTGGCTCGGCCGCTGCCGCCACAGGCAGGGCCGGGGCCTGATGCCCAGCCTTTCCGCCTCCCCGCTGGCCGGCGGCTAATTCGGCCTCGGCCTGCTCGATCTCTTCTCCGCACCGGACGAGCCGAGCCGAATTAAACACCACGACCAGGCCGCTGGCGATGTGGAGCACTGCCGCGAGCACGGGGGAGACGTAGCCCGCCCCGGCCAGGGCCATAAAGACGACGATGAAGGCCACCCCCACGATCATGTTTTGGCGGATCACCGACAGCGTGCGGCGTGACAGGTCTACCAGGAAAGGGATGCGGTTGAGGTTGGAATTCATGAGGGCGATCGTCGCGGAGTTGATCGCGACGTCGCTGCCGGCCGCCCCCATGGCGATCGAGATGTCACCAGCCGCCAGGGCGGGGGCGTCGTTCACGCCGTCGCCCACCACCGCCACGCGGTGGCCGCGGGCCTTGAGGAAGTCGACCATCTCGAGCTTTTCATGAGGCAGCACCTCCGCCTTGTATTCGTCGAAATGCAGCTGGGCCGCCACCCGGCGGGCCACGCTCTCGCGGTCGCCAGTGAGAATCACCATCCGCTTGATGCCGAGGTCGCGGAGGCGGTCGGCCGCATCGGCGGCATTGGTCCGGGCGTTGTCTTCGAGCCCCAGCCAGCCGGCATAGCGGCCGTCGCAGACCACATGGAGCACCGACAGGCCGTCGGCCTCAGGGCTGCTCTGGGCGGCTTCGATCGCCTGCACCTGATCGGCAAGAAGCGCCTCTGGATCTGCCAGCCAGCTTGCCCGCCCCACGAGCACGCTCCGCCCGGCGACCATGCCCCGCACGCCCCGGCCGGGCACCTCCTCGAAATCCTCCACCACCGGGGGCCGCAGGCCAGCCCGCCGGGCCATCTCGGCCACCGCCCGGGCGACCGGATGGCGGCTGTTGGCCTCCACGCTCGCCGCCAGCCGCAACAGGTCGGCGGCCGGCACATCGGCGGCGGGGGCGAGCCGTGTCACGCTCAGCACGCCGGTGGTGAGCGTGCCGGTCTTGTCGAATACGATCGCGGTAATGCTGCGGGCCGCCTCGAGCGTGACGACGCTCTTGATCAAGACTCCGAGCCGGGCGGCGGCGGAGAGCCCGGCCACGAGGGCTGTGGGGGTGGCCAGGATGAGGGCCGACGGGCAGGCGATCACAAGCATCGCAATGGCCCGGTCGAAGGCCCGATCAGGGTCGCTGCGGAGGGCGAAAAAAAGCACCACGCCCACCAGCATCAGCACCGTCGGGGTATACCAGGCGGCATAGTTGTCGATGAGCCGCATGGCGGGCGTTCGAGACCGCTCCGCCTCGAGGATCAGGCTGCGGACGCGGCCGAGGACCGTCTCGCCCCCCGCCTTGGTGACGGCGATGTCGAGCATGCCGGTGAGGTTGGTCGTGCCGCCGAAGGCCTCGTCGCCCGGCCCCTTGTCTACCGGCAGCGATTCGCCGGTGATGCTTGCCTGATTGACGGTGCTTGTGCCCCGCACCACGCGGCCGTCGGCCGGCACATTGTCGCCGGGAAGCACCCGGATCACATCGCCCGGCTGAAGTTGGCGGGCTTCGACCTCCTCCGGCTCCCCATTCCGCATTGGCTCGGCACCGTCCGCCCGCGCGATCCGCAGTGCCTTGGTGGGCGTGAGCTTGATCAACGACTCGATGCTCGCCTCGGCGCCGATCGCGGTGCGGCGTTCCACCAGCCCGGCGATGATCATGAAGAAGGCGATGCCCCCGGCCTCCAGATACTTGCCGCTGGTGGCGGCTCCGACCACCGCCAGGGCCACCAAGGCATTCATGCCGGCTCTTCCCTGCAGCAGGTCGGCGACGGCCGCCCAGACGAGCGGCCCCCCCAGCAGCAGCACAGCCACAGCGGCCGGCACGGCCGGATAAAACTCATTTTTCCAGAGGAAGCTGGCGATCACCGCGGATACTAGCAGCGTGCCGCCGATCAACGTGGCGGCGATTTCGATTCGCAGCCGGGCGGAGCGGCGGCGGCGATCGCTGGCGATTTCGCTATCGCTCGGCAGGGCATCATCGGCTGGAAGGGCGGAGGCGATCATGGGCGTTTCGGGGATACGGGGCTTACCTGAGGATAGTACCATCGAGTATTGCCAACGAAATCTTGCGGATCAAAGATGTGGCTTTGATGAGGCGGCTCCTTTTGGGCCGAAAACAAGAGGCCACAAAAAAACCACGGCCGCCCGAAGGCGGCCGTGGCACTTGTGGAAGCCCGAATCATTCAAGCGATCGGGCAGGCAGCAGGAGCGAGGATCACTCCTGGACGCCACCACCCGGGAGCTGCGGCATGGCAACCCGCTTGGACCAGATCTCGTTCTTGATCTCGTCCCAGCCAGCCTGTGTCATCTCCATCGTCTTGCCGGCGTTGCCAGTGGTGAGCGAAGCCTCAGTGGCATGCGCACCAAGCTGACCGTCCGGACGACCATTCAGACCGCTCGTATCCTTCACCTTCCGGACGCTGCCGTCGGCGAAGAGGATGTTGGCATAGCCACCGACGAGGCCACGAACCGTCGCGGTACCGTTCGAGACAAGGACCGCATCGCGAGCCGAGTGGAGCGGCTGCAGGTCATTGAACTCGTGCACAAGCTCACCCGTGCGGGCGGTCGGGTCGATCGCAGTCGTCAGGGAGACCTGCATACCGTCGCAGAACGACTCAGCCGCCTGGTCACCAGCCTTGCAGACCTTCTTGCCGGCAAACGTGTTGATCGTCGTCGCATGGGCCGACGTGATCGTGGCATCGCTTTGCTCACCTGGGCGGCCGGCACCGATCATCGGAACCCGGTCGGGGGAAGTCTGGGCGCTGCCGGTAAAGTGGCCAGTCGAAAGTGGACCATCACCGTCAAGGGG